>JAIFKQ010000040.1 GCA_020049515.1 Paludibacter sp. | reverse complement strand
CTTCAAAACAGTTAAACTTTGCTGCTTTGCTCCAAAATACTCACCACATCCTCCTTTGTTATTCGGTCGAAATGGCTTTCGATGGGCGTGATAAAGATGCCGCACATCTCTACTGTGGCGGGGCTTACCAGTAATTGAGCATCACCTTCGGCGGTGTATTGCCACGGACGAAAATTGGCACGGGGAAGTACAAAAGTCAACCATTTATCATTCTCAAAAGTGCAAACCACATTCATCATTGGCTCACTCTTGGCTCCCTCTCCTAGGGAGAGGGCGGGGGGAGAGGTCGTATTTTGAAAATGCAAATACAACTTCTCAAATGCATTGATGGCACTTTCCTTATTGATAGATTCGATGCAATAAACGGTGCGCAGGTATTGATCAAAACTAAAAAGCTGGAAAGCTTCGGACTCCACCAACAGCTGTGCATGGGTAGTTTTCAACCGTTTAAAATCATTTACCAAGGGCAAAAAATCCTTTGTACCCGCCTGAAAGTGAAGATGGTCGGGAGCCGAAGCGCCACATTTTGGACCATTGTAGAAAACCACATACTCGTCGAGCATCTGAGCCAAGTCCAACATATCGGCAAAATATGGTAATATTTGCTGCGCAATGTGCTGTTTGTGAGGAATGGTAAAATGCTCGGGGAAAATTGGAAACGGATTCACCAACACGGTATAATTGCCGGCATCAATTCCTTTTTGTTCGGCTGGCAAGTTTTCCAAGCACAAAAAACACTTGCGTTCGGAAATAGTTTTGGCATCCACTTTTGCCCCCGACGAAATGATACGTGCAGGGTTAAATTGCACCTTGACATCAAAATCGCCAAAAGAAAAAGACTTCGTTCTGACCGTTTTCAGCCCTTCGTAATTGGTGCGTGCAAGTTCCCAATTGGAAACCTGCTCGGCGAATAATGTAGAAATTTGTTTGTTTATTTTTTGCATTACAATATTTAAAATTTAATTACATCGAATTAACCCTTAAGTATCTATCGGCCTCAAAACAAAAAACTGTCAACTTTCAACTGACAACTTTCAACTGGTTTTTTCTCGCCTTCAATTCGATCGTCCGAATCTTATCTTTATACAAATTATGTCCGTTCATTTTTACCACATCCAGCGACGCATCCGAGTTTTCGTCCCAGCGGCGGCAAAGGTAGAGTGAGGTATAAATGCGGCCAATTTGATACTCGCGACTAAAATACAATCCAAGCGCATAATCTTCTCCATAGCTGGTATTTGGCACTTTAATTTCTCTAAGTATAGGCGTATAAAATGCCCTCGGTGCACCCAATCCATTAATGCGGAGTGCATTGTTTCGTCCATTTTCGGGTGTCCATTCCTTGTGGTCAATAAGTCCGGGTGCAATGGTTTCCATCTTGAAGTTGGTCATGGTATAAGAGCCGATGACCATGGCACAATTTTGTTCGTAAAAAGTATTTACAATGGTTTGCAGTGTGTTTTCATTTTCGTAAACATCGTCACTATCCAATTGCACAGCAAATTTGCCACAAACATCGCTATCTACACCCAAATTCCAACATCCACCAATGCCCAGGTCTCTACGTTTGGGGATAATATGAATTACACGAGTATCATTAAGTGCATATTTTTCTATTATTTCCGAAGTTCCATCACTTGAGAAATTATCAACTATAATGAGATTGAATGGGAAAGTGGTTTTTTGTAAAAGTACTGATTTAATGGCATCTTCTACCGTTTTCACGCGGTCGCGAATGGGAATAATGACAGATGCTTCTACTGGAAAATGACTCTCATCAAAAGCAATGGCTTTGAAAGTTGGAGCAAGATAAGCACCAATTATCTTTAAATGGTCTGTACAAGCTATTTCCATTTCTATTTGCACATCCCGGTTTTTAGGGTCAACATAATCGAACTGTTTTTCGCCACTTTTGCGAGTGTCAAACTCTACTTCCGAGTATAAATATTCATTGATATGAATCAAATCTGCTTGTTGCGATACCTTAAGGCGTAAATTATATAGTCCGGCATGTTGGTACTTTTCAGTAGTTTGGGCACTTGCTTTTTTCAGCATTTCAGCATTATAAAACAACAAGGAGCCAAAATTAAAATCATCGCGCAAACTGCCTTCCTGATAATCAATCAGCGGCAAATTAGACCGCAATCCTTCCACTATTTGGTAATAATCGGAATAAACCAACCCAGCCTTGGTGTCGTTGGCAATGTGATAGAACCGCTCTAGTGCATATTGACCTAGTTCCAATACCGTATCCTTGGTATAAATAAGTGAAAATTGCGTGTCCGACTTTTCGGCAATTTTATTAACAGTATCACTGCTATTCAAAGCATCAATTTTAATATATTGGCAACCTGCTATTACTATATCGCTGCTGGATGTAGATAGTAAATATACAGCGTTCACAAGTTTTGATTTTAACAGGTTCTTTGCTGTTATTTCAACCTGAAATATATCGTTGTGAGAAATAAAACAATTAATTGGTTTCATTTTTATTTTTTATAAGTGATAAAGTGTTGAGTGTTTTTTATTGTAAAATGTAAAATGATTAAAGCGATTATTTTAGTATCGGAAATGAATCCTGTTTATTTTTATCTATTTTATAATTCAATTTGAGTACAAATATAATGTTTTTTTTCTAAGTCATCAATTTAAAACAAAAGGATTGCATGCATCGATATTTATTTTTTTTCATTTGGTAGGCTCAATCATTTTGACTTAATTTGCATTTATTTTTATATCAAAACAACCTCTAATGAAAATAATAGCTGATAGTGGATCTACTAAAACACACTGGTGTGTGATTGATAAAACAGTAGTAATAAAAGATGTATTTACAAAAGGAATCAATCCTTTTTATCAATCGGAAGCCGAAATAGCTCTCGAAATTGAACTTCACTTACTCCCCGAGTTGATTGGTATTAATATAGAACAAATATTTTTTTATGGGGCAGGTTGTTCTTTTCCAGAAAAAAAAGGATTAGTAAATAATGCTTTGAATAGTTATTTTAAAGGCGTACTAATAGAAGTTGAGAGTGATTTATTGGGAGCGGCACGGGCTTTATTCATAGATAATAAGGGTGTTGCATGTATTTTAGGTACTGGTTCTAATTCCTGTTTATATGATGGCAAAAATATCATTGAAAACGTTTCTCCTCTTGGCTTTATACTTGGCGACGAAGGTAGTGGTGCAGTTTTGGGAAAAATTTTTATAGCCGATTGTCTTAAAAACCAATTACCATTGGAATTGAAGGAAAATTTTTTAAACACCTATGAGTTAACACCCGCAATTATTCTCGATAATGTATATAAACAGCCTTTCCCCAATCGGTTTTTAGCCAATTTTACTCCATTTTTATTGGCAAATATTGACGAACCTTCTGTTTTCAATCTAGTCTTTGATAGCTTTGATGCTTTTTTTGTGAGAAATGTTTTGCAGTATTCCCTCGAAGATGTAAAAGTAGGATTTGTAGGTTCAATAGCTTATTATTTTCGCGACACGTTAGAAATTGTGGCTTACGAACGGGGAATTTCAATCTCAGAAATTGTACAAAGTCCTATGAATGGACTAGTTGAGTATCATAAATAGAGAACCCATAACACCTAGTGGAATTATGATAGAATTGTAAAACTCAAACATCAACTTTTTAAATATGACTCAGAATACAAATATGGAAACCAATACTAACTCCAATTCCCCTTTTAGTCCTGATAGCTATCGGGATAGGGGTGCCTCCTTCATCAAAATCACAGAACAAGATTCATTACACGCAAACCTTGATAAACAATCAGTAAATCAATTACTTATTGGTATGAATCAGGAGGATAAAAAAGTACCTTTAGCGGTAGAAAAAGCAATTCCACAAATTGAAAAACTAGTGACCAAAATTGTAACTAGAATGAAACGTGGTGGACGTATCTTTTATTTAGGGGCTGGAACAAGTGGTCGTTTGGGTGTACTTGATGCTTCCGAAATACCGCCTACATTTGGTATGTCTCCACATTTAGTAGTGGGATTGATTGCTGGCGGAGAACATGCATTGCGCAATCCGGTTGAAAATGCCGAAGACGATTTGAATAAAGGCTGGGAAGAGCTAATGGGTTTCAATATTAATAAAGACGACACCGTAATTGGTATAGCAGCCTCTGGAACAACACCTTATGTGATTGGCGCTTTGCGTAATGCGCGAAAAAATGGTATTCTCACTGCTTCTGTTACCTGCAATCCAAACTCGCCAATAGCACTAGAGGCAGAAATTAAAATTGAAGTAATAGTGGATCCAGAGTTTGTGACAGGAAGCACTCGATTGAAATCTGGAACAGCCCAAAAACTAGTGTTAAATATGATTACTACAGTAACAATGATTCAGCTTGGACGAGTTATAGGAAACAAAATGGTAAACATGCAGCTCTCCAATAAAAAGTTAATTGACCGTGGCGCACGTATGATAGTTGATGCATTAGGCTTAGATTATGAACAAGCTAAAAATTTATTAATCATTCATGGATCTGTTAAAAAAACATTAGAGGCCTACAATTCCTAAAAAATTCTTACTCGTATTTTGGTTTGTTAAGGGTGTTTAGAAAACGCTTTATTTACTGAATAAAATTAAATTTTATCGAACATTCGTTCCTACTTAAAAGTATCTACTTTCCAAATAAAACAAGGTTTAAAGCCTAAATTATATGAAAGAATGACATTGTATTTTAGTTGTTATTTTTTAGTTTATGTTTCTGCAAAAATATTATCGGAACTCAATTCTCTTATTTTATTAAATTCCGAAAATTCATAGTCTAAGCAATAATAATTGTATTTATTCTTTGTATATTACTTGTCTGAATTTGTATTAATTACTACTTAATGATGTTTATTTTGATAATTTAAATTTCCTTATTTTGTTGTTTATAAGTGATTTATGTTTTATCTGGCTGCTTTTGTAATAAAATGTAATAAATATCTATGTTGTAAATATATTGGCAAATCAATTTAATTCTTAACTTTGAACTTTAATTACTGATTTATGATCATGTAACAAGAAGTAAAATCTAGTATTAGCGTTAAAATCTCACCGAAAAATGAAGAAGATTTTACCAATTATATTCGTAATTTCGTTCTCTTTTTCTGCTTATTCACAAACTAAAACCAGTTTTACTGGTTGGTCTATTACGGCAGAAGCAGGGGCAAATTATTTTGATGGAGACATACCTCAGGAGTTAACTCAAATTTTCCCTACGTCGGTACGAAAAGTTTCTTATGGTGGTACTATAGAGTATGCCCTGACTCCAATTTGGGGACTTTCGCTCGATGCTTATTATTTTCCTTTGAGAGCACCTCTTGGAAGTGATAAAACAAAGAGCAATGTAAATACAAATTTATTTACCTCTGATTTTAATGCAACAATAAACTTTACGCGTTGGATTTTTCCTGAATCTAAATCTAAGTTTTACATAATTGGATCAATAGGCTTAGGCTTTGCAAGTTACGATTTTAATGTTTTGGATAATAATCTTAATCCAGTTGCCGATGATACAAAAGAAAATGGGATTAACAAACTCATTTATGAGAAGGGAGTCCCTTGAAAACTGGCAAATCTGGTTCTGTACCAGTAACATTTGCCGTAGAGTATAATTTTTCAAAACACATCGCTTCGGGTATTAGATTTCATTATAGAGCATATACAAAAGATAATCTTGAGGGTTTAACCCATTTAAATTGGGCTGGTGTTACGAACGACTATATTGCAGCAGGTCAGGTGTATTTGCGCTACAAATTTAATGTTCTAAATAAGGATCACAAACGCAATATTCGTATGGAAGAGTATTTGCCAAATCCAGCTTTGGATTTAGCTAAAGCTAATACAGACCGTATTAACAGATTGGATTCTGCATTAAACAAGTTAGCAGAAAAAGTTGATAATCAGGGAGTAAAATTAGATTCTATGGCTAATACACTTTGTAATGATGGACCAGATACAGATGGTGATGGCGTGCCAGATTGTAGAGATAAAGAACCAACTACACCATCCAACACAGTTGTAGATTTTTGGGGAAAACCACTTGGTTGCATTGAACCTTGCTTACCAGTACCAGGAACAAAACCTAGTGTTAATATAGATGATATTCCAGCTGTATATTTTGATTTTGATCAAATAGGTCTGGATAACGACGCATTAATAACTATTAGAAAGGTTTCTGCCAAAATGAAAGCAGATACAACGCTAGTGGTAGAAATAAGAGGTTACTGCGATTACATGGGCAATACTCCTTACAATGAGTTACTTAGTATTAGGCGTTCTAATCGAGTGAAAGCAGAGATGGTCAAAGTATGGGGCATTAACCCCGAGAGAATTATCACTAACGGAAAAGGAAAAGTAGTTGAACCTCGCTCGAAATATCAACCTAATAGAAGATGTGATTTCTTTTTTAATAGATGATTTTAATCCATTATGAGTTAATTTTAAAAAAGTATTTTTTTTTGAGTTTTTTGAGTTTTTTTAGTAAGCTTTCTTTTCAAGTCTTTTTAACAAGTTAAAAATTATTTTATGAAATTTTTTTACATTTTTGTTTTTGCTTTTTTAATTTCAACAAGCATGTTTTCGCAAGCATCCGAATTTTCAATTTGGTCTGCTTCTATTGAAACAGGTTTTTGTGTTTTTGATGGTGATGTTAGTCAAACTCGAATGCAACTTCTACCCTCATCTTTTACTGATGTTTCTTACGGCGGTACAGTAGAGTATGCTATAAGTCCAATTTGGGGTGTTGCTTTGGATTTTTATCATTTTCCGTTGAATGGAGCAAACACCGATCTTTCTTTTTATGCGCCATTGAATACAAGTGATATAAATGCAACCATTAATTTTACGAAATTAATTCTACCCTATTCCCGATCGAAGTTTTCAATACTTGGTGCCATTGGTATTGGTTATGCTTTTTATCAAACTGACTTTAAAACACCTGATCCAGTAAATTCTCCAATTGTAAGTTTACCCGGACAAGCCTTATCTATTCCAGTTACTTTTTCATTGGAGTATAATCTGTCAAAAAACTGGGCAGTAGGAGGAAAAATTCATTACCGTGCTTACAATAAAGATAATATGGAGGGTGACCCACGCTATAATTATAAAGGTGTGACCAATGATTTTATTGGCTCAGGAATGGCTTATTTGCGGTATAAATTTAATAATCCAAAAAAACGTGATCATCGACGCAATATAAACATGGATCAATTTGACCCTCCATGCTGTGCCCAGATAGACAATGGAAAAAATGCATTAGATTCAATAATAACTTCGTTTAAAGCTCAATTGGCAGAACAAAACACTAAAATTGACTCATTGACTCATTTGTTAGCGGACAATGGTCCAGATAATGATGAGGATGGAGTGCCTAATTCTAGAGACAAAGAACCTTTAACACCGCCAAATACTCCCGTTGATTTTAGGGGTAGGACTATTATTACACCTCAATTTGTTCAGAAATTAATTGCTCAGCAAGATACTATACCCGCAGTGGATGATATTCCCGCTGTATATTTCGATTTCGACAAAACAGGATTAGATGAGGATGCATTAGAAACTATACGTAAAGTTTCTGCTAAAATGAAAGCTGATAAAAGCTTGATAGTAGAGGTTAGAGGATTTTGTGATTTTATGGGTAACAAGGCATATAATGAAAACTTGAGTCAGCGTAGATCCAATAGAGTGAAAGCTGAAATGATGAAAGTTTGGGGGATATCAGGGAATAGAATAATTGCCAATGGAAAGGGTAAAGTGACTGAGCCTCAGATTAAATACCGACCTAATAGAAGATGTGAATTTTTCTTTAGCAAATAAATTTAAATTCGTTTATAATACAATAAAGCCTGCTTTTTAGTGGGCTTTATTGTTGAAAAAAGGCTTTGTTTTTATAAATAATAGTTACTGATTTATAAGACTCTATTTTTATAATAATAATTTAAATTTAATAAAACCAATATTTTTTATTCTTGTACAAAATAGAATTTTTTATGAACTCTACCATTATCGATTTGTTGAACCAAAGTGTTGATAAATATGCCAAAAACCCATTTCTATGGGAAAAAATAACCAATGAGTTTACATCAACCTCCTATTTTGAAACCAAACAACAAGTTCATTTATTAGCAGCTGGCTTAATACAAATTGGAGTAGTAAAGAGCGATAAAATTGCATTATTGTCCGAAGGAAGAAATGCCTGGATAATAGGTGAATTAGGTATTTTGCATGCTGGTGCCGTGAATGTTCCTCTGTCTATTAAACTGGAGGAGAGTAATGATTTGGTTTTCAGACTGCTGCACTCCGAAGCAAAATATATTTTGGTGTCTGGAAATCAGTTGCCGAAAATACGAGCTATTATGAGTGAGCTTTCTGCAGTAAAAAGGGTGATTGTGTTCGATGAACAACCAATTTATCAAGACAGAGAAATTAGCTTAACTGATTTGAACAAATTGGGTGCGGGCTATTTGAAAAAGAATCCACAAGTGGTAATAGAACTTTCTAAATCCATTTTGCCCAGCGACTTAGCAAATATAAGTTATACCTCTGGCACTACAGCCGACCCCAAAGGCATTATGCTCACTCATCGCAACTATACCGCCAATGTGGAGCAGGCTCTAACTTTAATGACAATTCCCACCAGTTACCGAACGCTTATTATTTTACCACTCGACCACTGTTTTGCTCATGTGGCTGGTTTCTATAGCTTTATGGCCTCTGGGGCAAGTGTTGGTACTGTACAAAGTGGAAAAACAGGGATGGAAACATTGAAAAACATCCCCATTAATATCAAAGAGCTAAAACCGAATTTGTTGCTTAGCGTTCCGGCTTTGGCAAAAAGTTTTAAAAAGAATATTGAAGGTGGCATTAGGGCTAAAGGTGCAGTAATTAATTCAATGTTTCGATTTGCATTGTTTCTTTCTTACTCTTATAATAAAGAAGGCTTTAACCGTGCCGAAAGTTTGCAAAAATGGAAAAAACCGTTGTTAGATATTTTCGATAAAATTATATTTGCAAAAATCAGAGAAAGTTTTGGTGGTCAACTGGAATTTTTTATCGGGGGTGGTGCTTTGCTTGATATTGATTTACAACGTTTTTATTATGCTATTGGAATTCCGATGTTTCAAGGATATGGTTTGTCGGAAGCTACACCAATTATTTCTTCTAATGGCTTAGAAAATCATAAGTTGGGTTCTTCTGGTTATTTGGTACGGCCGATGGAGTTGAAAATTTGCAACAGTGACGGTATTGAAATTCCGAATTTTGAAAAAGGAGAAATTGTTATAAAAGGTGAGAATGTGATGGCCGGTTATTACAAAAACGATAAGTCAACTTCCGAAACCATCATAGATGGATGGTTGCATACTGGCGATATGGGCTATATGGATAATGATGGATTTTTGTATGTGGTGGGGCGTTTTAAAAGCTTGTTAATTTCAAGCGATGGCGAAAAATATAGCCCAGAAGGAATAGAGGAATCGTTGGTTACGAATTCTAATTTTATCGATCAAATATTACTTTATAACAATCAACATCCCTACACTTCGGCGCTTGTTGTTCCCAATAAGGAGACCATGAAGCGTTATGTACATCATAAAAAACCGCATTTGAAATGGGAAACAAAAGAAGCTAAAGAATTGGCATTAAATAAATTGCAACGTGAGATAAATGAGTATCGTAAAGCCGGAAAGTATGAAGGTTTGTTTCCCGAACGCTGGTTGCCAGCTGCGATAGCTGTAATTGGCGAACCATTTACAGAGCAGAACGGATTGGTAAATAGTACAATGAAAGTAATGCGTGGAAGAGTGGAGGAACGTTTTGTGCAGCGTATCGAAGGATTATATGCTTCGGGCGCAAAGGCGATTGTAAATTCAGAGAATATCCAGGCATTGATGTAAAGACGATTATTGGAGTGCCTTGCAAAATGAACTTTACATGGTGTTTTTCCGTTTTATGTTAGCATTTTGAAACTTATATTTTTTATTTATTTTATCGAAATATGAAAAAGACATTATTGGTAAGCCTTTTCGGTTTGTTTTTTTTAATCGAAACAAATGCACAATTTACTGCAAATTACGAACTTGGAGTAGGAGCAAGGTTTCAAAAAACCGAACAACTTTATTGGGAAAATGGAGTTGGAATTGATTATACATCTGATTTTCTGTTGAATAAGAAGATTCACCTCAAAATGAGTTACGCTTCCAGTAGATTGGGAAGTGCACTTGGAAGCAATGCTATCAAGCAAGATAATTACGTAATAGGTGCCGATTGGAGGTTTCGCTCAGAGAAGGATTTTCAGATTTTAGCTGGTTTAAATACTGGCTTCTTTCATTTTGACACCGAAGAGCCAATGTTTGATGTTTTGCCTAACAACTCCATGTTATTTTCAATGGAAACAGGTTTGTTTTATAAATTCAA
This sequence comes from Paludibacter sp., assembly GCA_020049515.1. GTDB lineage: Bacteria > Bacteroidota > Bacteroidia > Bacteroidales > Paludibacteraceae > Paludibacter. The sequence continues at coordinate 6,121 of JAIFKQ010000040.1, read as the reverse complement.
GTTCCCGATGGCAGCAAGTCTTTCGGTAGGATATAATCTTATTAATGGTGACGGCGTTAGCAAACCAGGAACGCTATTTCCGGTTTTTTATCAATTAAGCGTTTTTTATTGCATTGCTAAAAAATAATTTTTATGGCTAAAAATACTGATTTAATAAACATGAAAAATTCAATAGGAGTTATGAAACGTTCAATATATATCTGGTTATTAGTTGTTTCAGCATTTGGCATTTCGTGTAGTTCTGACCCCGAAATTAGCAACGATATGCTTGATTCAGGTTTTATTTATAGTATTCCCGATTCAATTCAAAAGCATTTAGTTTCTGAATATATCCCTATTCCTACTGAGCTGGAAAAAAATACTCCAGTAATTATTGCCGCACATGGTTATACTGCCACCACTTTTGAATGGGACGAGTTGCGCAGTTTTGCTAATATGAAAGGTACATTTTATGTTTCGCAAGTTCTACTTGGTGGGCATGGAAGATCGTATGAAGATTTTAAAAATGCAACTTGGGAGGATTGGCAACTTTCAATAAAAGTAGAGTACAAAAAACTGAGCGACAAAGGATTTAAAAATATATATTTGGCTGGCTCATCTACTGGGGCGCCCTTGATTATCAATTTATTAACAACCGATTTTTTTACAACTCTGACCCAGCCAAAGGGGATATTCATGATTGACCCAATTGTAGTTTCTTCCAATAAAACACTTACCATGGTTGGTTTATTGGGGCCTATACTGGGTTATACCACCGTGGAACTTGCCTCGGGCGAAACAGGTAAATGGTATGTTTATCGTCCACAAGAATCGTTGAAGCAATTAATGACTTTGATAAATACTACCCGATTGGATTTACAAAAAGGGATTGTTTTGCGCGATAATTTGTATATAAAAGTGTACAAAAGTGCCATTGACGATGTGGCAGATCCTGTAAGTGCGCTAATGATTTACAAAGGTTTAAAATACGATTGGATTTTATATAAAAATATTGATGTGGAAATGGTAGATTCTAAATTGCACGTATTTACGCGTTTGGCTGGTAGAGAAGGCGTTACTGCTGCCGACATAACTTTGCAACAAAAAGTTTTTGCCGATATGGAACAAAAAATGATTAAATAGTATTTGAAATATGAAATGAAGTATTTGGATTTTAAATTAAATATAAAATAATGAGTTTAAGTCTTTCATAAATAAGTAGTTATGCTTTATGTTTCGTGATGTTTGTTGTAATTATTTCACTCACTTTTTCCAAATAATATACATCCATTTCGTCAAGTAAATCAGATTGTTCGCTGTCCACGTCCAATACAGCAATCACATTTTGATGCAAATCAAATATGGGTATTACAATTTCGGAAACAGAAAGGCTGCTACACGCAATATGTCCTGCAAAAGCATTTATATTGGGCACTAACTGACTTTTCTGCTCTTTCCAGGCTGTACCGCAAACCCCTTTGCCAAAGCCAATTCGCGTACAAGCAATGGGTCCCTGAAAAGGTGCGAGTACCAATTCATCATTTTGCACCCAGTAAAAACCAACCCACCACCACCCAAATGCTTGGTGCAAGGCAGCTGATATATTTGCTAGATTTGCAATTAAATTTGTTTCACCCTCAATCAATGATGCTATCTGTGGCAACAATGATTCATATTTTTCTTTTTTAGTTGCTTGAAAATCAATATTCAATTCTTCGCTCATTTTTTTATTTAATTTGAAGTACAAAAATACTTATTTATTTTGCGTTTTACATCTTAATCAACAGTTTTATAAGATATTCGATTATCAAAATGAATTTCCAAAAATTGAGTCTGCTCCGATATGTTGACTTTTAATTTGTTGAACGCAACTTTGCAACCTGATAGCTATCGTGGATTGCGTTCAAAAAAACACTATTCGGAGTGGACTCAAAATTAGATTTCAGAAAAGGAGCAAATGATTATATTAATTGATTTATTTTACTTTCCTTTGCAGTTCAAATATTTACTCAGAAATAATATATTTTTTACTCTCATTTTATTTTTTTTTATATACATGAAAAAGAACTTTTTCAGATTAATTTCGCTAACTCTATTATTGGTTTTGGCTTCCAATGTAGCAGGTCAACAAGCTCCGCCTCTTCCTATCGACCCCAAAGTGCGTTATGGAAAATTGGATAATGGATTGACATATTATATCCGTGCCAATCAGTTGCCTAAAGAGCGCGCAGAGTTTTTTATTGCTCAAAATGTGGGTGCAATTCTTGAAAATGATAACCAAAATGGATTAGCCCATTTTTTGGAGCACATGGCTTTTAATGGAACAACTAATTATCCTGGCAAAGGAATAATCAATTACTTTGAAACTATAGGTGTTAAATTTGGTGCAAATATCAATGCTTATACCTCGTTGGACGAAACGGTTTATAATCTTTCGGATGTTCCCACAACTCGCGATGGCATTGTTGATAGCGCATTGTTGGTTTTACACGATTGGTCGAGTTTTATTTTGTTGAAAGGAGAAGAAATAGATGCTGAGCGAGGAGTGATTCGTGAAGAGTGGCGTACGGGTGCGGGCGCTGACAGAAGGATGTGGAAAGAATCCAATAAGCAGAAATATCCTGAATCACAATATGCAAAACGTGATGTAATTGGAGATACAGCTATCATCAATAATTTTACTCATCAAATAATACGTGATTTTTATCAAAAATGGTATCGTCCAGACTTACAGTCTATATTGATTGTTGGCGATATTGATGTTGACAAAGTGGAAGCAAAAATAAAGACATTGTTTGCCGACATTCCAAAAAAAGCAAATGCCGGTGAACGGCCAATTTATCCTATTCTGGATAATGCAGAACCCATTGTTTCTATCGTAAAAGACCCAGAAGCACGCATGACGCGTATTGAGTTGGAATACAAACACGAGGTTATGCCTGCTGAAATAAAATTGTCAATTAATGGTTATAACATAAGTGTAGCTAATTCGCTCATTTCTAACATGATTGGTAATCGTTTTGACGAAATTACACAACAAGCCGACGCACCTTTTGTAGCAGCTTATGCCAGTTATGGCGAATTGGTAAAATCGAAAGATGCATTTCAATTTTTGGCAATTCCAAAAGAAGGATTTGAACTTGAAGGACTTAATGCTTTATTACTAGAGGCTGAAAAAATCAAACGTTTTGGCTTTACTAATTCAGAATTGGAACGTGCAAAAATTGGTTTCTTAAAACTTATTGAAACTGCTTATAATGAGCGTGCTAATCAAAAGAACAATGATTTGGTAGAAGAGTACGTTCGTAATTTTCTGACAATGGAGCCAATTCCAGGTATTGAATGGGAATATCAAACAGCGCAAGTGTTGGTTCCACAGCTTACTTTGGCCATCGTTAATGAAATGGCAAAATCTTATGTAACAGATAGTAATTTGATTGTATCATTGATGGCGCCAGAAAAGGAAACCGTTAAAATACCCACAAAAGATCAGATTCTTGCAGCTATTGTTAATGCGAAAAGCGCAGAATTGACAGCAAAAGCTGAAGAAATCTTGGATAAACTATTGATTAAACAAGTTCCAAAAGCGGGGAAAATAGTTAAAACAATGGAAAATAAAATCCTAGGTACTACCGAATGGACTTTGAGCAATGGCGTAAAAGTGATTGTGAAATCTACCAAATTTAAACAAGATGAAGTTTTGATGTCAGCGTATAGCGATGGTGGTCTTTCGAAAATAGCCAATGTCGCCGACCTTGCTTCTGGTACTTTGGCGGCTTCAATCATGAGCAATAATGGGCTGGGAGAGTATTCGCAAGTAGAATTAAATAAGATACTTACGGGTAAAATAGCTTCTGTTTCACCCTTAATAGACGACTATGAAGAGGGTTTTTCTGGAAATTCTTCAGTCTCTGATTTTGAAACTATGTTGCAGCTTATTTATCTACACTTTACAGCGGTTCGCAAAGACGATAATGCTTTTAAAGCTATGATGAATATGTACCGTGCAAGTTTGGCCAATTCAGCTACCGACCCACGTAAAGCTTTTTCGGACAATATTGGTATGACAATGACAAATCATAACAAACGCACGGTGTTAATGAATTTGGAAACCTTGGATTTGGTAAATCAGGACAAAGCCCTAGCTATTTACAAAGATCGTTTTGCCGCACCAGCCGATTTTACTTTTATATTTGTAGGTAATATTGACCCTACTAATGTGGTTGTTAAAAAGGCAATTTCTACCTATTTAGGTGGTTTGAAATCTAAAAAGATTGTAGAGAAATTTACTGACAATAACATTCGTACTCCAAAAGGAAAAGTTGAAAATGAATTCACCAAAGAGATGCAAGTAAAAAAATCATCGAACTTCATTTTGTACAGCGCTTCAATGCCATACAATATCTTAAATCGCACTAGTTTAACTGCCATTGGTAGTATTTTAAATATGCGCTATTTGGAAAGTATTCGCGAAAAAGAAGGTGGCTCGTACGGTGTAGGAGTACGTGGTAGCATGGGTAATACGCCTGTAGATGAAGCCACGTTGCTAATGAAATTTGATACCGACCCAGTTAAGCAAGAAAAATTGATGGGTATTATTCATTCGGAAGTGGCTGAAATTGTGGCAAATGGTCCACGAGTAGATGATTTGCAGAAAGTAAAAGAAAATATGCTAAAAAAATACAGCGAAGACATGGCGGAAAATGGTTGGTGGCTTAATGCAGTAGAGAGATTTTATAATGATAATTTGAATTTGGTAGATGATTATAAAGCCTCCGTGGAAGCACTGACACCGCAATCGATTCAAGCCATTTTGAAGAATATAGTATCGCAAGGTAATGTGATAGAAGTAAAAATGAAACCAGTAGAATAAAAAAATAAAACACATAAAAAAGGAACATTTCAAACGGGATGTTTCTTTTTTATTTGAGGCTATCTAGTGTTTTTTTTTGAAAATTTGAAGATTTGAAGTCCCGATAGCTATCGGCGATGAAGATTCTGTGCAGTAACAACTTGTTGATTAGTTAACACATCGCAAATTTCCTAATACAACACTAGTTTTTTTTGCATCAATTATTCACTTATTGTCTGTTATATTTTTTAAAATTAATGTGTACTTTTGTGTGCTTTTAAAATTGAATTATGCAGTCTGAATTACGATTTACCGAAGATGGTTCTCATACCCTTTTTGTTCCCGCTATAGACGAATGTTATCATTCCACGCACGGAGCGGTGCAGGAATCGCGCCACATCTTTATCGAAGCGGCTTTAAAACGATGTAAGAAAACGGAAATTCGAGTGTTGGAAATTGGCTTTGGAACGGGTTTGAATGCATTTTTGACTTTGGTGGAGGCGGAGCAAAGTGCTAAAAAGATTCATTATACTTCACTCGAAAAATATCCAGTAGCTGTTGATAATGCCTTGTTGCTCAATTATCCAGAAGAAGTTAAAACGGATTTTAGAGATGCTTTTGAACTTATGCATACTTTTCCTTGGAATGAAAAAGTGCAGATTACTGATAATTTATCATTAGAAAAAATAGAAACTGATTTTACTCAATATCAATTCACTGAAATGTATGATGTGGTTTATTTCGATGCTTTTTCGCCCGAAAAGCAACCCGAAATGTGGACGGAAGTACTACTTATTGTGCCAAGGGCGTGGTGCGCAGAGCAATGCAAGCAGCTGGATTTGAAGTAGAAAGATTGGCTGGACCTCCTGGTAAAAGGGAGATTTTAAGAGGTTTGAAAATTTGAAAATTTGAGAGTTTGAAGATTAGCAACCACAACGTGGTTAAATGTGATTAGCCATGTATGAAATGCGTGGTTAAAAAAAAAGAAAAATAACGACAAAGCAATTATGGAGCATTTCAAAAAATATTACGCATTTTATGTCCCCTACATTTTATTTGTAGTTACTCTTATTATATTGATACTAAGTAATGAAAAGGCCGACTTGCACCTTTGGCTTACCTCTTTTCATACGCCGAGTGCTGATCTGTTTTTTAAAAATATCACCCATATTGGCGGCTCTTTTCCTTATTTTGTAATTGGTGGTTTGCTTTTCTATCGCTATCGACTGGCTGCATTTGTTTTAATTACGCAGCTAGCCAGTGGTTTATTTTCTGTTTTTTTGAAACAAA
>JAIFKQ010000078.1 GCA_020049515.1 Paludibacter sp. | reverse complement strand
TGCAAATGCGCGGACAGTTATACTATTCAGATATTGCCAATACCGAGCAATACAATGCATTAACCAAGAAAGATTTAGGTAGCGCCATGATGGGATATTATGTAGAAGCTGGATATAACGTGTTTAGATTTTTCAGCAAAGCAAAAACTGAATTAGTTCCTTTTGTACGCTACGAAAATTACAATACGCATTATGCTACAAGTGGCACATTGGTACAAAATAAAGCTTATAACAACAATGTAATTACTTCGGGATTAACCTATAAATTAACTAAAGGGGTGGTTCTAAAAGCAGATATGCAATTTGTGAAATCGGAAGCTGCCACCGAATACTCTAAAGTTTTCAACGCTGGCGTAGGCGTGATGTTTTAATTTGAAAATATGTTAAAGACGATAAGTACAATTATTTTTTTGTTAGTCATCAATACTTGCATGCTCTGTCAGGCAAGTGTTGATTATTTTCCCAAATCGCTTCTTTCTGAATTGAAAAAAGAGAATGGTGATGATGTAGCATTGAAAGAGCTCAATGTATTGCCCGAAATAGCTCGTACAATTCATTTTGGTAAATTCTATGAAGTACAAGCTTCTAGTAATTTTTCGCTTACCAAATATGTTTATGTTGGCAGAGTAAATACTTGTAGGGCTGGTGGTTGTACTTTAAGCCACAACAACAAACCTGAAGGTGAGAGTGAGTTTTTCGATTATTATATTTTCTTCGACACAGCAGCCTCCGTTCAAAGAGTTAAAATATACAATTATCAGGCATCTCACGGTCAGGAAGTTACCTCAACCAATTGGTTAAAACAATTCAAAAACTACGATGGAAAAGAAGAGCTCGTAGCCGGCAAAAATATCGATGCTATTTCGGGAGCTACTATTTCGGTAGATGCAACCACTTTCGATATTGAACTAAAAACAAATACGCTCAGAAAAATAATTGAACAATTTTGATATTGACTTCTATTTGGTATATTTCCGTTTTCTAATCAGTTGATAGCCAATGCCAAATGCGAGCAACAACCCAATAGGAATCAACACATTTATCATCTGCCAAAAAGTTTTATCTTCGGCAGTTATACTCTTATTAAGCAATCTCAATTTCAAAGTTCTGTTGCGTAATTCCATCCAACCCTCATTATCAGCCAAATATAAAACTGAGTTCAGCACAAATTCGTCATTCCCAAATTGCTGATTCATGTATCTATCGAAACCCAACGGAATAGTGGTACTGTCACTTGCCACCCCCGAAGTTTCATTTCTGATAATATCTCCATCTGCTATCAATATTTGGCGTGTTTTAACGCTTTGATTAACAATAGGCATTGTATTAGTTAAGCCCGCTGGCGTCATTCTGTTGGTAAAATTCGAATCAAAAATTCCTTCCAACACTACGGCCACGGGCACATATCCAAAGTTAAAGTAGGCTTTGTCAGTTGCTTTGGGCGTATCACCCAAATCAATGGTGGTAGGCGTACCCACAATGTGCGTATTGTTGGAAGTAGCCAATAATAATTGAGCATTCACAAGCTTATTTTCGCCTACCAAATCAATTCCAGAGCAAAACTCGGCACGTACTTCAGTCACATTTCTGCTTACAGGATGTAGTCCCGAAGTGAGTAGTAATGGTGCATAAAACCAGGGCGTAGGTTCAAATTGTGGAGCTGCGTTGGCAGGTGCAATATTTACTGGAACACTAGCACATTGCACATCTTGCAGCAACACAGGATTGATGCGAACGCCGTATCTGAAAAGCTGGTCTCCTAGGTTCAAATCCAATTCCATGGCTGGTGAAATGCCGCTTACTGATAAATTTTCGCGTGCAATTTTCACTCCATCTATGAGCCAAAGCACACCACCTCCATTCATAATGTATTGATCGATAATATATTTGTCGGACTCACTGAATGGCTGACTAGGCTTGGCGATAACTACCACTTTGTAATTGTTCAAGACAGTAGCATCTGTGGCTATAACGCCCCTATCCACTTGAAAGTATCGGCTCAGTGATTTGCTTATGCGGTAAGTTTCTGCTTCCGAAAGTTCGCCGTGCCCTTCGATAAAAGCAATTTTGCTCACTTCCCTGTTAGTCAATTGACGAATGCCGTCTGTAATTTCAAATTCCAAATTTTCGATGGAAATGTTAAGGTTTTCTTCTCCGGAATTGCCGCGTACGTTTTTGAGTAAATTTACTGCCACCGTTTTTCCTTTATAGGTCATTTCCAACCAAGGAAATACTACTTTCTGTATGGATTTTCCTTCCTTATCACGTTCGTAAACAGCCGTTGGAGTTAATCCACGCGCATTGAGAGCTACGTATTTAGCCTCCCTTTGTTCCGACGATTCCGCCAATGATGGATTTTCAAATTCTATTTTAAAATTATTATTAGAATAAACCGATAACTCTTCCAACAACTCCGTTGTTGATCTTTTCAGTCGTTGAAAACTAGGATTTAAATCGCCATCCAAATAAACCTTAACTTCTAGCGGACCATCTACTTTACTCACCAAGTTTTTGGTCTGTTTTGCAATGCTAAATCGTTTATCGGACGTTAAATCAATGCGAAAAAAGTAAAAATATGATATAGCACAAATGGCTAAAAGGCCAATAAAAAAGTATAAGGTTTGATTTTTTCTAATTTTCATAACTACAAATGATATTAAGCTTTAATTTAGATGAATGATTACTGAGGGATATTAGCAGCCCTTATTTTAAATAAATATTGTTGAAGTCCGGCAATCTAAAATTAGAAATGGTATTAAAAAGAAGTATTTCATGTTTGTAATTTAAAAAATGCAAAACAAAGATAATCATTTCTTGTGAAACATTCTTTTTTAAACCAGTAAGTGTCAATAAAAATAAGTAAGCTAAAAAGCGTTAAGTGTAGGAAATCATATTTTTAGAAGATAACTAAAATGGCGTAATAAATCCAAACGAGACAGTTGATATATTGGAAAAATTAATTGTCTTATTTTTAAAGAAAAGATCTTTTAAAATTATCGGTGCCAAAAACTATAATTAACACTTTGCAAAAAGAAAAAAACATTGATCTTTGGGAAGACATAATAATGCTTTTTTATAATGCTTACACCTAATTTATTCTACTTATTTTGTTAAAAGTACTCGAATAAATACAGCTAAGATATTTATAATTGTAAATAAAAAGAGAGGTGAACCAATTTAATTATCGGTAAAACCTCTCCTTTATTGAGTCTATTGTTAAATAATTACTTATTTATATCCATCCTCGTGTACACTTTTCACCGATCGTCCCGAAGGGTCATTCATGTTTTTGAAAGACGCATCCCATTCCAAAGCAATAGGGGTACTACAAGCCACAGAAGGAACTGAAGGTACACACAACGAAGCCGCTTCCGATGGGAAAAAGCTGGTAAAAATGGTGCGATAATAATACTCTTCCTTGTTCATTGGTGGATTAATAGGGTAAGTTTCATTTACCTTTGCCATTTGCTCATCGGTTACTTTTTCGGTAGTTAAAGCACGCAATGAATCAATCCAATTGTAGCCTACGCCATCCGAAAATTGTTCTTTCTGACGCCAGGTTACGCTTTCTGGAAGATAATCTTCAAATGCTTTACGCAAAATCCATTTTTCCATTTTTCCGTTGCCGGCCATTTTATCTTTAGGATTCAGTCGCATGGCAATGTCCATAAATTCTTTGTCCAAGAATGGCACACGACCTTCTACACCCCACGAAGCCAATGATTTGTTGGCGCGTAAGCAGTCGTACAAGTGAAGTTTATCTAGCTTACGAACTGTTTCTTTGTGGAATTCTTCAGCGTTTGGTGCTTTGTGGAAATAAAGGTATCCACCAAAAATCTCGTCGGCACCTTCGCCCGAAAGTACCATTTTTACGCCCATCGATTTAATTACGCGAGACAAAAGGTACATAGGCGTACTGGCACGAATGGTAGTTACGTCATACGTTTCAACGTGGTAAATCACATCACGTACAGCATCCAAACCTTCTTGCACAGTGAAATGAATTTCGTGGTGAATGGTTCCAATGTGGTCAGCCACTTTACGGGCAGCTATTAAGTCGGGCGAACCGTCCAACCCTACAGCAAACGAGTGAAGTTGTGGCCACCAGGCATCTTCGGTATTACCCGATTCGATACGCTTGGCTGCATATTTTTTGGCTATTGCCGATATAATTGAAGAGTCCAAACCTCCCGAAAGTAATACGCCATAAGGCACATCGGCCATTAACTGACGCTCCACTGCTGCCTCCAAAGCATCTCGCAAAACATCGATGTCAGATACATTGTCTTTTACTGCATCAAAACTGTCCCAACTGCGGCTATACCATTTAGTAGGTTTTCCATCTGGACTATAATAATACTGTCCTGGCAAAAACTCCTCAATTTTAGTACAGTATCCTTCCAGAGCTTTCAATTCCGATCCCACATAATAGGTTCCTTCTACATCCCAGCCTTGATACAAGGGAATGATACCAATATGGTCACGACCAATCATGAAGATATCATTTTCAATATCATACAATGAAAATGCAAAAATACCGTTCAAATCTTCCATGAAGTTAGGTCCTTTTTCGCGATACAATGCCAGAATTACTTCACAGTCCGATTTGGTAAGAAACTCATATTTTCCTTCGAATTGTTTACGAATTTCTTGGTGATTATAAATCTCACCATTTACAGCCAATACCAATTTACCATCCTTACTAAGAAGTGGTTGTTTACCTGACTCTGGGTCAACAATTGATAAGCGTTCGTGTGCCAAAATGGCTTTGTTATCAGCGTATATTCCTGACCAATCCGGCCCACGATGCCGTATTTTTTTTGACATTTCTAAAACCTGAGGTCTCAATACCTGAGCCGACTTTTTTATATCAAATGCACATACAATTCCACACATATTATTTAGTTTAAATTGTTTCGTGTTTCGTGTTTCGTGTTTCGTGTTCGTTGGTTTACATTGAACACGAAACGCTAAACACGAAACGCTAAACGTTAATTGTTTTATGAATATCTTCAGCTGTTTTTCGGCCCAAAGCAATGGCACGTACTACTAAACTTGCTCCTATGGCAGCATCGCCAGTAGCAAATACTTTGGCTACATTGCTTTTGCCGTCCTTATTGGCTATTACGTTTCCACGTCCATCAAGTTCAAGCCCCAATTCGGTAACAAGTCCTTCGTGTACAGGATGTATAAAACCCAATGCAAGGAATACCAAATCGGCTTTAATAATATCCGTTTTGCCTGTTGGTTTCATGTTCCAACGTCCAGCTTCATCTTTTGTCCATTCAACTTCTTCTACCAATACTTCGGTTAGTTGTCCGTCTTTGCCAATAAATTGATTGGTGTTCAAACTCCATTTACGAATACATCCTTCAAGATGTGAGCTAGAAGTTTTAAGAATAGTTGGATAATAAGGCCAAGGGGTATCTGGATTTTTATCAACAGGTGGTTGTGGTAAAATTTCAATCTGAGTTACCTTTAAAGCGCCCTGGCGAATAGAAGTTCCCACACAGTCGGAACCTGTATCACCACCTCCAATTACCAACACATGTTTATCTTTGGCCGAAATGATTGCTTCAGGAGCAACGGTTTCACCCATAATGAGTTGGTTTTGTTGGCTAAGGAAATCCATGGCAAAATAAATGCCTTTCAAATCACGACCTTCGGGTGTAATATTACGTGGATGTCCTGCTCCAATGGCCAAACAAACCGCATCGAAACTTTTCATGATTTCTTTGCCCATAATATCTTTCCCAACTTCGGTATTGGGTTTAAAAATAATTCCTTCCTCTTTCAATTGATCCAAACGGCGGTCAATTACATTTTTGTTTAATTTGAAATTTGGAATACCATAACGCATTAATCCGCCCAAGGTATTGTCTTTTTCAAAAATGGTTACGTTATGCCCTCTCCTATTTAGCTGTTGTGCAGCCGCCAAACCAGCAGGTCCAGAACCAATTATGGCTACTTTTTTACCAGTGCGTGTTTTGGGTGGATGTGCTTTTATTAAACCTTCAATAAAACCAACTTCAGTCACAGCAGCTTCGTTTTCACGGATAGTTACTGGAGCATCGTGTAATGCCAACACACACGATTTTTCGCAAGGTGCGGGGCATATTCTTCCTGTAAAATCCGGGAAGTTATTGGTTTCATGTAAATTATCTATTGCTTCTTTCCATTGTCCTTTGTAAATAAGGTCTTGCCATTCGGGCATTTTATTGCCTAGCGGACAACCCCAGTGACAAAAAGGAATGCCACAATCCATGCAACGTGATGCCTGTAGTTTACGGTCTTCACGATTCAAGGTTTGTTCTACTTCTCCGAAGTCGGAAACACGCTCAAAAACTGGCCTGTAACCAGCATCCTTGCGAAGTATGCTTATAAATGCTTTTGGATTTCCCATGATTGTATTTTAGCCCCTCTAAATCTCCCCGAAAAGGGGAGACTTTAAGAAAGCTCTTATTTAATGTTTGAAATTTTATTGTTTTCTCTCTTATTCCCCCTTCGGGGGTTAGGGGGCCTAATAATCCCGTTCTACTTGAGCAATTTTTTTGTTGATAGCATCCATCTTTTCCTGTTGTAATACTTTTTTGTATTCAATAGGAACGATTTTTTTGAATTTATCAACGTATTGACTCCAATTGTCAAGAATAAGTTTGGCACGCGTACTTCCTGTATATTTGAAATGATTAGAAATTAATCCTTGCACTTCTTTACTATCCATGCTGTCTTCAATAAGCGAAAGTTCAACCATTTCCATGTTACAGAAAAAGTCGAAGTTACCCACTTCATCCAACACATAAGCCACACCACCGCTCATACCAGCTGCAAAATTACGACCTGTTTCGCCCAATACCACAGTACGACCACCAGTCATGTATTCGCAACAGTGGTCTCCTGCTCCTTCAACTACTGCAATAGCTCCCGAGTTACGAACACAGAAACGCTCGCCAACTACACCGTTCACATACAATTCGCCAGATGTGGCACCATATAATAATGTGTTGCCAGCAATGATATTATTTTCGGGTTGGAAAGTACTTTCTTTTGGCGCAATCACTGCAATTTTACCACCCGAAAGACCTTTGCCTACATAATCATTTGCTTCTCCTGTAAGTTGGAAGAAAATTCCTTTGCTCAAGAAAGCACCGAAACTTTGACCTGCCGAACCTTCAAATTCAGCTTTGATAGTATCAATAGGTAATCCAGTTTGACCGTAACGTTTGGCCACCTCGCCCGAAAGCATAGCACCAACTGCACGGTCGGTATTTTTAATTTTAGTTTTAAATTGAATAGGCATACACAAATCCAATGCTGGGAGTGATTTTTTTATCAACTCGCGATCCATAACACTTTCTAGTTTGTGATCTTGGTCTTTAACATGATGCAATTCCAATTCTGCATTATTCTTTGGAACATACATGATTTTAGAAAGATCTACTTTTTGTATTTTCGAATTTCCTTCTATCTTTTTACGAACAAGTAAATCGGCATGTCCAATAATTTCGTTCATACTCCGGTAGCCCAATTGCGCTAAGTTTTCTCGAACATCTTCGGCTAGAAACTTAAAGAAGTTCACCAGGTATTCATGTTTTCCGGTAAAGTGCTTACGCAATACCTCATCTTGTGTGGCAACACCTACAGGACAAGTATTTAAATGACATTTACGCATCATTACACAACCTAAAATTAGCAATGCACTTGTTGCAAAACCATATTCTTCGGCACCGAGTAAAGCAGCAACAACAATATCGTGTCCTGTTTTCAACTGACCATCGGTTTGCAAACGCACCTGACCACGTAAGTTATTCATAACCAACGTTTGTTGTGTTTCGGCCAAACCAATTTCTACTGGAAGTCCAGCATGTTTAATTGAGCTCGAAGGACTTGCACCAGTACCACCTTCAGCACCACTTATCAAAATCAAGTCCGCTTTAGCTTTAGCCACACCAGCAGCAATAGTACCAACACCAGTTTCAGAAACCAATTTCACACTAATAGTTGCTGTAGGATTGATATTTTTCAAATCGAAAATTAGCTGAGCCAAATCCTCTATTGAATAAATATCATGGTGCGGTGGAGGAGAAATCAAAGAAATTCCCGGAATAGAGTGACGGGTTTTGGCAATGATTTTATCTACTTTATGACCAGGTAACTGACCACCTTCTCCAGGTTTAGCACCTTGCGCCATTTTAATTTGAATTTCATCGGCATTTACCAAATATTCAGAAGTTACGCCAAACCGACCCGAAGCAACTTGCTTGATGGCACTACGCGTAATCAAACCATCTTCACGAATTTTGTAACGTTCTGGATCTTCACCGCCTTCGCCTGTATTGCTTCGTCCACCTACAATGTTCATGGCAATGGCCAAAGCTTCGTGGGCTTCACGACTGATTGACCCATAAGACATGGCTCCAGTCACAAAACGCTTCATAATGCTTTCAATTGGCTCTACTTCGATGATGTCGATTGGATTACGTTTGAAGTCCATCAAATCGCGTATAAATATTGGTGTTGGCTTTTCGTCAACAGCCTTTATATATTCTTTAAACTTTGAATAATCATTTGTTTTGGTAGCAATTTGCAAACGGGCTATTGTTTCTGGATTCCAGGCATGCTTTTCACCATCAATGCGGTATGCATATTGTCCAAAATTCACCAATCGTGTAGGATCATCGCCCTCGGCAGGGAAAAATGCCTCGTGGTGAGGTGTCAATACTTCAATAGCAACATCTTCAATATCAATACCTTCAATAGCTGAAGAAATCCCTTTGAAGTATTTGGCTAAGAAAGCAGAAGACAAACCAACTGCTTCGAAGATGTGAGCTCCGCGATAGCTTCGCAAAGTAGAATTACCCATTTTCGACAACACTTTCATTAAGCCTTTGTTAACAGCTTTAATGTAATGTTTTTTAGCCGACTCCATGTCCATTTGAATGTCGCCCGATTTGATTCTGTCGTTGATAATGGCAAAAACCATGTATGGATTAATGGCATTGGCACCAAATCCAAACAACAAGGCAAAATGCATTACTTCGCGTGGTTCGGCCGATTCCACAACTATATCAATCTGCATTCTCTTTCTTTTTTGAACCAAGTAAAGATGTACAGCCGAAACAGCCAAAAGTGAAGGAATTGGTGCATGAGTAGCATCAACTCCACGGTCGCTCAACACGATATAATTTTTACCGTCGTCAACCGCTTTTTCTACTGATAAGCAAAGTTCTTGTACCGCTTTTTCAAGTCCTGCAGCTCCCGATTTTGGATCGAAAAGCATCGGTAATGAAATAGTATAGAAACCCTTATATTGTAAATTGCTTAATATATCAAATTGTGTATTGGTAAGCACGGGACTTTTCAGCTTTACCATTTTGCAAATTTCTGGAGCTGCTTGCAATAAATTTTGGTGTACAGAACCAATATAGCCTGTCAACGACATTACCAATTCCTCACGAATTGGATCAATTGGTGGATTGGTTACCTGAGCAAATTGCTGACGGAAATAATTAAACAATCGTTGTGGTTTATCTGAAAAAACAGACAATGCCACATCATTTCCCATCGACGAAGTTGGTTCAAAACCATCATTAGCCATTGGAATTATTAATCTTTCTACATCCTCTTGTGAGTAAGCATAAGCGTGAAGTAAAGTTTCGAAATTAGGCAAATCATTTTTTACTGTTCTTCCCGATGAAATATTATCTAGGCTTATGCAGTTGCGGTCCAACCACTCACGGTATGGGAAAGCTTTTGCAAGACCTTCTTTAAGTTCATTGTCATAATAAATGGTACCCAATTCAGTATCCACCATAAGCATTTTGCCTGGTTTCAAACGACCTTTTGCTTTAATATTGGCAGGTTCAAATTCAACAGTTCCAGTTTCAGAAGCAATAATCATGGTATCATCATGCGTAATCAAGTAACGTGCAGGACGCAATCCATTACGATCCAACATACCACCTGCATAGCGACCATCGCTGAAAAGCAAACAGGCCGGACCATCCCAAGGCTCCATAAAAGTACTGTGATATTCATAAAAAGCCCTCAAGCTATCCGAAATTGGATTCTTTTTGTTCCAGCTTTCTGGTACCAACATGGCCATAGCATGTGGTAAACTTTTGCCCGACATAACAAGAAATTCAAGCACATTATCAAGCGAAGCACTGTCGCTCATTCCTTGTTGAACAATTGGATACAAGTCATTTAGGTTGCCAAGCTGGTCGGATTTCAATACACTTTCGCGCGATTCCATCCATTGACGGTTACCACGAATAGTGTTAATCTCACCATTGTGTCCCAGCATACGGAATGGTTGTGCCAAATCCCACGTAGGAAAAGTGTTGGTACTAAAACGTGAGTGAACCAATGCAATGCCAGAGGTGAAATTTTTGTTTGATAAATCGGGGAAGTAAGTACGCAACTGCAACGACGATAGCATGCCTTTGTAAATCATCTGTTTAGTAGATAAACTTACAATATAAAAACTACGATCTTTTGCTATAATTGATTTTGATATAGAGTTTTCAATTTTTTTACGAACGATATACAGTTTTATTTCCAGCTCTACCTGTGAGTTTGCACCAGTAACAAAAATCTGTTTAATCTGTGGTTCGTTAAATGCAGAGGTTACTCCAAGAATATCGCTATTAACAGGAACATCCCGAATAGCTAATAATTTAAGCCCTTCTTTCTCAACATATTCTTTAATTACATTCAAGCAAAGTTCGGCTTTTTTAACGTCTTTGGGCAAAAAAACAAGACCAGTTCCGTATTTGCCTTTTGCGGGTACAGGAATGCCTTGCAGTAAAATAAATTCGTGAGGTATTTGCAATAAAATACCTGCTCCATCACCTGTTTTATTATCGGCACTTTCTGCGCCACGGTGTACCATATTTTCAAGTACCTGAAGTCCGTTTGCTACAATATCATGCGATTTTTCGCCGTGTAGATTTAATACCAATCCAACACCACAGGCATCATGCTCGTTTTGGGGTGAGTAGAGTGACATCTGCTCATATTCATCGAGGTGTTCTGAATTTGAAAATTTAGTAGTCATAACTTTTTCTTTTTTTATACGCTTAAAAACTTATGCTTTTAACTAATTAGCTGTGTAAGTTTTGTTTTATTGTTTAGTTGCAAAATAGTGGGAAACCCCAAAAAGGGCTTCCCACTATAATTAATAATGAAGTATTATTGAATAAACGATTGATTATAGTTAAATTACACTGTTGCTACATTTAACAATTACAACAGTCAATTCAAACTCAATAAATATCAATCACTTTTTTTCTATCTGATAAATAGTAGTTCTCTGTATTTAGGCAAAGTCCACATTTCATCATCTACAATCATTTCAAGTTTATCCACGTGGTAACGAATTACATCAAAATAGGGCAATACTTGATCGTGATATGCATTTGCTTTATCTTTTTCGTGTTCAATAACGTTTGCCAATTTACGGGCAACAACCATATCTTCAACGTTTTTCTTGATAGTAGATACATGTTCTGCAATTTCTTCAATCAATACAATATCCAAAGAAGATATTTTCTCAGCCTTTTGGGGAGAAAAAACAGCTTTTGTTTTGTAAACATTATCCAAGAGAATTGATTGGTAGCGAGTTGCAACAGGGATAATATGATTCAAAGCCAAATCACCCAAAACACGCGCTTCAATTTGAATCTTTTTGATATAAGTTTCCCATTTCACTTCGTTACGAGCGTGAAGTTCAACTTCAGTCAAAACTCCAGTGTTTTTAAACAACTCGATACTTGAAGCTGAGGTATAAGCTTCAATAATTTTAGGAACACTTGTTTCGCAATCCAAACCACGTTTTGCTGCTTCCACTTTCCAAGCATCGCTATATCCGTTACCATCAAAACGAATGGCTTTGGATAATTTAATATATACTTTAAGGACATCAAAAATTGCTTTTTCTTTTGTAGAACCTGCAGCAATTTTAGCATCAACTTCAATTTTAAACTCTTTCAATTGTTGAGCCATAGCAGCATTCAATGTTGCCATTGCCGAAGAACAGTTAGCCGATGAACCTACAGCACGGAACTCGAAGCGGTTACCAGTAAAGGCAAAAGCCGAAGTACGGTTACGGTCTGTATTGTCAAGAAATACTTCTGGAATATTTGGAATACCTAAATGTAATACTTTTTTGTCATCAATTACAATGGCCTCTTCGCTTGTGCTATTTTCCAATTTATCTAGGATAGCAGTTAATTGTGTTCCCAAGAAAGCGGATACAATGGCAGGAGGTGCTTCGTTAGCGCCCAAACGATGTGCATTTTGAGCAGTCATAATAGAAGCTTTCAAAAGCGCATTGTGTTTGTGAACAGCCATCAAGGTATTAACCAAGAAGGTAACAAATTGTAAGTTTTCTACAGCTGTTTTACCTGGAGCGTAAAGAACCAAACCTTTATCTGTACCAAGAGACCAGTTGTTATGTTTTCCAGATCCGTTGATACCTGCAAATGGTTTTTCGTGCAATAACAAACGGAAACTGTGACGACGAGCTACACGTTTCATGATTGACATCATCAACAAGTTTTGGTCAACAGATAAGTTACATTCACCGTAAATTGGAGCAAGTTCAAATTGGTTTGGAGCAACCTCGTTGTGTCGAGTTTTTGCAGGGATACCATATTTATATGCTTCAAATTCAATGTCTTTCATATATGCAGCCACACGACTAGGAACTGAACCAAAATAATGATCATCCAATTGTTGGTTTTTGGCCGATTCATGACCAAGCAAAGTACGTCCTGTTAATACTAAGTCAGGGCGAGTTGCATATAAACCCTCATCTACCAAGAAATACTCTTGTTCCCATCCTAGATAAGCTACTACTTTTTTTACCGTAGGATCAAACATTTGACAAACAGCGGTAGCAGCTTTATCAACAGCACTCAAGGCTTTCAATAATGGTGCTTTTAAGTCAAGAGACTCGCCAGTATATGAAATGAAAATTGTAGGAATAATCAATGTGTCATCCATTACGAAAGCAGGTGAAGACGGATCCCAAGCAGTGTAACCACGCGCTTCGAATGTACTACGGATACCACCACTTGGGAAAGAAGACGCATCTGGCTCTTGTTGAGCTAACAATTTTCCTGAGAAATCTTCGATAATATCTTCGCCCGGAGCACCAGCATAGTCAATAAACGAGTCATGTTTCTCGGCTGTACCATCGGTTAATGGTTGAAACCAGTGTGTATAGTGAGTTGCACCTAATTCTGTTGCCCAAAGCTTCATGCCTCCAGCTATTTGGTTTGCCAAGCTAATATCAAGAGTAGAACCTTTTTCAATTACATTTTTCAATGCTTTAAATGTGTCTTTAGAAAGGTATTTTACCATTGCCTTATTATTAAAAACATATTTACCATAATAATCTGAGGCAAATTTTGACGGTGCGGTAACTTCAAGTGCTTTCTTTTTAAAAGCCTCTTCTACAGCTTTAAATCTTAATGATGACATAATTATAATTTTTGAGGGTTATTATTATCGGAATTTCTGATTCAATGTTTTATTTTGACGTAATGGAATTAAAACAGTGCAAAAATAATGAAAATGATAGTTTTTTAGACTAAGCCTAAATTCTTTATGAAATAAAAGAGTTAAAAGCTTCAAATTGATACTATTCACAATCATATTATTACGAAATGTAAGAATATCTATCCAAATTATAGCATATTATACTTTAGCTTTTGAATAAAATGATATAATGCTTTATAATATTCGGTTCAAAAAAATCTCCGCAAAGATAATCATTTGTAACCTAATTATAGGATAATAATTATCTTAAGTTTAATCAGTTTGAAAACAGCACTGTCACTTAGAAATCTAGTTTGAATTATTGTCTAAATTAAATGCTTGTTTGATTTAAATTATATATCTAAATCAAATCATAAAAACACGTCTTTCTTAATGAGTCACAACACTTAGTTTATAAATCAGTAAAAACGAAGTTGGATATATTTAATTTTAAAAATGGTTGGATAACTCTACTTTCCTAAATAAATTCAAACATATTTAATTTTACATATTGTATAAAACAATTCTATAAACAGAGTGCGTCAAATCGAAACCATTCTAACAAAAAGTAACTACTTAAAAATTTCAATTAAAAGGAACAGAATTTTCTGATGCAAAAGTAGTTTATTTATTTGAGCTACAAAAACAAAATGATAATAAAAGTAGTTAATATCATACAAAATGATATATTTAAAAAGATATTTATAACTATATGGGATGATTTCCTAAATTAATCTGACATAAATTATTAATTTATTAATGATTATATTAAACACGGCCATAGAATTGAAAAAATGAGATTAAGGAATTATGAGATTGTGACAGACCTTAAATGATTTCAAAAATACTTATCATTTATGTAAGGGTTCTAATACAATGTCGTATTTTAAACGCAAATGATACATCCCTAGAGGCGGGAGTTTCTGGCATAGGGATTAACTATTGCGGGCGCAAAGTGTATTTGCCTTAAAATATAAATTCTTTGTGTTTTAGTGTTTCTTAGGATGTTCCATACCGCCAAGACGGCACGTTCCGCTTCTCGGAATGTCGAAAGACTCCATCTGAATACTCCGTTTGCGTTCAAAAATTTAAAATCGACTTATTGGAACAGGCTCATAATTCAAATTACTATAGCTGAAAAGGGCTGTTCGAAAATACGAACAGCCCTCTTCTACTTTATAATTACAAATTGAATTATGCTTCTGGTGTTTCTTCTACTGCTACAGGCACTTCTTTCAAAGCTTGAGCTACTAACACCTCAGGAGCAACCACTTTAGGAGCAACCACCTCAGCAACAACCACTTCAGGAGCAACAACTTTAGGAGCAACAACCTCAGGAGCAACCACTTCAGCAACAACCACTTTAGGAGCAACAACCTCAGCAACAACCACTTCAGGAGCAACCACTTCAGCAACAACTACTTCAGGAGCAACCACTTCAGCAACAACTACTTCAGGAGCAACCACTTCAGCAACAACCACTTCAGGAGCAACCACCTCAGCAACAACCACTTCAGGAGCAACTTCTACGGCCGCAACTTCAGCTTCTGGTGCTTTAGCTTTTTTATCCTTTTTAGCTGCTTTTTCGGCTGCCAAATCCATTTTGTCTTTCAAATCAGACAAAGATTGAATGTCTCCCAAGGTTGATTTTTCTACATTTGAAGTAGGTACTTGAACTGGAGCTTCTTCATTCTTAACACGTTTTGGAGCAACTTTTTTCAATGAAGGCTCATTAACAGCACTTTCACCATTGTCTGCACGTTTCACATCTTCGTGAATGCGGCTATGAGAAAGAATGATACGTTTTGCATCTTTGTTGAATTCAATTACCTTGAATGATAATTTTTCATCAATTTGAGCTTGTGTTCCGTCTTCTTTAGTCAAATGTTTTGGAGTTGCAAATCCTTCAACACCGTAAGGCAATGAAATTACTGCACCTTTGTCCAACAATTCAACAATCATTCCTTCGTGAATGCTGTCAACAATAAACATTGTCTCCAAAACATCCCAAGGATTTTCTTCTAATTGTTTGTGACCTAAGCTCAAACGACGATTAGCTTTATCGATTTCCAATACTTGAACATCAATTTCGGCACCAATTTGAGTAAATTCAGATGGGTGTTTTACTTTTTTAGTCCATGAAAGGTCAGAAATGTGTATCAAACCATCAACACCTTCTTCAATTTCTACAAACACACCAAAGTTGGTGAAATTGCGAACTTTAGCAGTGTGCTTGCTACCTGAAGCGTAACGGTTTTCGATATCTTCCCAAGGATCAGATTTCAATTGTTTGATACCCAAAGACATTTTACGTTCGTCACGGTCCAAAGTCAAAATAACTGTATCAACAGCTTCGCCTACTTTCAAGAAATCTTGAGCAGAACGTAAATGTTGTGACCAGCTCATTTCAGATACGTGAACCAAACCTTCTACACCTTGAGCGATTTCAACAAATGCACCGTAATCGGCCATAACCACTACTTTACCTGTTACTTTGTCACCCACTTTCAAGTTAGGATCCAACGCATCCCATGGATGAGCAGAAAGTTGTTTCAAACCTAAAGCGATACGTTTTTTCTCATCATCAAAGTCCAAAATAACCACGTTGAGTTTTTGATCCAACGAAACAATTTCCTCTGGGTGAGAAACACGTCCCCATGATAGGTCAGTAATGTGAATCAATCCGTCAACACCACCAAGGTCAATAAACACACCATAAGAAGTGATGTTTTTAACTGTACCTTCAAGTACTTGTCCTTTTTGAAGTTTACCGATAATTTCTTTTTTCTGCAATTCAAGTTCAGCTT
>JAIFKQ010000086.1 GCA_020049515.1 Paludibacter sp. | reverse complement strand
GGTCGCTTATTTTTTGTATATATTGCACATAATCAATGTTTTATTTTACTTGTAAAATGACGGTGATTGATTGCAATAGCCAAAATGATCAGATTTATCAAGGCAGGCAACCAAATGTGTAATAATGTCCCTTTATCAAAAAAGCCCCCGATAACTCGGAGGCTCTTTCTTTTAAAGAGCAGTCTAAACAGTTGTTGTTACACTTCCCAGAAACTGGCTCGAAGAAACCAATCTTGGGTCTGTGTCCGACTGAAAGAACAGATAAATCAATAATTTATCACCTACTTCGCCGTTTGGAATTGCTAATGTGCCTGACAAATCGCCCCTTGTCACATCACCAATTGAATAACTCAACTCAAAGTTTGCTACATTGTAAACAATCAACACTGCTTTATCTGCAGCTTCCCTGACACCTTTTTCGTTGTCAATCCATTGAAAATTTACATCGTCGCCGGTCAATTCGGCTGTTGCACTTTTCACTTGTGCTAAGCCTCCTTTGCTAATGAATACTTTACTGTAATCAATTTCAAAATCGGGAGCTGAACCAACAATCGCATCATTCAATGCCATTTTGGAAGCATAATTGTATGGCGACATGCCAGCAAGATCTGCAACCGATTTGAATCCAATTCTCAGCAAGAAGTTCAGCATTTTCAAAAACTGGGTAACTAGTGCAAACTTCGTACGTTGATTTACTTGCGCTTCAGTATTCGAAGTACGCGTTTTCTTAGACTTGGCTCTGATAATATCGTCGCCGTTTTTGTTGGTAGAACCAACTACTGTACCCACAGACCCACTGAATCCGCCAAGTATTCCTAAAAATAATTTCCCCATTTTTTTATATGTTTTATTGGGATTAATAAAAATAAATTGCAGTCTGATTATACCTGAGTAGCGGAGATCAATCGTTTCTCTTTTTAATCGTTCTTTAATGTATTTTCAATTAGCGGTTGATCAATGCCAATTCAATTTTCCATTAAACCTGTAGTGCCCTACGCAGAACAGGCTTGCAACAAGTTTGCCATTAGATAAAAATGTCCGTATTGTCCGCCATTGACCGTGCCAAACTTTTAATTGTGCAAAAAGAAATTTTCATTGTCCGCTATGACCGCCTTTGACCGCTTGTGCCATCTCCTAATCGGACACAAAAAAAGCAGTCTGAATCATCAAACTGCTGTCATTATTCCTATTTCTTATATCTTTAGTCTATGTAGGGTCTCCTGAAAAACTTTCATTTAATTGAATATCAAAGTCATATACAATATATTGAGAAGTTAAGTGCACAAATAATTGAGTAATAATTTCAAAATTCATGCATTCCAAACTTGCTTCAATAGTATCTTTAGCCCATTCAAAGAAATGGAGATGTGTTCTACAGTGTGCTAACAATGAAGTATAGAAATTTGATTAGACATTGATAATAAATATGATTGAAATGAAATCAAACTTGGTTCAATTGGATTGGGCTCATTCAAAGAAATAGGCAAACAACTGGCTTTAAATTAAAACTGTCTGACTTCAATTTTGGCTAAAGCCGAAGACTTATTATCTTTTCTTCCTCCAGCTAAAGCTGGAGGCAATTGATTGGCAAGTTATTGTAATTAAGATCTATAACTAATTGAAAATTTCTGAGTGTATAAAATAAACTCCTGCGGTCTAAACGCCTATACCAAAAACTCAAATATGTAAATATCTTGGTTATTTTACGCTTTATTTCTCTCTTCTAATCATAAAAGCATTAAACTATTGTGGTTCAGACTTAAATTTGTTAGCGCAAAGTTAACCAAATCACAAAAACCACAAACACTCACTGCCTAATTGTCCTAAATCTTTGTACTTGAAATGTGGTGCTATTTGGGCCAACATTTCCGGATAACGGAGCGTTACAGGCAGCCATTGGCGGGATACCGATTTCCAATACAATAAACTAAACCGGCAAACTTGCTCAAAAATGGGAACTATTTCTTCATCGGGTATGGATGTCGACAACTTTTCGTTGGGCATAAACTTTTGAATATTTATTTTCAACGGAAATGGATACCCTTCCCGATCATCCATCTTTTCTTGACCATATTTGCTCAATTGATTGTTGTACAAAAGATACTGATAATTATTGATCGACAAATAATGACCCGAAACTGGCATTTTATGTGCAGCCGACAAATCGAACCCAACCAAATCGTCAGAAAAGCTTTTATTTATCGAAACCACCACCACCGGCACACTGAGTTTTAGTTCGGCGAGCGCATTTTGAATGGGCTTCAAATCCCTATAGCTTAACTTTTTATAAAAATGGATGACCAAACGACTTATACTGGTATTTGCATCACAAAAATCTTTCACTGCCATTTTTATAGAACCTGCCAATTCGGAGATTTGATGTTCGCTAAAACATTCAAAGCCCTGAAAACGTCCTTCATTGGTAAAGCTAAATGCACTCCCGATGTACTTTTTGCCCAAATCTCTACTCATATAAGCGCTTACGCCTATTACCAATTCCTTAGTTTCCTGTTTTTCAAAACACCAGGGCGTGGCACCCAATTTGGCATAAATGGCAACTGCTATATTTGCCAGGCTATAATGAAATCCCTGTTTAACTAGCGCTTTACTAATTGGCTTTTTACCATCATTGTTATCAATCACAGTTGGTGCAGGCATTAAACTACGCTGATAACCCCAAGCTTTACCTACATCAATGGTTTGTGATACAATACCATGCATTAGCAAAAGTTCTTTTAGTTGGTAATAAATTTTTCGAATGCTATTGGAAGGATTGGTTTTGGAATGTGGCGACAAATAAATGGCCACATAACGTTTGGAGTTGACAATAGTATTTTGCTCCTTTTTTGCTTTCAGTGCAGCTTCAATTTCGGGAAGCGGGTTTTCTTTGTTTTCAAACCAAATACTTAATTTTGGCTCTGTGCAATACATCATTTTCAAGTACTCCGATATTCCTTTAAATTCGCTAGGATAATTACCCTTAAAATAATCGTTTAGGGTAGCTGCCAGTGGCGTGTCGTTTGCATGTCCGATAAAGAAAAAAACTACTTCGTCAGTAATAAGCTCCTTAGGTCCAAACTGTGGCATTCCATATTTGGGCTGGGTGTGATTTCCGTCACCAAACTGTAAATTTTTAAGTGCAGTAGTATCAAAAAAGTGTGGTGTCTCTACTTTCCAATTCAAATCGATAGTCATAAACGCAGTCAAGGCATCACTACTCAAAAATTGAATTTTAAACTGCTCCATTTCTGCAAATTGCTTCACATACCGATTGCCTTTATCGGGTGTAGGTACAGCAAATTTTAGTTGACTCCTCAGTTTTGGATTTAGACTAGGAAAAACCTGACTCAAATTTCGTTGTGCATTGGCGGTTATAAATTTACGCTTCATTATTTCGGTACCATATACCATCCAACCAAAATCATCAGCATCAATCTCCGAAAATAAAGGATCGTTGATGGATTTGCTGTGAACGGAATGCACCTCGCCGGAAATCAACACCATCTCAAACGACTTTTCTTTATAGTTGAATTGCACCCGCAGTGTATAAGCCTTGTAGCCAATACAATTCGGATAGGGCGAGTTTGTTTTGACCCAAACTTCCGTATCCGATACAAAATTATTGCGGCAAGGCAAGCCCAATGATTTAAAATAGAGCGTAAGTTGGAGCGTATAGTATTTTTTTAGGAACGAAATCGACCAGCAGTCCTCATCCGCCTTGCAGTATTCGGGGGAAGTTGCTTTTGTTACCGAAAACGAGTTGTTATCATCTGATGATGTGACGCAATACACTGCTGTCCAGTCGTCACCTAACTCATTATCACTTTTAAGCTGTAACGCATCCCTTTCCGAAAATTTGATGGCGTTTGGCGCTGGAGTTTTGGTTAGGTAAACAGTAATTTTCTCATTCGCTTGTGCGAATTTTAAGACATTCAAAGTGAGAGGTTTTGCTGTCATGGTCTGGGTTTATGGTTTGTTTTGGATTTCAAATCTTTCAAGTACTGTTGTAGTTCCGTTTCTTCAATCAGCCAATTGTTTTTTTGTTTAATGCCTACTAGCTCTTTTTTTTCTAAAAGTCGTCGAATGGTGCGATCACTTCCTATTTTCATTTCAACTAAATCTTTCACGGTATAAAACTTAGTATCAACTGTTGGTGCTGTCAATTCAGGATTGGGCACGCTTAGCGCTTCGGAGGCTGGTTGGGGTGTTTTACGTTCAGCTTTCGGCTTTGATCTTTCATTGATCTTTTCGATTGGTTTTCCCTTTATATAACACTTCACAGGTGGCAGTTCGCCCACCACAGCCGTATAAAGCATCGTTTCTGTTAACGGGTATTGCACCACATCGCGCAAAGCAAATTGCAGTTCGAGGTATGCTTTTGCCACACATCCTTTCAGTAAATGGAAAATATAACTGTTCGAGAACAATTCATTATCTGTATTCTGTGTGGGTTCTAAAAACAAGGCGGTTGATAAGTTATTGGCATGTAGAACTTCACCTATTTTTACCAAGCAGGTTTTTAGATGTTTTTCAAGTATCGTTAACCTTAAATATGCCCTGGTATCGGTATCCTTATTTTCCTCTAGGTACTCTAACAGTTCATTACAATACAAAAAAGTTTCCTGAATCAATTTACCGTGATAAAACTGGCATTTAAAATTAGCAGGTTTGTAAAACATAAGCGTAAACATCCCATCATCGGAGCTGGCTTTCCATCCAATGGTGAGTCCTCGTTCTGAGAAATCGGCACTGACATTATTCGCGGGTAAAAAAGGACTCAGCGAGCCATACATAATACTATCGAACAACGGAAAACGATAATCAAAATTAATCATAGTTAGCTGTATCACTCATTTCGGCTTCTTTATTGACGGCTTCACTTGAAGTGAAGCCGTCAATATTCTACTGCTAGAGCAAAGGTAGTAATTTTATTTAAAAATGAATATGTATTTATTAAAAAACTTTTCAACATATTTTCGTATTCTAACTGGCGACGGCTTCACCTGGAGTGAAGCCGTCATTAAAAAAGTTTACTCCTCAGGTTCTCCATTCATAACAATGTCAATTATCTCCACTATTTCCTTATCATCAGGTATGCCAGTACCACAATAATACTCTGTAATCAGAAAGTTGCCAAACTCGTTGCATTGTGCAATGGCTTTATCAATGTACTGCGCCACGGAGATGGTAACGGGCATAAGAATACTGAATCCCACGTAATGCGGTTTAAAATCGAACCATTCAATCGTTTCGCATTTTAAATCTTCGGCCACATAAGTCATTTCCTTTTCAATGATTTCATGCTGCCACGATTCCAGTAATTTCCCTTCGGGCGGCAATACCATAAAGTAAAACCGCATCTGATTATTGTGCTTACCTACTCCGGTAAATACCCATTCCTCTTCATTATCGTCGCCAGCCAAATCGCCGTGCAAAAACAGAGTACATTCCCCAAAAGCCAACATTGCCCATTCCTCCAACCCTTTATCCGGTTGCTCGTTGTATTTTTGTAAATGCTGGTAAGCCGTTAAGTTACCCACATGCGCCAATATGCCTAGAGCCACTTTCTTTTCGTCCAATGTTTTGTCATTGTCAAAAAGCACGCTACCCCATTGATTGACTTCTTGTTCGGTAAGTTTACTGGAGTCGAAATCGTGGGTGTTTTCTATGTAATCAATGTGTGAGTTCATGATTGAAAAATTATTTTTAATATAAAAATAAACATTGTTTTTTTTCTTGAAACCGTATATATTTGAAACAAATTTATTCAATAAGCAACCCACAATCCGATTCTTAAGACGTATATTTTTGTGTCTTTAATCATATCTAAGATGGTTTTTCATTGTTAAATCCGCCATCTTTTCGGGCTTAGGCTTATCTAAATCGGCTTATTATTCTACTAATCGAATTGTTGCAATTCAATGTATATCAGCAATATAATAGCACAATCGTCTAAAAAAAACGTCTATCTTTCGGCTAAAAAATAATTCCGTGCTTTTGTAACAATCAAACTCCCTTTTACCATTTCATGAAGCATATTTCTTAAGTAGTTATCTTTTTGTGCATCTGTTAATGTGTTGGACAGTTTGTTCCACACTA
>JAIFKQ010000121.1 GCA_020049515.1 Paludibacter sp. | reverse complement strand
AGAAAAAATTGGCGGACCTTTATTTCCATTGTTCGCTAAAATGATTCCTCCTTTTGACGAGTCATTTGAGAAGTTTGCTAACGACTTAAAAGAAGAAGCAGAAAAAAAATAATCAACAAAATAAAATAACATGGCTTACAAAATTGGGACAAAAGAAAAACCAATGGTTTTAAAGACACCACCATTGACAAGCGAATACACAATGCATGTGGACGAAAAAGACGGCAAAGAAGTTTTAGTTTGCACAGTAGGTAAAACAGTTTTGCTTTATGACATTCGTTGCCTAGAAGACCTTCATGCAATGCTTAAAAAACATGGCGACTGGATGGAACTTGGCAGTGCAGACGAACAGAAACCTGCAAAAGACGGAACCGTTGAAGCGTGGGGACGTTCAGAGAAAAATCCTGTTGGTGGGTGGTATGGACTTAAAAAAGGACTTCGTGGTCGCTTCGGAATGTATATACCGCCATTAATGGAAGTTCTTGGACTTGCAGAAGTAACACACGATGCAAAGGGAAATAAAATGAAAGCCATGTAACAACGGACGAAGAAGCACTACTGGTAACACGGGTTTGGCAAAAGTGGCGGTTCAGTGCTCCGCAGACACATTTGTGGTGAATCAAAGTTTGGTACTTCGCATCAACATTTGTGGTGAAAATCGGCAACTAACCATACCGCCAGCCGTTAGCTGCAATGCTAGAAAACCGTCCCGTTATTCCCCATGCTAAAAAAAAGAAAAACGACATTTTACAAACATGGAAAAAATTATTAAACTCGACAAATCCAACATTGAAAATGAACACATTTGTTGTGCCTTTTCAGACAAGAAATGTAAAGAAAGCTACGACTTAAAAAAGGAGTGGTTGAAAAGAGAATTTGAAAATGGATATGTTTTTCGAAGAATAGATGCGAGAGCTAAAGTCTTTATAGAATATGGACCAGCTGAAAAAGGTTGGGCACCAATTGAAGCAGCAAATTATTTGCTAATAAATTGCTTCTGGGTTTCAGGACAATACAAAGGGCAAGGATATGCTAAAGAATTATTAAGACTTGCTCTTGAAGATGCAAAATCACAAGGTAAAGACGGATTGGTAACGGTTGTTGGTACAACTAAGTTTCACTTCATGAGTGATACCAAGTGGCTCTTAAAACAAGGATTTGAGCCATGTGAAAAGTTATCTTCGGGGTTCAGCTTACTTGTAAAAAAGATTAATCCAAAAGCAAACAACCCAAGATTCAAGGATTCTGTGAAAAGTGGAGAATGTGACGATAAAAATGGATTAGTGATTTATTATTCAAATCGCTGTCCTTTTTCGGAATATCATGTAACTGCTTCATTGAAAGAAACAGCAGAAAAAAGGAAGTTGCCATTAAAAGTGATTAAACTGGACACGATGGAGAAAGCACAATCTTCACCGACACCAGCGACAATTTTTAGTTTATTCTATAACGGGAAATTTGTGACTACAGATTTGAGTGTCTGTATGGATAGCAGATTTGATAAAATCGTAAAACTATGAATAGAGAAGAAAAGTTAGAATACATTGCTAAACAACTATTTGAACAGGGAAATATTGAAATAATTGATTCTGCTTTTGTTGAAAGTTATATTGGCCATTATGGAGATAAAAAGCATACTGGACACAAATTCGTAAAACAATTTATCGGAAAACTCCGTTTAGCAATTCCTGATATTAAAATTTTAAAAATTGAGTTTCTTTCTCAAACAGAAAATAGGATAACATGGCAAAGAACTTTTTGCGGAACACATAAGGCTGAAATGCAAGGAATACCGGCATCTATGAAAAAACTGAAATGGAACGAGATTGTTGTTACCCGATTTGAAGGAGAAAAAATTGCTGAAGATTGGGTAGTTTCAGATTTAGCTTTTCAATTGATAAAACAAACAAAGAAAAAATAAAAGCACGAACGCACAACACGCGGTATAAAAAATAGCCGTGACAGCAGGTTATTCAAGGGTTGTAGCCACCCCTTCAAATTTTGTGTAACTTGACAGGAAATAGGTCGCAATCGTCAACTTTTCATACCGCCAAACATTTTACTCAATGGTAAAATAAATAGATATTTTTAAGTAATTACGAATGGAAACAATGATCAAAATTGATGGACTGAAGAAAAAGTTCGGAGAATTTACGGCTGTTGACGGATTAAATTTCGACATTTACCGTAACGAGATATTCGGATTGTTAGGTCCAAACGGAGCAGGAAAAACCACAACTATCAATATGATTTGTGGATTATTGCCTCCTTCGGACGGAAAGATTATATTTGACAGCTATGAGGGAAAAGACTGTAAATCGCTCATTGGCTACTGTCCTCAGGAAAACATCTTTTATCCCAAGCTAACTTGCTTTGAACAACTACTATTTATAGGACAACTATACGGAATACCCTACAAAGCAGTAAAAACAAGAACCACTGAATTACTAAACCTTTTGGGATTAGAGAACAAAGCCAGCGCAAAAGCTGATAGTTTATCGGGTGGAATGAAACGACGCTTGAATATCTGCCTCGCCCTGATACATAATCCTGAAATTCTTATTTTAGACGAACCAGAGGCAGGTTTAGACCCACAAAGCCGAATTTTAGTGCGCGATTTTATAAAAAACTATAGGAAAGAAAAAACAATTATTCTGACAACACACAATATGGATGAGGCTGATCGATTGGCCGACCGTGTTGCTATAATTGACCACGGCAAATTGCTTTTATTAGACACTCCACAAAATCTAAAAAGAACGGTGGGCGAAGGCGATGTTTTGGAACTTGTTTTTGAAAATGCAACAGACAAGGCAATAAATCACTTTTTTGAAGCAGTTACTCAGCTTTCGATGAACATAAAAAATAATGGTGAATCTGTTTTGATAAAGCACTCAAACGTCATTGAACATGTGACGAAAATAAAGCTTTTAGCCGAATCAAACGGACTGAAAATATCAGAAATTAAGTTGCGTGAAAACTCACTCGAAGATGTATTTATTCATTTAACAGGAAGGAATCTACGACAATGAAGATACTAAATGTAATATCCAAAAGCCTGAAAGAACAACTGAGAAGTTTTTGGGTGCTTCTTTTATCTCTATCCATGGGACCGTTCTTTATTTTCGTATATTTCCTTATTACCACCACAACGAAGTCTGATTACACACTACTTATTGCCAATAATGATAAGGGAGTATTGACGGATAGCCGACAAATAAACCACGGAAATGATTTAATCGAATATTTCAAAAATTTAAAAAGAGGAAATCTAGCAATTCCTTTCAATGTGAATGTTGTGGTTGATAAAACTACAGGTATCGAAAAAGTAAAAAACAAAAAAGCGGATGCCTTAATCATTATCGACAATTCATTCTCGCAGGCAATTGACAAACGGCGATTAAATGACAGTACGGCGATGCCCAAAGTTGAATTTATAGGCGATTTGACTAATACCAATTATCTCATAAGTGCTGTATGGGCCAACGAGATACTAAGCGAATATACGCTAAAAGCAACTCATAATAAACGAACAGTTGAAGTTAAAGAAACAGCATTAGGAACATCGGCAAACGTGAATGATTTTGATGCACTTGTGCCCGGAATTCTTATCGTTTCTTTAATTATGCTTATGTTTACAGCCAGCATAGCATTTGTATCTGAAATAGAAAATAAAACCATTATGCGTTTAAAACTTTCAAAGCTTACCGCTTTTGAGTTTTTGGGTGGAATTAGCATTGTACAATTACTGGTTGGTGTTGTTTCAGTTTTACTCACTTTGTTTACGGCAATGTCACTGGGATTTCACTATGCAGGTTCAATCTCAAGTCTGATTTTCATTGCTAGTCTGACGAGTTTGTCTATAATTGCTTTCAGCCTGATTATCGCAGCCCTTACCAAATCGGCAAACGAAGTATTGGTTGTCGGTAATTTTCCGATGTTTTTGTTTATGTTTTTCACAGGAGCAGCTTTTCCGATGAAAAGCGACGCTTTATTTACCATAGCCGGCTACCCTATTAGTATTCAGGGATTATTGTCACCAACACATGCTATATCGGCATTAAACAAAACACTCATTATGGATATGGAGATATCCAATGTCGTTCCTGAAATTATATCTATTATTATACTTACATTAGTGTACTTCGCCATTGGTGGAATAATTTTCAAACAAAGACATCTTAAAATGACATAAAACCACATGTGCATAACATTATAGAATTAAACGCACCACCATGTTGAGCGAAGGCTGCCCGTAATTAGTTTGGCATAGTTTTCAACTCATTGCAAGATGAAAGGAAGTCGCTCATTTTGTTCGGCGAAGGTTTCACCTTCGTCGGAGTTAAAAACTACACCGAACTTAAACGACTCAGGATACGCCGAAAGAGATGGAAGCCTACGCTGAACGGGTCGGTCTTAGCGCCTATACCTATTGAATAAAATCGTTGATAGCTATCGTGGATTGCGTTCGAAAAATCCTTTTTATAACGAACTATCGATGTAAATATATTTTACTGAAATCAGTTAAAAATAAGACAGCTTGCTCTAAGCAGATAATTAGTAAATATAAATACCGTAAATAAAAAAGGAATAGCAATAAAAAAGGAATATCAGATAAACAAAAGAGACGCTTTTCTGTTTTTTAAAATTAGACTTCAACAATTTAGTTCTAAAAATTCTATCTTTGTATCCGTTTCTGAATAAAACAACTTTTTTAAAAGAAATAGGTTTGAATATTAAAAAAACGGATAAGAAAAACAACTTAAGTAAGTGGAAGTCCCTCTCCTTGGGAGAGGGTCCTCGATAGCTATCGGGATAGGGAGAGGTCGAAATTAGAAATGTGACATTATTTCTTTCCTAGTACTTAGACATTTACAATTAGATAAAAAAAACAATAAAATAAATTGAGTTCAACCTTATTGTAAGGGTTGAAGGTAATTATCATGAATATCGATAAAAGTAAAATAGCATTTAAGAAAGCCTGCGAGATTATTCCCGGAGGCGTAAATTCACCAGTTAGGGCATTTAAAAGTGTAGGCGGACAGCCGGTTTTAATTGCCAAAGGCAAAGGTTCCAAAATTACCGACATTGACGGTAACGAATATATTGATTTTATCAGCTCGTGGGGTCCGCTCATTCTTGGACACGCCTATCCACCCATTGTTGAAGCCATTCAACGAGCTGCGGAACTCGGCACTAGCTACGGCGCACCCACTTTACAGGAAAC
>JAIFKQ010000041.1 GCA_020049515.1 Paludibacter sp. | reverse complement strand
GTTTTGGTAGGTTTTAAGCAAGAAGAATGGGAGCAAACACTCAATAAGTAGAAATCCATTTATAATTTAAAAAAGTATCTATAAATATAATCGGCTGAATTTCGATAATGAAATTCAGCCGATATTGTTTTATTGAGTTGAAAAAATCTTTACGAACATTGTAATTATTGAATTCTATTTCAACCTATCAAAGTTGGGTTTATTGCTTAATTTATGCAGTTTTAGGTCAACCGTCTTCATCTTTGAATAGTTTCTTTCTAAAGTACTTATAATTCTTGGCTAAATAGCAGCAGTAAAGATTTACTTTATCAACATGCAGTATTACTTTTTCGTGCTCTAATTCACAAACAAATCGCAATCCTACACCAGCTCTTTCAGCAAAATCTTGCTGAGTGAATTTCCTTTGCTTGCGTATCTTTTTCAAAAATGCTGATAGTTCCATATTATAAAAAAATACCCGATAAGGTATAAAATCAACTTTATTGTTGATATTATACCCTATCGGGTGCAAAAGTGAAAATTGTTTCTACGTAAAAAAATTACGAAGTCACTTTCTATTCCTTAATACCTCACGTAAGCCGACCGAACATACGAAACAGCTTGTGTGTAAATAGGTTTGGTAAATTCGATAAATAAATCCTGATGCTGTGGTGCAATTTGTGCTTGCTTGGTACACATTTCTTTTTGCTCTTTGTTTAATGCCCTGTCATCGCCTTTAAAAGTTGACCAAGATGTGACCCAAACGTATTCGCCAGAGAAATTTCTTTGTTGTAAAACCCTACTATTCATCGCTTCTACAATCCGCAAACTAAGAATACCCCGTGAGCTAATTTCACGACGAAAAGTATTGAGTTGCGCTTTTACCGTGCTGTAAGCATTGTAACTTTTGCCTTCCACCTGAACTTGTCCTACCACTACACTGTCGCGTTTTACGTCTATCGATTTCATGGTTTCTTTTATATTTCCAACGTTAAAGTTTTCAAAATTCAATACGATATATTGATGTGGATTGCGCATATTTTCTTTATAAGCTTCATCCTCAGTATAAAAACGAACAAATCGGTTTTGAACATTTTGACTCATTTCCGACACTAAATTAGTATAGAAAAAATCTGCCGAATATTGATAATTTGCACTTGTCAACGGTTTTTGAACCACCACCCTCAAAGTGGCTTCATAGCGTGCTTCAGCAATTTTTCGCAATACATCTTTGTAGCCATTTACATATTGATTGGCTTTCACAAAGTAATTGTAAGCCACCCGCGCCTGTTCCATATTATCCAAATCGTAGGCTTTCAAACCTAAATTGTAATTTTGTTCGGCTGCATCATTTTTCGCATCGGCTAGTTCCACAATAAACTCTGTTGGATTGGAAATCAGCTCATTGGCTTTTGGGCAACGGTAAATTTCATTGGCAAGTTGGTTCACTCTTTCATATTGATACACCAACATATCAAACTTATCTTGCTGATTGGCAGATTGGGCATTTGCTATTTCACGTTCAGCCATTTTCAATGCTTGCGGATAGGCCTTTAAAAGCACACCTTGCGACTTTTCGTTATTTGGGCTAGTCCTCAAACGATCAATCGACTCCATGGAAGCCTTAAAATAATCGCCTCTTTTATACGCTTTTCTTCCCGACGAGCAACTTGCAACTATCAGAATTACAAGGCTAAAAAATAATAAATGGTTTACTTTTTTCATAATGGTAATCCCGATAGCTCTCGGGCGTAAATTTAATTAATAATATAAAAATTACATTCTTTCAGGAACATCAATACCTAGTAGTGCCATACCCGTTTTAATTATAGAAGCAGCACTTTCGGACAATACGAGCCTAAACTGCTTAATATCAAAATCTTCCTCTTTTAAAATAGTAAAATCATGATAAAACTGATTGTATTCTTTTACCAAATCATAAATATAATTGGCTATCAATGCAGGACTAAATTCTTCGCCCGCCAATCGAATAACTGCTGGAAACTCAGTGAGTAATTGAACCAAATA
The DNA here is from genome assembly GCA_020049515.1 of Paludibacter sp. GTDB lineage: Bacteria > Bacteroidota > Bacteroidia > Bacteroidales > Paludibacteraceae > Paludibacter. The sequence continues at coordinate 14,816 of JAIFKQ010000041.1, read as the reverse complement.
ACTTTCTTTTTCCGAAATGGTTATTTTTGTATTTGCTAACTTACTGTAATCTATACCTTGTTCGGTAGCTTTTCGTAAAACAGATTTGATACGAGCGTGTGTATATTGAATAAACGGCCCTGTATTACCATTAAAATCGATTGATTCCTTTGGATTAAAAGTCATATTTTTTCGTGGATCCACTTTCAGAATAAAATACTTGAGCGAACCCAAACCCACCATACGCACTATGGTTTCAATTTCTTGGGGAGTGCAATTATCAAGTTTACCCAAATCTTGCGACGTTTCGCGAGCAGTTTCAATCATTTCCTCCATCAAATCGTCGGCATCAACCACTGTACCTTCGCGGCTTTTCATCTTTCCTTCGGGCAGTTCCACCATGCCATACGAAAAGTGTACCAAACTTTTTCCCCATTCAAAACCCAGCTTGTCGAGCAGAATGGAAAGCACTTGAAAATGATAATTCTGCTCATTACCAACTACATATACCATTTTATTGATAGGATAATCGTTGTAACGAAGTTTAGCAGTTCCAATATCTTGCGTCATATATACCGAAGTTCCATCCGAGCGCAACAGCAATTTTTCATCCAATCCATCACCTGTGAGGTCTGCCCAAACCGAACCATCCTCACGACGATAAAAAGCTTTGTTGGCTTCTCCTCTTTCCACTTCCGATTTTCCTTCTAGGTAAGTCTCTGATTCGTAATATATTTTGTCAAAATCTACACCCAGCTCTTTATATGTTTTTTCAAATCCAGCATACACCCAACCGTTCATCATTTCCCAAAGTTGACGGACTTCTGGGTCGTTATTTTCCCAAGCCAATAACATTGCTTGGGCTTGCAAAATGAGTGGTGCCTTTTTTTTTGCTTCTTCTTCGCTGCTTCCTTCGGCCATCAAAGCTGCAATTTCGGCTTTGAAGTATTTATCGAAAGTAACGTAGTATTTTCCCACCAAATGATCGCCTTTCATTCCCGTACTTTCGGGCGTTTCGCTGTTGCCAAACAATTTCCATGCCAACATAGATTTGCAAATATGTATGCCACGGTCGTTCACGATATTGGTTTTTACCACTTTCCAACCATTCGCTTTTTGAATTTCGGAAATACTAAAACCGAGTAAATTATTGCGAATATGTCCGAGGTGGAGGGGTTTATTGGTGTTGGGCGACGAGTATTCTATCATCATCAATTCGGAATCATCCGTCACTCGAGTTTTTCCAAAATCAGTATTTGCATGAATTTCATTCAAAGTTTCAAGCCAGTAATGTTTACTTATACTCAAATTCAAAAATCCTTTTATAACATTGAAAGCAGAAATTACTGGATTGTGTTGTTGTAAAAATGCGCCAATTTCCTGACCCGTTTGTTCGGGCGATTTACGAGCGGCTTTTACAAACGGAAAAATTACAACGGTAAGATTACCTTCAAATTCACGCTTTGTTTTTTGAAGTTGTATCTGATTTAACTCAATATTAAGTCCGTAAAGTGTTTCTACTGCTTTGGAAACGACTGTTCCAATGGTTGTTTCTAAATTCATTATTATAGTTTTGTTATGATCAAGTTGCAAAGATACATTTTTTTATAGGTAAATCCTAAAACACTTTAGTGGTGCTTAAATAGAATTATAATTTATATTTAATCCTATAAAGTTATTCGCGAAGCAAAATTTAACAAACTAATGTGTCGCTATTTATTACTAAGGATTTAAGGATAAATTAGTTAAGGATAATAGTTAATTCTGACGTCGGTATAAAAAAAGAAAACCGAACTGAATTACAGCTCGGTTCTTAATTTTTTAAACTAGCCAACTAAAAGTCGTCAACCTTCAACAATATTAATATCCCCATTTTAAATACATTGCTCCCCAAGTAAATCCAGCACCAAAAGCAGTAAGAATAATATTATCGCCTTTTTTGAATTTCTTTTCCCACTCCCAAATGCAAAGTGGAATAGTTGCAGCCGAAGTATTTCCAAACCTCTCTATATTAATAGTCACTTTATTATAATCTACACCAGTACGTTGAACTACGGCGTCAATAATGCGCAGATTAGCTTGATGTGGAATTAACCATGACACATCTTCATTAGTCAAGTTATTTTTTTCCATTATATTGGCAGAAACTTCAGCCATATTGGTAACAGCGTGTTTATATACATAAGCGCCCTCTTGATAAGTATATTGTAACCTATTATCGAGTGTTTCGTGAGATGCAGGTAAAGCAGACCCACCGGCTTTGATATGTAAATGTTTCATACCTACACCATCTGTATAAATCATTGAATCCATAACTCCTACCTCGTCGGTTGTAGGTTCCAATAACACTACTCCAGCACCATCTCCAAAAAGGGGTGCAGTAGTTCTATCAGTGTAATCGGTAATTGAGGACATTTTATCTGCCCCTATTACCAATACTTTTTTGTATTTACCAGACTCAATAAAACTACTTGCAGTACTTAATGCAACAATAAAACCAGAGCAAGCGGCTTGTAAATCGAACGCTAAAGCATTTTTAATGCCTACATTTTCGGCAGCCATAGATGCACACGAAGGATAAATATGGTCTGGGGTTGTAGTACCACATATTACTAAGTCAATATCTTCAGGTTTCGCTCCTGTTTTTGCAAATAAATCCTCAATCGCTTTTGTTACCAAAAAAGAAGTTCCTAGATTTTCGCCTTTTAATATCCGGCGCTCTTTGATACCTACCCGTGTGGTTATCCACTCATCATTGGTATCCATCATTGTACTAAGTTCGTGGTTATTTAGTATGTAGTCAGGAACATATCCTCCTACGCCTGTAATAACTGCGTGAATATTAGACATAAATATAGAGTATTTAGTACTTAAAAATTGAGCCCTGAAGTTTTACACTTCGGGCTCAACATTAATTTTATGATTTAGATAATGGGATTTCGAAAAATTAAGCAGTAGCCATTTTTTCAATAGCCAATTTACCTCTATAATAGCCACATTCACCACACACAGTATGATAAATATGAGCAGCACCACAATTTGAGCAAGTAGCTAATGTTGGGGTTACAGCTTTGTAATGCGTTCTTCTTTTTCTAGCTCGTTGTTTCGAGATTTTTCTCTTAGGATGTGCCATCTTAGTTGTTTATTTAGTTGTTTTCTGTAATATTTTGCAAACCGTCCCATCGCGGGTCTGTCTGTTTTTCATCTGTTGTAAAATCATCGTCGTCATCAAATTCCAAAGCTGAAGTATCATCGTCATCATCATCGTCACTTTTCTGACGGGTGATGTGTTTTTTCAACTTACCTACCATAGTTTTATTACACTCACCAGTAGGGTGAACATGCTTCATAGGTATTTTTAATACGATAAATTCATATAGAAACCATGCGATATTAATAGCTCCTTCTGATTCTGGAACAATAACAATTTCATCTTCTTCCGAAAACTTGTCACCAAATTTAACTAGAAGTTTTTCTTTATAATGAATTGGTTGCTCCATGTTATCCAAACATCTATCACATGGAATTGTTATAATTCCATCCAATACAAAGCTCAATTCATAAGTATTCACTTTTTTGTGCACACTTACCATTGCTTTCACATTTCCTATCTGTACTTCAGGACTATCTATCTTTTTGAAAAACGCATTATCCAAGTCAAACTCGTAAACACGTGTTTCATTTAATATTTCCTTTAATACAATATTGTAGAGCTGAAATTTTGACATTTTTCACTTGACTTTTAAAATCGCGCAAAGGTACAAAAATATGTTCTATTAAAAAACAGTTTATACTCAATTTTACAAATTCCTTCAAAAAAAGCTTTCAAATGACTGATTTTCAAACGATTTAATTTTGATTATTTTAGCATAATAAGCTGGAGAATAATAAGGAATTAGTCCGAATTAACTTTTAAAATTATCCGAAACACCGTACCCATATTCAATTCCGATTGTTTTACAAATATTTTTCCTCCATGATACTCTTCAATAATTCGTTTTGCCAATGAAAGTCCCAATCCCCAACCTCTTTTTTTAGTAGTAAATCCTGGTGTAAAAACCACTTTGAACTTACGTTTATCCATTCCTTTTCCAGTGTCTTTGACATCAATAAATACCTCATCGTTTTTTTTCAATACATAAATATCAATATTGCCTACCCCATCCATAGCATCTATTGCATTTTTACACAAATTCTCGATAACCCATTCGAATAGAGGTACATTTAGCTTCACAAAAAAATGGATTTCAGAAGAAAAATGGCAGTTAATAGATACTTTTTGGGAAGTACGGTTACTCATGTATTGTACTGCATTAAGCAATGTTTCGTTCAAACTTTCGATGTTGAGATCGGGCTTAGAACCTATTTTTGAAAATCGTTCGGCAATAATACTTAATCTAACTACATCCTTTTGCATTTCTCCTATCATCTTATCTTCCTCGTGCCTACTTTTAAGCAATTCAATCCAAGCCATTAATGATGAAATAGGTGTGCCTAGCTGATGAGCTGTTTCTTTGGAGAGTCCTACCCACACCTGATTCTGTTCTGCCTTTTTGGTGCCTGAAAATGCAAAAAAAGCAACAAATAAAAATACTATAATTACACCCAATTGAACATAGGGAAAATAATATAATTGTTTGAGAAATACAGAGTCATCATAGTAAATATATTGTTTGGAGCTATCAAGTGAAATTTCAATTGCAGGTCTTTTAGCTTTAAAACGAGATATTTCGGATTTGTAAAATGCCTCAACATCGGTTTTGGGCTCAACAATATTTCGGGAAAATAAAATATTGTCATACGCATCCACAATAATCATAGGAATGCTGGTACTTCCTTCAATTATACTTGTTATAAAATTTATATCCGTCAATTCATCTGCTATAATTAATTGGTGGGTAGCTTCTGCCCATATCTCAACTTTTTTACGCTCTTCTGAAGCCAGCGACTTTGCCAATTTATTTGTGAATAATGTAGAAACCAACACAATAGCTATAGCTACTACAATAAATATATACTTTAAACGCTGTGAAATCTCATACAATTTATTAACGTGCAACATAAGATTTGTTTGATATTTAGCTATTTACAATTTGTTTATTTTGCAATTTTTAATGTTGCAACTCCCTAAATTACTGTTTTTGAAACGTCAAATGTAGTAATAAATTGTCATTTGACAGTCGAATTTTTCATTTGCACAAATTATCGTACCTTTGTAACCATATTAGGATTAATAAATTCCCTTGAATTACGCAGAATGCAAAACAGCAAAACACAAAACTAAATTCTCAACCCCATGCATAAATCAGGCTTTGTAAATATTGTAGGCAATCCAAATGTAGGTAAATCTACCTTAATGAACGCATTAGTAGGTGAGCGCATCTCTATTATCACGTCGAAAGCGCAAACCACACGTCATAGAATTTTGGGTATTGTGAATGGTGAGGACTTCCAAATTGTATATTCAGATACTCCAGGAGTTTTGAAACCAAACTATCGCCTTCAAGAATCGATGTTGAATTTTTCACGCTCAGCATTGACGGATGCAGATGTACTATTATATGTTACAGATGTTTTTGATACTTATGAGAAAAACGAGGAATTTGTAGAAAAAGTGAAAGTAAATCCGGCTCCGCTATTGCTTGTAATCAATAAAATTGATTTAATAGACGAAGAAAAATTGTTGGCTTTGGTGGTTAAATGGAAGGAGTTGCTTCCACATGCAGAAATTTATCCAATTTCGGCACTCGAAAAATTCAATGTAGATACGATGTTTAGTCGCATTAAAGCGTTATTGCCCGAATCTCCCGCATTTTTTGATAAAGACCAACTTACAGACAAACCTACTCGTTTTTTTGTTACCGAAATAATACGTGAGAAAATTCTTATGAATTACGACAAGGAAATTCCATACTCAGTGGAAGTGGAAGTGGAGCAGTTTCAAGAAGATGAAAGATTGATACGTATTAATGCAGTCATTTATGCTGAGCGCGATTCGCAGAAAGGTATTCTTATTGGGCACGGTGGAAAATCATTAAAAAAAGTGGGTACTGAGGCTAGAAAAGATATGGAAACATTTTTTGACAAAAAAGTATTTTTGGAACTATTTGTAAAAGTTGAGAAAGACTGGAGAAATAAAGATGTTAAGTTGAAAAGTTTTGGTTACAATCTTGACTAACAAGATATTACTAATTGTTTCTTTTTTTATTATCGAATAATACTAAGAACTTATAAGCATTTCTACTTTATCACATAACGAACGAACCATTACTACTTTTTTTTGTTACATTGTTATGAAGTTTTATCATTACTAACAATATAGCAATTATTTATATGAAAAATTCAGGAGGTCTTATAGCCGCTTTATTAGGTGGCGTTATTTTAGGTGGCATTGTTGGCGTGTTATTTGCACCCGAAAGTGGTCAAGAAACACGAAAGAAAATTGCTGATGCACTCGAAAAAAGAGGAATAAAATTAACAAAGAAGGAAATGGAAGATTTGGTCGATGAAATTAAAACTGAAATGAAAGCCGAACAAGTCTAATTTGAAAAAAAAATCACCATGCCAACTTTTGAGCCTAGCGATAATTTACAGCAACTTTACTTTGATGTAAAGAAATATGTCGAATTACAAGCCGAATATTTGAAAGTAGAATTCGTTGAGAAATTAACGATTCTACTTTCCACTTTACTTATTTTGGGGCTAGTACTCTTATTTGCCGTTACGGCTTTATTTTATCTATTCTTTTCATTGGCTTATACTTTAGAACCTATAACTGGCAGTTTGGCCATGAGTTTTGGCATAATAGCTGGGATTTATGTTGTTCTTATAGCTATATTTTTTCTGTTCAGAAAGCAAATTGTAATAAAACCAATGGTAACGTTTCTTTCAGTACTTTTTCTAACCAAAAACAACAAATAAGTTTATGGAAATTGTATCCACTTCGCCTCCAAGAAAAAAAACAACTGGTTTAGACGAATTATTGATTCAGAAGGCCATATTGAAAGAACAAATTCTAGCCCAAAAACTCCAAATTGAAGTATCTTCCAAACACTTTCTAGCACCAGTAACATTTTCATCTATTTTATTTCAAACTTTTGGTAAAGGTTTAAATTTGGTGGATGGAATATTGATAGGCTATAAAATGACAAAAATAATTCGAAAAATTTTTTGGAACAAAAAATAAAACAGAAATATAACACATTGTCTATCTCATTTTACACTTTTGGAATTGTATAAAAAAATAATCAAATCTTAATAATCAAAACGATACTCAGCAAAAAAAGAGGAATTAAGAAATTGAATTTTATTCTATTTAACTTCGAAATACGTTGAAATATAATCGGAACCATACAGCATTTCATACCTCATAAACTGTCATATCTTCTCCCAAAATAGTATTTTGAAAAACAGCCCTTGCCTCATTCAATAACTCATTCTGGTTATTATACCTTGCAGAATAGTGTCCAATAATTAACTTCTTCACATTTGCTTTTTTTGCTATTTCAGCAGTCTGCCTGGCTGTAGAATGTTGCGTTTCTTTTGCCCTTAGTATTTCATCCTCCATAAATGTGGCTTCGTGGTATAAACAATCCACACCTTTTATGATTGGTATTATTTTTTCGGAATATGCTGTATCAGAACAGTAAGCAAATCGTTTTGGCAATTCGGGTGCTGTAGTTAACCTGTCATTTGGTATAATTTCGCCGTCTTCTGTTACAAAATCTTCCCCTTGTTTTATTTTCAGAATACGCCAAGTAGGAATTTGGTAGAAATCTATCATTTCGCGAATAATATGTCGCTCTCTTGGTTTTTCTTCAAACAAAAAACCACAGGTTGGAACCCTGTGTTTGAGGGGAATAGAAAATACTTGCACCGACCTATCTTCAAATATTAACTCATGCTTTCTCGGATTGATTGCATGAAAGATTATTTTAAAAGCTAGCCCAGAACAAAAATACTGTAATTGAGTATCAATAATTTTCTCCAAATCAGGATGTGCATGAATGTGCAAATCGGCTGTGCGATTGAGCATTCCAAAGGTTGAGATTAGGCCTATCAAACCAAAACAATGGTCGCCATGAAGATGAGAAATAAAGATATGACCCATGCGGCTAGTCTTCAAACCCATTTGACGCATTCGGATTTGTGTACCCTCTCCGCAATCAATCAGATATTGTTTGTCCCTAATTTCTAAAAGCTGAGAACTTGGAAAATTCTTGTTGGTAGGTAGTGATGATCCGCAACCTAATATGGTCAGTGTTGCCTTTTGCATGTTAAAATCGTCTTAATTTACGTCTTACTAATTACTCCCAGCTATGGACTAAATTCTAGTTTTCTTTTTTAATTCAAAATCACGCCCTAGGTATTTTTCACGAACTATAGGATTGTCAGCTAGCTCTTTGGAGGTACCTTGAAACAAAATACGTCCCTCGAAAAGCAAATAGGCGCGATCGGTAATGGTTAGGGTTTCGTCCACATTATGGTCGGTAATTAGGATGCCGATATTTTTATCTTTCAATTTCCAAACAATATCCTGAATATCCTGAACAGCAATTGGATCAACGCCTGCAAAGGGTTCATCGAGCATAATAAAACGTGGCTCAATGGCCAAGCAACGTGCAATTTCTGTACGGCGTCGTTCGCCACCCGAAAGACGGTCACCAATATTTTTACGTACATGCTCCAAATTAAATTCTGAAATCAAGGTTTCGAGAGATTCCCTTTGATATTCTTTGCTGAATTTGGTCATTTCCAATACAGATTTGATATTATCTTCCACAGTCATTTTTCGGAAAACAGAAGCCTCCTGAGCCAAATAACCAATTCCACTTTGTGCACGTTTATAAACAGGAAAATTAGTTATATCCTTGTCATTCAAAAAAATACGACCAGAGTTTGGGGTTACCAAACCAGCAGTCATATAAAAGGTTGTTGTTTTTCCTGCACCGTTTGGACCTAACAAACCCACAATTTCACCTTGTTTTACGTTAATAGAAACATCGTTCACCACTGTCCTCTTTCCGTACTTCTTGAATAAATTTTCGGTGCGAAGCACCATTGCATCATTTGTCATAAACTAAAATTAGAAAGACAAAAGTACACTTTTTTATTATGAGGAACAAAATATAAATAGGTATTGTTTTTTTGATTCAAGAGATTTTCAATTTTAGAAATTAAAATCTAAATAATATTTTAATATTCGCTTCTCATTTTACCGCTATTACTGTTGTAATCTTTGAGGTGTGTATCAAAAATAAATAACTGTTATAAATACTCATTTACGATATAAATTTAAAGAAAGCAATATACCCTATTTATGGTATATAAAATACTGTTTCAATGGTATTTCAATTCATCTGTATTCACTCTATCTTTGCATCGTAATAACAATCAAAAAAAAAGAAGATATGAATGCAAATGCTTTATGCCCCATTTCAATAAATAAGATAGATGAAAACGTTGCGAGATTAAACGGAGCCTTTACTGTCATTTTGTTAGCCATTTTTGTAACAACACAGAACGTACTTCCTATTGCTTATCTTTTATTCGATTTCTTTCTTCGTTCTGCCGAACTAGGAAAATTTAGTCCATTGGCAATTAGTTCTAAGTTCTTATTAGCACTATTTAAAGTAAAAAAACAGCCGATTAATGCTGGACCAAAAATCTTTGCTGCAAGAATTGGGGTAATATTTAGCCTTGCAATTTTAGTGTTTTCAGTGTTTCAACTTTCTACGGTAGCAATTGTACTTACAGCAATATTTGGTTTATGTGCATTTCTCGAAGCAGCCTTTAGTTTTTGTGTAGCTTGTCAAATATATCCTTTAGTTTACAGATTCACATATCAGTCGAAAGTAAAGTTTACAAGGAAATAGGAACTTGATATTTACCATACAAAAAAGACTTTCTCCATTTTGAGAAAGTCTTTTTTTGTATTTATTTTTATCAGTATAATACAGCAAATGTCAACAAAAGTTACAATATGTTTTCTATTGAAATCTAGCACTCTTAACTATCAATGTGAATATCTCTAAATCCCAAGAAATACAAAACACCATCCAATCCAATGGTAGAAATGGATTGTTGAGCATTTGCTTTCACTTTTGGCTTGGCGTGAAATGCAATACCCAAACCAGCCAGATTAAGCATTGGCAAGTCGTTTGCACCATCGCCAACTGCAATAACTTGCTCCAAATCTATTTTTTCTACTTGAGCAATTAGTCTAAGCAGCTCAGCTTTTCGTTTTCCATCCACTATATCACCGATATAATTTCCTGTGAGTTTACCATCAACAATTTCAAGCTCGTTGGCATAAACATAATCCACATCAAAAAGTTTTTTTAGCGAGTTGCCAAAATAAGTAAATCCTCCAGATAAAATTGCAATTTTAAATCCGCATTTTTTAAGAATACTCATCAATCTGACCGCTCCTTCCATAATGGGTAAATGAAGTGCTACATCTTCCAATACTTTTACATCCAAGCCCTTAAGCAGACCTACCCGCTGTTTGAAACTTTCACAGAAATCAATTTCTCCGCGCATGGCAGCTTCGGTAATAGCGCGGACCTCCTCTCCCACTCCAGCTCTGTCGGCAAGTTCGTCAATTACTTCGGTTTTAATGAGCGTGGAGTCCATATCAAAACAAATCAAGCGGCGATTTCTGCGGAACATATCATCTTTTTGGAACGATAAATCGATACCCAGCTCGGAAGAATACTGTAATAATTGAGCAGAAAGTGCATTTTTATCACTCAACGTACCTCGAACCGATAATTCAATGCACGATCGGATTTTATTTTCATCGTTATTTTCTAATGACGGTCGCCCTGTAAGACGTTTTATGGAATCAATGTTCAAATTCTGGTCTGAAACGGCTTTTGTAACCAACGATAATTGCCTGGCTGTAATTACTTTAGCTAGAATAGTAACAATATACCTACTCTTGCCTTGTCGGCCCACCCAATTGGTATAGCGTTCGGGCGAAATGGGTGTAAACCGAACTGCTACATTCATTTCGGAACATTTAAAAAGAATTTCCTTTAAAATACTCCCCGATTCAGATTGATTAGAAACTTTAAAAAGGATTCCCAATGAGAGCGTATGATGAATATCGGCCTGACCAATATCAAGTATTACTGCATTGTAATTTCCTAAAATTCCTGTTACCGCAGTGGTTACTCCTGGTTTATCTTCGCCAGAAATACTGATAAGAATAATTTCGCTATTTGGCATATAATCAATTTAACGTTACAAATTCAACACTTCTACTATATTAAATCCTCAAGAGACACAATAGAAGTATAACAGAATCTTATTAAGCAGTTTACAATGTACAATTTAAATTACAACAACTGCTTTCATTTATTTTTAATAAATATATAACAATTACATTGTAAATAGTAACTGATAAAATAGTAAATTTCTCTATTTTCTGTTCAAATACTTTTTATAAGTATCAAGGGTATTTTGTACATATCTAACTGTATGGTTTCCTCTGTAATAACCATATTTCACCACTGGGTCATCATAAAATTGCGATTCGCTTTTTTTGAGCAAAAAATACTCCACATGATTAGACCATATATATGGATTTTTTCCGTATTTTCGAGCCAAAGCCATAGCATCAAATATGTGTGCAGGACCACAATTATAACCTGCTAAAATAAATTTTAATCGCTCGTTTTTGTTCTCGACCTTATGAAAGGCCAGATTCAAACTTTTTATATATTGCACTCCAGCCTCAATATTCGATTCAGGGTCTAGAATTGTATTTCTATTCAATCCAAAATTGCTAGCCGTGCGGGGCATTAATTGCATCAAACCTCGGGCACCTGCATGTGAAACCTCAGAGGCATCAAACCTTGATTCATGAAAAGCCAAAGCGGCCAACAATCGCCAATCCCAATTAATCAATGGGGAGTATTTTTTAAATAATTCATCAAAAGGTGATATAGCACCCTTTGGAATTTTAATTTTCCTTAATGCAAAATAAGGACTTTTATCCCAGTACTTACTAAAAAGCTTAGATTGAAGAAGTTCCATTTTTGGAAGAGAGTTCCAATACACCATTGTCTTAAATAATTCTTTGCTTTCTTTTCGAACCAACCAACCGTTGTGCTGCTTAAAACCGACTGCCATGCGATGATCTAATCGTTTATAATATGATTTATAAAGCAATGCCGTATTATTATAAGCAAGTGTATAGTTTATTTTTTTATTGGCAACCTGCTCTATTAAGTCTGAATTTGAAAGCGAGTCGGCAGCCAAAATGATATCAATAGAACCTCCAATTTCATCATTTAAAGCCAATAGGCGATTATGAAAAACACTATTTTCTTTAACCATAATACTTTTTCCAGCCAACTCGGTAACTTCGGTTAATGCATTTACAGCCATATTTTGAACCAAAACTTGAAATGATGCCTGTTGTGGCAAAACGTATTTAAAACGCTTTTTATTATCTTTTGTTTCTACTAAATTATAGGCAATTATATCTACTTTTTTTTCTTCGAGTAACTGAATCATTTCATCTTCACTTTTTGCAATACTAATTTTCAGATTCAATTTCAGGTATTTAGCCAAATTTGAAACCAGCTCATAATCATATCCCATTGTTTCATCTTTAAACATAAAATAGGAAGTAGAGCCATACATTGTAGCAACCCGCAAGGTGTCGGATTTCAGAATTTCTTTCAAATCGACAGTTGAAACCACCGATGACAACTCTTCCTTTTGTTGCGTGCATGATGCAAGCAATAAAAGTACAAAAAAGAGTATGTATGTATGATTTTTAATTTGCATTTCTTAAAATGAAAGATAAAACAACAGAATAAATCAGTGCTAACTTCAATCTTCCCCAGTTTATGCCACCTTAGCGGGAGGGCTTAAGGGTCTCTCTAAATATGTTCAATATTCTGGTCTTTAACAACGTCAATACCATTCATTTTTAAAAACACCTGCGCTGTAGCCAAAACGTCTTTTTGGCAATAAGTAGCTATTCTGTCTATATTTTTCTCAACATAATAAACATTTGCGACTTGACTGCCATCAATATCATCTTTTGGTGTAGGTATTCCAAACACGGCTGTAAGCAACTTCAACGAGCTATAATTCTTGAAATCACCAAATTTCCAAAGTTCTAATGTATCAATAAATGAAATTTCCCATGGTTTCTTCCCTGAAATTTGAAAAATCGGTGGCAATGGCAACCCATTGATTAACAGCCTTCTGCAAATATATGGAATATCAAATTCTTTAATATTATGTCCACAAATAGTGTGTTCTTTGGTGCTACAAAATTTGGAAATAAGCTTTGAAAAGTTGATAAGGAGCTCCTTTTCGTCTGTTCCAGCAAAAGATTTAGTACGAAAATGGATCTCCTTCTCTTGACTGTGAATAAAACCAACCGAGATACAAACAATTTTTCCAAATTCGGCGTATATCCCAGCGCTTGTATTATAAGCTTCGGCTGCAGTGGTTCCATCGGGATACTTTTCGGGCATTCGTTTAGAAATTGTTTTAAACTTATCCTCCCAAATGTGTCCCAAATTTTCTGTAATCTCTGAAAAATCGGATGTTTGCGGAACTGTTTCTATGTCTAAAAACATGATTTTGTGCATTTCATTTTGCTGCATGTTAGGAATGTTTTAGTTCGTGTAGAAATAAAATATAAGAAAATAGTATTCTTTTTGGCTGATAATTATTATTGTTCAAAGAGGTCAAAAATGGCAATATTCAAAATCAATTATCATTACAATATTTAACAGACAAAGTTAGTCGTTTTTACATCATTAAAAATAAGTATAAACCCTAAAAAAGGATACTCTATTTTTTAGGGTTTACACTTATGATATCTTTATTTAAATTATTCTCAATATATTTAGACAGTATATCGATAGCTATGTGGTTATTTCCCCCTTGTGGAATTATCAAGTCGGCAAAACGTTTTGATGGCTCAATAAATTGCAAATGCATCGGTTTTACAGTACATTCATAGCGTTCCATCACTTTGTTTACCGAACGACCACGCTCAATAATATCACGATTAATAACCCTCATCAAGCGGTCATCAGCATCGGCATCCACAAAAACCTTTAAATCCATCATCTTCCGCAATTCAGGATTAGACAATATCAAAATACCTTCCACAATTATAACATGGCATGGTTTATTGGGGATAGTTTCGGCCGCACGAGTACAAGTGAGATACGAATATATGGGCTGGTCGATGGTTTTGCCTTTTTTTAGCTCCTTAAGATGCTTTACCAGCAATTCAAATTCAATCGAATCGGGATGGTCAAAATTGATTTCCAATCGTTCTTCCAAAGGTAAATGCCCACTATCGCGGTAATAAGAATCTTGGGGAAGAATAACTACTTCTCCAGCTGGCAAACGTTCCAAAATTTTGCGTACAACAGTCGATTTTCCAGAACCTGTTCCACCCGCAATTCCAATTATTAGCATATCAAATATTTTAGATAGATGAGAGAATGTAATTAAGTGATATAAAATGAGGAGATTATATTTTCTTATGAAAATGTAAAATCTAAACAAGAAGATTTTTACTTCATGTTTTTAGTACTTGCAAATATACATATAATTTTTCAAATGAAATGTAAATGGCTAATTTTAGACGGATTTTCATATTTTGGGTTGTTGAATTTTAAAGTTTTGGTGATTTATGATTAGTTAGGTTCATTTTTATTGTTCAAATGTTCTATCTTCAATGGTTCGTTATAAAAAATATTTCTGGTATAGGCGCTTAGACCGCACTTTCTAACTAACTGTAATAATGCATTTTATATATAATTCAGTTTGTGTTTTTTGAACAATTCTGC
>JAIFKQ010000021.1 GCA_020049515.1 Paludibacter sp. | reverse complement strand
GAAGGAACGGTACGTCAAGTGGGCGTACATGCTTGCGGTGTAATTATTGGTTCGGACGATTTGAGAAACCTTGTGCCACTCAGCACTGCCATTGACAAAGAAACCAACGAGGAAATGTTGGTAACGCAGTACGAAGGTTCGGTAATTGAGGAGATTGGGCTGATAAAAATGGACTTCTTGGGACTGAAAACCCTTTCCATTATCAAAGAAGCATTGGCAAATATTAAGAAATCGAGAGGAATAGATTTGGATATTGATGCTATTCCTATTGACGACCTGAAAACGTATGAATTGTATAGTAAAGGACTCACTGTGGGAACATTCCAGTTTGAGTCGGCAGGTATGCAAAAGCACTTAATCAATTTACTGCCCACACAATTCGAAGATTTAATTGCCATGAATGCCTTGTACCGCCCAGGGCCAATGCAGTATATTCCGCAATTTATCAACCGTAAACACGGGCGCGAAAAGATAGAATATCCGTTTCCAATCATGGAAAACCGTTTGAAAGACACTTACGGCATCACGGTGTATCAAGAACAGGTCATGCTTCTGAGTCGCGATTTGGCTGGCTTTACGCGTGGCCAGTCCGACGAACTTCGTAAAGCGATGGGTAAGAAACTCGTTGACAAAATGGAACACCTGAAAGTGAAATTCATGGAGGGCTGCGAGAAAAACGGTTATGGCCCTAAAGCCGTATTAGAACAAATTTGGTCGGATTGGTCGGAGTTTGCAAAATATGCTTTCAACAAATCGCACGCCACCTGTTATTCGTGGATTGCTTACCAAACAGCGTATCTGAAAGCGAATTACCCAGCCGAATTTATGGCTGCCAACTTAACGCGCAACAAGGCAGATATTGCTGAGGTGGGCAAATTCATGGACGAATGCAAAAACCTAGGCATGAATGTGCTTGGGCCAGATGTGAACGAAAGTGACTTGACATTTACTGTTGCCAAAAGTGGAAACATCCGTTTTGGACTAGGCGGAATAAAAGGCGTTGGCGAAGGAGCTGTGGAAGCAGTTGTAAATGAGCGCATTGAAAACGGCAGATACAAAAGTTTGTTTGATTTTATCGAACGGGTAAATCTCACATCGTGCAACAAACGGGCTGTGGAAAGTTTAGCATTGTCGGGTGCATTCGACGAATTTACCGATGTGCGGCGCGAGCAGTTATTTGCGGAAAACAGCAAAGGTGAGCAAGTGTTGGAAACAGTGTTGCGCTACGGCAATAAATTCCAAACAGATTCGGCCATGACCAAAAATTCATTGTTTGGAGGCATGGATTCGGTGGAAATAACCAAACCCGAAATTCCGTACGCACCCGAATGGTCGCCGTTGGAAAAACTGAACAAAGAGCGCGATTTAATTGGCATGTACCTTTCGGCGCATCCGCTAGACGAATATGAATTTGAAATAAATCATGTTTGCAACACCAATACTGTTGATTTAAAGGACCTTTCGTTACTGAGAAACAAGCCATTGAAAATTGGCGGCATGGTTACCAATTTGCGGCATGGCACTTCCAAAGCAGGAAATCAGTATGGTGTTTTTACATTGGAAGATTATGTGGGAGCTTTTGAGTTTGCTTTGTTTGGTAAAAATTACATTGAGTATTCTAAATACATGATTAAGGATTTGTATCTGTATATCAGCGCTGTAGTTCAAGAAAAAGGAGCCGACAACAGATATTTTAAGCCAGACCCAAATAACCCTGCGGAATTGGAATTGAAAATTCATAAAATTGAAGTGTTCAACGACATCAAAGATAAGTTGGTCAATTCGATAACGTTAACCATTCCGCTGCAACAATTGACTGAGGATTTTGCAGTTCAAATCACTGATTTGATACTCAAGAACAAAGGGAGTGTTAATTTATATGTGCAGGTGATAGATGAAAACTCACCAAACAAAGTGAAGCTTTTCTCGCGCCAACATCGTTTTCGAGTAACCAAAGAGGTGTATCATGTATTAAAGCATGCACGCAATGAAGGAATTTTGGATTTTCAGGTGATCTAAAAGTTCCACCCAACTCCCCTCCCGATTGCTATCGTGGAGGGAGCAGAAAGACAAAGTCATCCTGATTTTTTTTGTTCTCAATAGATTTTATAAATAAGCATATTTCATTAAGAGCTAAAACAATATTGATTGAATGCTGTTTTACAAAGACTATTTAGATTTTGAAATACAATAATTGTTTGAGTATGATTTATTTTCAGTATGCGCACCAATTATTAATTATTGATTATTAATTATTAATTTTATAGTATTATGGCTTTAGAAATAACCGATGGAAACATCAAAGAACTTATCAAAAGTGGAAAACCAGTAGTAATTGATTTTTGGGCAGAATGGTGCGGCCCTTGTCGCATGGTAGGTCCAGTGGTTGAAGAATTGGCAAAAGAGTACGAAGGCAAAGTAGTAATCGGCAAAATGGATGTGGATAACAATGTAGATACTCCAACCGAATTTGGCATCAGAAATATCCCTACCATTTTGTTTTTCAAAGATGGAGTAGTTGTTGACAAACAAGTTGGTGCTGCCCAAAAAGCAGTTTTGGCTGCCAAGATAGAAGCGCTACTTTAGTTGATAGTTGACAGTTATCAGTTGACAGTTTTCAGTTGACAGTTTTCAGTTGATAGTTTTCAGTTGATAGTTGATAGTTAGTAAAAGGAAATTAGAATCAATACTTGCACAATTCCCCGCAATTTATCCCGCCTAAGCGGGAGGGGTTAGGGGCTCTTATTTTTTAGAGTTTCAAGTAGAAATCTTTTGCCAATGCGCTAAATTCTGCAGAATACTGATGTCGTTCATTGCTTTCAATGGTCAAATGCGATTCAATTTTGGGGCTGAAAATGAAGCTAAACTCAAGCAATAATCTTTTAGAAACCGCTTCAGGCTTTGGATAAACGGTGACTTGTTTTGTACAAAACAATCCAACACTCACTGCAAAGTCAACACATTGCAAACCCTCAATTACAGGCAGAATTAAACAAATTCTGCCTGTTGGTTTGAGTAGTAACTTAGCGTTGGCAATCAATTCGTTGTGCGAAAGCGTATTGGTATGGCGTGCTGTGGTGCGACTTTCATTAGGTGCTTTAGTAGAATTTACAAAATAAGGTGGATTCGAAACTATCAAATCAAATCGGTCTGTTGTTTCATTTACAAATAGTTGCAAGGGAATTTCCTTGGTAACAATTCTATTTTGCCAAGGCGATTTAAAAACGTTTTCATTGGTTTGCAAAATGGCATTCGCATCTATATCAATAGCAACAATTTTGGCCTCTGAGCGCTGAGCAAGCATTAATGTTATTAATCCGCTTCCACTGCCAATATCCAATATGGAATTTACATTTTCAACTGAAGCCCATGCACCCAATAAAACACCATCTATGCCCACTTTCATAGCACATAAATGGTGAAAAACAGCAAATTGCTTGAATGCGAAATAAGGGTTGGACATTTTTTTAAAGTTGATAGTTTAGAAGGAATTTATACAAATCAATACTTGCATAATTCCCAGCATTTTATCCCGCCTCAACGGTAAGGGCTAAGAGTTTTAGGGGTTAGGGGTTCTTCTTGCTGGCGTACTCCGTCTTACCGATTGAGGCGATTGAGTATTATTTTGCGAATTGACAGAACGTGAGCCACCAGAGGGAGTCAAATCAGTACTTAAGCTTTGAGCTGGCGGATTAGGACGATATTTTGAAGACGAATGGAAACTTGTTGAAATATTGGGACGGGCACTATTAGCAGTTGGAATTTCCACTGTGGTTCTTTCATACCTTTTATGTTCTAGTCGGTCATTTTGCTCCGAATTTAATACAGCTTGCAACTCGGCATTTTTGTTTTTAATGCGCTCCATGGCTTCACTTCTGGTATTGGAAACTTGTCGCTCACGGGCATATCGCAAATTAATTTCGTAAACTTGCTTTACCTGTGTAGCTGAAAGATTAAGTTCTTGTTGTAGTTTTTCGGTTTGCCTAACTGCTTCTTGTTCAGGCGTTCGATCGGGCAATACAGATTTTTCTTGACTGCGAATGGTCGTGACCACACACATCAAAAGAAGCAGAAGTATTATGTTTTTAAAAATTTTCATAGAAATAATTTGTAATGGTACTTAAACCGACTAACTTTGCAACAATGATTGTGCCAAAAAAGGGAATAAATTTGAGAATAAATAAATTAAGCGAATGAGGTTATACAAGTACATTCGCTAAAAAAAAACATAACATGATAACATAAGCAACAGATAAAACAATAAAAATATTACAGTCAAAGAATTCACTAAAACGTATAACTGCAATTCTCCAAAAGCCTTTTTAGGGTTTGGTGAATAAAATTACAACTCATGGAACTCTTAAATAACTTTCTCTCTAACAGCACCTTCCCATTTCTTACGGCATTTATTTTAGGTTTAATGACCACCATCAGTCCATGTCCACTTTGCACAAATATAACTGCCATCGGTTTTTTGAGTAAAGATGTAAAAAGCAAACGTTCGATAATACTTAACGGTTTAATGTATGCTTTCGGAAAAATCATTGCTTTCACTGGGTTGGCGGCCGTTTTTGTACTGGGCGGAAGCGTTTTGCCTACGCAACAGTTTTTTGAAACTTACGGCGAAATGCTTCTCGGACCATTTCTTATTATAGGTGGATTGTTTATGTTGGAATTCTTCAAATTTCACAAGCACGGTTCTAAACACCACGAATCGGGAAGTTTCAGCGAACGAATTATCAGAAACTCGGAATCGGGAAGTGCCAAATGGTCTTTGTTTTTAGGGCGGTGTGCTTTACTTTGGAGGTTTGATTCCACTCACTTTGGCCGAACCAGCAGGACTTTTATTGCCCATAGTTTTTGCCATTGGCACAGGTTTACCAGTGGTTATTATCTCATGGATTTTAGCTTATAGCTTTGCTAGCGTTGGTACTTTCTACAATAAAATTCAGGTGTTTGAAGTGTGGTTTCGTCGCATCACAGCAGTAATTTTCATTCTTGTGGGCATTTATGTGGGTATTGAATACATGTCGCATTTTGGACATGAACACGGGCATAATCATGACCACGACCATGAAATTGAGCATGTAGAAAAGACTGTCAATTAGGCAACTATAAAACCTTACACAATGAAAACTAAATCGTTATTATTAGGCTTTTTGCAAATAATAGTCCTTGCTATTATCAGCGTGTATATTTTCAATTTCGACAAAGAAATATATGAAATTTGTTCACCAATAATTTTTGGAATTATCGG
>JAIFKQ010000177.1 GCA_020049515.1 Paludibacter sp. | reverse complement strand
AAGTTGCCTGTACATCTTCAGTACGGTTTAGATCATGTGGCACAATGGGGCGGAAGTATTCCTGGAGTCGGTCAGCAGCCAACTAGTTTTAGCGATTTTAAAAGGATTTTTCTGGGAAAATCTGGCGGTTCAGATGCGCTTGTTACCGATCAAATTAATGCATTGGGAAATCACATTATTTCGCAAAGTATGAAATTGGAAGCTTCCATTTCTGATTTTAAAATGAGTCTTTATTGGCAAAATATTTCTGAAGACGGGCCTATAAAAATTATGTGGAATGCCATGAACCGATACGATGGATTGGTTGGATTGTCAATACGGAATAATAATTTGCCAATAGTGAAAGGTATAGTCTATGAGTTTTTAAATACTCAGAATCAATCAGGGCCTTTTCACGACCAAGATGGTATTGTATTTGGAGGAGCCGATAGTTATTTTTCAAACGGCGTTTACCAATCAGGATGGAGCTATTTCTCAAGGACCATTGGCACACCTTTTATCTTTAATAAATACAATGATAAATACATTCAAGTCAATAATAGAGTGCAAGTGCACCATGTTGGTATTGAAGGAGATGTGCTTGGTTATCAGTACAAAGCAATGTCTGCCTTTAGTAAAAACTTAGGTACTTATGCCGAACCTATCAAAATAGAAAATACGTCTGTAATGTTGGAGGTCAAAAAGATTTTTCCAACATTATCCAATGTCGAACTGAGTTGGAGCGTAGCAGCGGATTTTGGTAAATTGTACGGTAATACTGTGGGAACTATGTTCTCAATTCGTAAAACGGGAGATTTGTTTCACTATTGATTTAAAATCAAAGGATAGTAATGCTATAAATCACTATGCCAATGAAACTTAACCCTAAAACTAAAAGAGGAATAAAAGTATTCGGCTTGTTTGATGTTGAGTCTTTTTCTTGAAGTTCAAGCAGTGATGGACGCAGTTTTTTTATTGTTGCGAAGCAAACATAAGCTCCAAAAAATCCCACCAAAGTACCACCTACAATATCAAGCGGGTAGTGAACTCCCAAATAAATGCGGGAATAAGCTGTCAATACAGCCCACAAAAAAATGGCAATTGAAAAACTTTTTTGTCGGAAAAGCAAAGAGGAGAGTAGCGCAAAGCCAAAAGCATTGGCAGCATGTGATGATACAAATCCAAATCGGCCACCAGTATAACCATTTACCAAATGTACCAAGCCATTCAAATGTTCGGCATGCGAAGGGCGTGGGCGCTCAACCCAACCTTTAATTAACCCCGATGACACTTGATCGGCAATGACTATGCAAATAATCAAAGCTAAAATTATCCATCCCGATTCTCTTTTCCAATGACGTATTACCATGTAAATAACGGCCAAATAAAGTGGTATCCAAGTATATTTCTCGCTGATAGCATACATTATCCCATCAAAAAACGGAGCATGAAATCCATTCAAAAATAGAAATAAAGTTGAATCCCAAAGTTTTATAGTTTCTAGCATGGAAGAGTTTTAAAATATTTGAATATTTGAATATTTGAAGTCCCGATAGCTATCGGGATGAAGAATTTGAAAATTTGAAGTCGCGATAGCTTTCTGGATGAAGAAATAGATATACCATTTTTTACTCTTCAACTGTCAACTGTCAACTATCAACTACCAACTACGCATTCTCATATTTTCTCGATATTCACATCTTCTACCCATCCGATGCTTCCATTTCCAAGTTTAATTTCAATCCATTTTCCCAACGAACTCTTAACATGTACTTTAGTGCCTTCATGCAATTGAAATAAATCTGTTCCGCTCCGGTCGGGTGAGCTTTTTACGGTAATTACCCCAGTCATAATTATAGCTTCATCGTGGTTTGATAATTGTTCTTTGCGAATGCCTGAGAATAAACCAGCTACCATACAGCCGATTAGTAAAACTGTGCCCACGTAAAACGAGGCTTTTCGCACTGCTCTAGAAGGGCCAAATATAAAGATGAAAGTTGAAATCAAACACAGAATAAACATGGACAAACTCAAAAATATCCATTGATTTGAAGTGAGCAATTTAGTTAAATACGCCATCCATCTTACCAAAAAGAATGATGGGGTTTGAATTACATTGTCTATTACTTTCAACTGTGCCAAAGCTAAATTTGTACTTGCATCATCAAAGTTTGGCGAAAGGCGCATCGCACGCTCGTAATTTAATATACTGCGGCCAATTTCATTGCTTTTATAATAGGCGTTACCCAAATTATAATATAACTCTGGAGCTACACCTTCATTGGTTAATATCTCTTCGTATTGTTTTGCAGCTTCTTTATATTGTCCCTTTGCGTAAGATTCATTGGCTTGCTTTACAGCACCAGTTTGAGCTAGTGCGAATAAACTAAAACAGACAAGCAAAGTTAAAAATATGTGGATACGTTTCATAATATATTCCTAAAAATATGATTGTTATTTTTTTACTAACTCTTCCAATTGACTGATAGCCTCCATCGTTTCTGCATACAAATTCCCCATTTCTTGTTGTCCCGAATTTGGAGCATAACGTGCAAATTCACACGTATTTAATATCGCCGTGAATTGATTAATTAAAACTTCATCTACACCCCTAGTTGTTAATTCATCTACGACTCTATCTTTGGTGAGCGAAGCAGAAGAAATTGATAATTTGTCGCTCAAATAGGTCCAAACTGCTTTTAATACCTCCTCGTAAAAGGAATCTTTTTTCCCCTCTTTGAGTAACTTTTGTGCTAATTTAAGTCGTTTTACAGCCACTTTATTAGCCTTTCTAGTTTTCATCAAGTCCAGATTGGCATTGTCTTTTGCTTGCTTTCTAAACACAATAAACAGCGCCAATGATATTAGCAACGGTATCAAATACATTAGCCAGCCAGTAATTGTGCCAAAAATTGGCTCTTCCTCTTTTAATAAATCAAATTTCTCCGTTTGAATGTATCGTATGTCTTTTCCTAATTGTTTTACATCCTGCTTGTCTATATAGGAACTTCCTACGACTGTAGCACTTTCATTTCCCTCACCTTTAAGTACTTGCAACTTATATGCTGGCGTGCGCAAGGTTTTGTAAGTCTTTTCTTTTACATCAAAATAAGAAAACTCTGCCGACGGAATTTCAAAATCACCCGAGTGACGTGGAATAAATAAGTATTCAATCGTTTTGGTGCCTGATACGCCAGTTGTAGTGGTTTTAAAGTTGTTATTAACCTTTGGGTCATACATCTCAAAACTTTCAGGAAATTTAATGTCAGGATTTTTAATTAACTTCATATTACCAGTTCCAGCAATATTAATTTTTACTGTAACTGCCTCATTGGCCTTTACCTCCTGCGAACTTATACTTGAGTTCAGCGTAAACCTACCCACAGTTCCCTTAAATGAGGCGGGCTTATTAGCTGGTAAAGAATTTACTGTGATTTTTGTGGCTGGTGCTACTATGCTTTTGGATACATTGGTATATGAATCAAAAAAATCGTCAAAAATACTACGGGCAGTAGTTCTATTTTGTACACGAACTACTGCTTCGAAATTCGCTTTTTCTATCTGTATCACACCAGATCTTTGTGGATACAGCAATACTTGATACAGTACTACTGTGCCATAATTTCTACCGTTGAAATTTTCGTATGAGAATTGCTTATTCTGAGTTTGTTCAATATCTTGTTTCATAAACCCATTAAAATCAGGCATTTTCTTGTTCACACATTGCACCACATCTGCCAAGGTGTACAATTTGTAAGTTACCAATACGGCTTCTTGTTCATATACATTGGCATTAGAAACGCTTGTGCGAATAAAAATATTCTCATTCGAAATGTTTTGAGCTCCTGCATTTCCTCCTGATTGCCCGCCCTGAGATTTAGATCCGGCAGCGTCGGCTGGAAGTACTTTAATCGATACACCATTCGAAGTGTATTTTTGCCCGCTAACACTAATGCTGGCAGATGGAATGGTGAATGTTCCCGTTTTTTGTGCCTGAAGTGTGTAGGTGTAAGATACCGAAACCGACGACGAACTTTTACCATTTATGATTTGCATGCTCGAACTGTGCGATTCAAATGGACCTGCCAATACCTCAAAATTTGTCATTTCGGGCGCGCGCATATCCCTACCATTAGCATTAATGGAGTAAACCAATTGAAATGGTTTATCTAAAATGGCTGTAGAGGGAGCAGAAGCTGTAAAACGTACTGGTTCATCCGCAAAAACAAATGCGGAATTGAATATCAATACAAAAAGTGATAACAGTGCTAATTTAATTTTCATGTGCTTTATTTTTCTCTTTCAAATAAAGAAAATTAGAATTCTTCTAAAATTTCATATCGTTTACCAATCTTTATCTACCTTCTTTTTGCCCCTAACAGGTTGTTTCTTAGCTTTATCCTGAGTCTTTTTTTCATCTTGCATCAACGCGTCCAAAATTTGCTGTGCATTTTCTTTCGACATTTGAGGCTGTTTCTGCTGCTCTTTTTGTTTGTCTTGTTTATCTTGTTTGGGCTCTTGTTTCTGCTGTTCGTCTTTTTTCTTATCTTTGTCCTTATCCTTATCCTTATCCTTATTTTTGTCTTTATTCTGTTGTTGTTGTTTCAACATTTCTTGTGCATAAGCTAAATTATAACGTGTATCGTCATCTTTCGGACTGTTTTTCAGCGCATTTTTATAGGCAGTAATACTTTCTTCAATTTTTTTATCACTCAATAATGCATTTCCAGTATTATGATATGCAGCCGCTATTTTCGCTTTTTCACTTGGTTCTAAGGCCAATGCATTGTTATACTGCTCAAGTGCATCGGCGTATTTCCCTTGTTTAAACAAGGCATTGCCTAAATTATAATTTGCTTCAAATGATTTTGGGTTTTTTTGAAGCCCCTTACGGTACTCAATTTCAGCTTCAGTAAATTTGTTCGACTTATAAAGTTTATTCCCACTTCGTACATCTGCACTTTCCTTTTGAGCCATGACATGCAAACTCAATAAACTCAATATTAATATATATCCTATTTTTTTCATTGTTTCAAATGTGATTTTATTAAGATTAAATTTTTGTGACTTTATCCTTTAGGTCAAAGATTTTTAATCGGCTCAAACGCTTGTTTATACGGTTAAAAATGAAAAATTCCACTACCAATAATAAGAGTGCAAACAATGCAAAGGATTGAAACTGTTCATTATAATCTGAAAAAATGCTGGTTTTAATGTCCGATTTTGCCAAACTATCCAGTTCTTTATTTATTATCCTATAAGCACTATTACTATTGTCGGCACGTACATAAGTTCCTTTTCCTGCCTCAGCAATATTTTTGCACATTTCTTCATTTAGCTTGGATACTACAACATTACCGTCTTTGTCTTTCCAAAAACTCATAGTCCCGTCCACAGGTATCGGTGCGCCATCTATTTTTCCCATACCTATCACGTGTAATGCTATTCCATTTTCGGCTGCAAGTTTGGCTGCACCTATTGCGTCATCTTCGTGGTTTTCACCATCTGTTATAACAATTATAGCTCGGCCAGCTTCACTTTTTGTGCCAAATGATTTGATTGCTAAATCAATAGCACTGCCAATGGCCGTTCCCTGACGAGGTACTAATTTTGGCGAAATGGATGATAGAAACATTTTAGCAGATACATAATCCACCGTTATGGGCAATTGAGTATAGGCGTCGCCGGCAAATACAACTAACCCTATTTTGTCGTTGGACAGACCATCTACTAACTTCGACAAAATTTGTTTAGACTTTTCTAACCGATTTGGCTGAATATCTTGTGCCATCATCGAATTGGAAACATCCAATGCAATCATTACCTCAATGCCTTGACGTTTTACATTTTCAACCTTTGTTCCAAATTGAGGTTGTGCCAATACTATTATTAGAAATAATATTGCAACTAATTGAAAATAAAATTTTACCTGAGGACGAATAACTGATACATTCGGCATTAATTGAGCCAATATTTCTGAATTTCCAAAAAGTTTTATTTTCCTCTTTTTTAGGATATTGGTGTAAATAAATACGCCTAATAATAGGGGTATTATTAGTAATAAAAATAAATACTCTGGATGTGCAAATCGAAACATAATGGTTGTTTGATAAGTTTATCTCGGCAATGCGAGTTTTAAAATTTAATATTTTAAAAGATAACCAGCTGAAAATAAATGGTTAGCAATAAATGGTTGTGAGATGTCCAAGTTTGAATGTTATGGTATTCTTCTCAATAAAGTATTTCTAAGTAATACCTCTGCAATAAGCAATACCAATGCTATCAAGCCAAACAAAAAGAATTGCTCATTTTTTTTGCTGTATTCTCGTACGCTAATTTTGCTTTTTTCCAATAGGTCAATTTCTTGATAAATTTTTCGCAATTTAGAATTGTCTGTTGCTCTAAAGTACTGTCCGCCAGTCATGGATGCAATTTCTTGAAGCGATTTCTCGTCAAACTCCGACTCCATTTGTTGATATTGCAAGCCCATGGGAGTCTGTACTGGCACATTTACAATTCCATACGATCCCACGCCAATGGCATATACTCTAATTCCAAATGTTTTGGCAATTTCTGCTGCGGTAATCGGTGCAATATCGCCTCTATTATTTGATCCATCAGTAAGTAATATAATCACTTTCGATTTTGCTTGACTGTCTTTTATTCTATTCACCGCATTGGCCAATCCCAATCCTATAGCCGTTCCATCCTCTATCATACCGTAACTCACTCCGTTAAATAAATTCACCAATACGGCATGGTCAACAGTAAGTGGGCATTGCGTAAAACTTTCGCCAGCAAAAACCACAAGACCAATATTGTCGTTGGGACGAGAAAGAATAAATTCAGAAGCTACAGATTTTGAGGCTTCCAATCTGTTTGGCTTCAAATCTTCTGCCATCATTGTACCCGAAATATCCAGCGCCATCATGATGTCTATTCCTTCGGTGTTTTCTGTACGCCAACTGTTAGAGGCTTGAGGGCGAGCTAAAGCAATGATAATTAGCGCTACACTCAATATGCGCAAAATAAAAGGAACGTGTAAAAGTTTTACTTTTGTGCTTTTTGGAAACTGAGCCAATTTCTGATGCGACGAAATTTGCAAACTAGCATCAGATTTGTGAAGCTCCCAAACATACCAAAACACCATCGGTATAAGCAACAATAATAAAAATAAATATTCTGGGTTGTTAAAAGTCATCGCGCTTGTTTAATTAAATTTGAATTATGAAACAGTATTTGTTTCGTCTTTCTCACTTGTTGGTTTTTGCTCTGTAATTACTTCCAATGGTTTTGTCAGCTCTACTTTCGTAGAATTTACAAAATGATAAGCATTTGTTAAGCTCAACTCGTGCTCATCGGGTGTTGGGTTAAACTTTGCAAATTTCACTAAATCAGCTAGTTGAAACATTTGCTTCAATCCGTTATAGGCTGTTTTATTGTTTCTACGAAGGTCGCTCAAATGTGCTAGAATTTCTATCGACGTCATTTCCATGCTATTTACATCAAATGTTTTCTCAATATATTCTCGCATAACGTCCACCAATTCAGTGTGATATTCTTTTGACCGATTATGTTGCCAAGGCTTTTCTTCTTTAATCTTATTTAATTTATTTAAAGCTATTTCGTAAGGAGCTAAAATAATTTCGGGTGTGGACTCAAAAATGGGTTTTTTCATCCAGTATTTTCTTAAAATAAAATACAATAATACAAGCAAAGCAATAATTACTAGTGCAAGTAAAATCCATTTAATCAAGGCAATCCAATCAAATTTTGGGTCGAAAACAGGCTTAATGTCCGTAATTGAATTAGCAGCAGTATCAATTTTAAACGGCTGCACCACTTTTAACGAGAGTGATTTTGACCAAACAGTATCGCCATCTAGCACAAACGGATAAGGAGGAATATACAACAAGGAATCTTCAAATGCAGTTACAACGTACCGTTGTGTTACTAAAATTGGTCCATCAGGAGTTTTTACTGTATCCAATTTTACGGGTGCTACCATTTCCAATCCACCTACAATGGTGTCTGAAAAAATTGGCATAATAACTTTTTGATTTGGCTGTTGCGAGACCTCAAAGGTTAAATTCGCTTGGTCACCTATCCAAAGTACGGTAGAGTCAAGTTTGGCATTTACGGTTATCTTTTGTGCCCATAATGTTAAGGGTGTAAAAGCAAGAAAGAGTGAAAATAAAAAAAAGTTTTTTCTCATATATACCTTCTATAGTACTTCCGAATTCCATCGAAAGTTAATATCCAAATAGTAAATAGTAAATGATTAAATAGTAACTGAAATTAGGCTCTCATTTTAAATAATTTCATCAAAGCCCGCACATAATCTTCGGATGTACTCATTGATACAGAATCCACTCCCGATTTAGTAAACGCTTTTTGAAGTGCCAATTGACTCTCGCCCCAAGCATGTTTATAAGTGGTACGGAGCCGCTTGTCAGAAGTATCTACCCAAATTCGTTCTCCAGTTTCGGCATCTTTTAATTTGATAAGTCCAACATCTGGCAATTCTGTTTCGCGAATATCATACACTTGCAACGCCACCACATCGTGTTTTCTGTTGGCAATAACTAATTCTTTGTCAAAATTACTATCAATAAAGTCAGAAATTATAAAAGCAGTAGAGCTTTTCTTGATGGCATTCGTAAAATATCTCAATGCACCAGCAATATCTGTTTTTGTACTTTGTGGTTCAAAATCAAGCAATTCTCTAATAATATACAACACGTGTTTCTTCCCTTTTTTGGGTGGAATAAATTTCTCTATCTTATCAGAAAAAAATATTACCCCAATTTTATCATTGTTTTGTATGGTAGAAAATGCAATTGTAGCGGCCACTTCAGTAAAAATATCCTTTTTTAGCTTTGTTAGCGTTCCAAATTCTCTACTGCCCGACACATCTATCAATAACACGACTGTTAATTCCCGCTCTTCCTCAAAAACTTTAATATATGGATGACCAAAACGGGCGGTAACATTCCAATCTATCGACCGGATATCATCGCCATATTGATATTCACGCACCTCGGCAAAGGTCATTCCACGCCCTTTGAACGCAGAATGGTATTCGCCTGCGAAAATATTTTTCGACAAGCCACGTGTTTTTATCTCTATTTTACGTACTTTTTTTATTAATTCGCTCGTTTCCACAATCTTAATTATTAATTATTAATTATCAATTATTAATTATCAATTAAGGCACTTCAATTGTGTTCAAAATTTCTGTAATTATCTCGTCAGAAGTCATGTTGTTGGCCTCAGCTTCATAGCTCAGACCTATGCGGTGGCGCATTACATCATAGCATACTGCACGAACATCTTCTGGAATTACATACCCTCTACGCTTAATAAATGCATAAGCCCGTGCGGCCAACGCTAAATTGATAGAAGCACGAGGTGAGGCGCCAAAAGAAATCATTTCTTTTAATGATTCTAATCCGAAGTCTTGTGGGTAGCGCGTTGCAAAAACAATATCTACAATATAGCGCTCAATTTTTTCATCAATATAAACCTTACGAACTATATCGCGGGCATCAATAATGTCTTTTGGAGTCAAAATTGGCAAAACGGTAGGTTTGCTTTTTAATAAGTTTTGACGGATAATTAATTTCTCTTCTTCTTTGCTTGGATAATTAATAATCACTTTCAACATAAAACGATCCACTTGTGCTTCCGGTAGGGGATAAGTACCTTCTTGCTCAATTGGATTTTGGGTAGCCAATACCAAAAATGGCTCATCCAATTTGTATGTGTTTTGACCAATAGTTACCTGACGTTCTTGCATCGCTTCAAGTAGAGCACTTTGAACCTTAGCCGGGGCGCGGTTTATCTCGTCAGCCAAAACTAGATTAGCAAAAATTGGACCTTTTCTGATGCTAAACTCCTCATTCTTTTGGCTGTAAATCATTGTTCCAATTACATCGGCAGGCAATAAATCAGGCGTAAATTGAATTCGACTGAAATCAGCTTTGATTAGATCAGATAAGGTTTTGATAGCCAGCGTTTTTGCTAATCCTGGTACACCTTCTAGCAAAATGTGCCCATCTGATAGTAAGCCAATCAATAAAGACTCTACTAAATGCTTTTGCCCAACGATAACTTTATCCATTCCCATGGTAAGTGCATCTACAAATGAACTTTGACGCTCTATTAGCTCGTTAAGTTCCCTAATGTCAACAGATTGAATCATATTTTTAAATGTTAGTTGTGTTCTTTTTTTTGCGTAGCAAATATAGTCTTTTTTGAAACGTTAATCCATAGATTTAGTTTCTATTAACTGGATTTTAGTATATTAAATACAGGGCGCTCATTTCGCCTTTTTTTTAGAACATTATTATGTTTTGATATAAAAAAAATCCTGCAATATATTAAAAATTGCAGGGTTTTCTAAATCTTTTTTCCGTGTTCTTTGGCTTTTACCTCATTTCATCTGTTTTTACATATAATTCATGTAATTCACGGGCTTTCTTTAAGCATCGTGGGTTAGTGCTGTCTATTAATCGCGGATCAACTTTTGGTATATATATTAAAGTACCCGATGGAATATTGTCCGGATTGGGAATTCTATTTTGATTGGCTTCGTAAATGTAAACCCAAAAATCCGACTTGCCATAATATCGCTCCGACATGCGAGCCAACCTACTGCCACTTATTATTTTTTCTGTAGCAATATATTCAGGATAAATACGAGGTGTATCAAATAATAACTGAAGACTATCTACAGTATCAGCCTCATTGATTGAATCGCCTTCCACAGCGGCTTTTGGTATAATCACTGTTTCTGGTTTTACCTCTACATTAGATGTTGGTGTAAACCATTTGGCTAATGTGTTAAGCAAATCAGTTGTGGAAGCGCTATCTTTAAAGCTCAATGCTAAATACTCTACTTTGTCTAACCCTTTATGAATTAAATTGGTGAACGGTGGAAAATATAAATAACTAGAAATACTTCCAACAGATAACACTACTATTATGATTGTAATCCACAAGACTTTCCTTATTTTTTTAACTGTACTAGCTCCCTCAATAAAAGGATTAGTATCCATATCAGTCTTAGCAATAGGAACTGGTTCATCCTTTATTTCACTTATCTTTTCGCTAATTATTTCTTCTTCTACAGTTTTCTCTTCTTCTTCAATCTCTTTGTCAATGGCTAAGTCTGCTGATCCAACAGGACTAACTTCTTCATATTTGTCAATGTAATCGGTGTCTATCGCATTTTTTTCTATGTCAACAATTTCAGGAGTCGTGTTTAATAATCCATTATCATTCTCTAATTCAGTTTCAGTACTATTCTCCAATAAATTTGCCGATTCTGCAGCTGTTGAGCTTGGTTTTAAGTTCGTTGATAAAGCTTGAATTTCCGAAATAATACTTTTAATTTCTGTAGCTTGTTCCTCAAAAATTCTCAATGGATTTATTTCAGTCTCATTTTTATGAATCTGCTCATTGTGTTCAACTTTGTTGTCATCCAAATTTACAGCTTCTAAATGTGCAAAAGGTTCATTTACAAGTTCTTTTAAAGTAATGTCTGGGGTAAATGAAATTTTATAATAACCAGAAAGAAATATATCTTCCCCAGTATTTATGTTCACACTTTTACGTGCGCCATTCCATTGAAGTTTAAAAGTTCCAAAGTCTTTTATCTTCACAGATTCACCCCCTTGTAATGTCTCTTCAATTGTAGAAATTAAAACCTTTAGGAACTCTTCAGCCGCACGTTTACTTATCGCAGCTTTTTTTGCCACGAGGTCAATAATTTCTTGTATCGAAATTTTATCCTTAGTCATTGTGCGGTAATCCTTTAAGTTTGTCTTTTAATATGTTGCTTTGCTTAAAATTCACTACCAGTTTTGGTGGTATAAGCGTCCTAATTTTTGTTGAAGGATGAACCGACAACCGTTCTTCCTTTTTTCGTACTTCAAAATTTCCGAAACTTTGAAATCCAACTGTTTTTTCTTCAGCCAATTGTGCTGTGAAAACACCAACAGTGGTTTCCAATAAATTAGCAACCACAGAACTAGGAGCGTTCATTTTTGCTGCCATGCTAGCTATTAATTCTTTATTATTCATGATATTAAGAATGTTTCGTGTTCAAGGTTTCGTGTTCTGATATAGGAACGAATTTGTTGTTGGGTGAGATATAATTATTTTTAAATTTTTTCATTCTTCCTTTTCTTCATTGCTTACTCCCCATACAAATCAAAATCCGTAGATCCCGTAATTTTTGCCATATAAAACTCCCCTTTTTTTACACCCTTAGTGCCAATAGGAATCAATACCTCAGGGTCCACTTCTGGTGAATCAAATTCCGTTCTTCCCACATAGTATTCATCTTCTACTCTATCAATCAACACTTTCAATGTTTGTCCAATCTTAAGTACGTTCAATTCTGCCGAAATTCCTTGCTGAATGGTCATTATTTCATTCACACGTTGCTGTTTTATTTCCTCAGGAATATCATCCGTCATGGTTTTATAAGCATGAGTGCCTTCCTCGTGCGAATAAGCAAATGCTCCTAATCTATCGAATCGAACTTTCCGTACAAACTCCTTTAATTCTTCCACATCTACCTCTGTTTCACCGGGATGACCCAGCAATAACGTGGTGCGGAGATGAATGCCAGGAACTTCTTTTCTAATTCTATCCATTAATTCATACGTTTTCTCCGAATTAATATCACGAAGCATGATTCTCAACATATTGTCGCTAATGTGTTGCAGTGCAATGTCCAAGTATTTGCAAACATTATCACGTTCACGCATCACACGCAAAATGTCGTACGGAAATTGAGAAGGGTAAGCATAATGCAGTTTTATCCATTCTACACCAGGGATGTCCGAAATTCGCTCAATCAATTCCCCCAGTTTCTGCGATTTGTATTTATCCAGCCCGTACGAAGATAAATCCTGGGCAATAATTAGAAATTCCTTAACACCATTGCTCACCAAATTTTTCACTTCAGTTTCTATGTCTTCTATCGACCTCGACCGATGGCGACCTGTCATAATGGGAATAGCACAATAGGAACAACCCCGATTGCAACCCTCTGAAATCTTGATATATGCATAATGCGACGGTGTAGTCATGGTGCGCTCCAACCGCAAATCGGCACGATACTCTTGGCCTAAATCCGTGATAATATTGTTATAGTTGAATTTGCCGTAGTATTTATCTACTTCGGGAATTTCCACACGCAATTGTTCCAAGTAACGTTCAGAAAGACAGCCCATCACAAAAAGTTTTTGGATTTTCTGATGTTTCTTCAATTCTGCAAATTGCAATATGGTATTGATACTTTCTTCTTTGGCGTCGCCAATAAAACCGCAAGTGTTGATAATCACAATGTCACCATCCGGTTTTTCAGCATCGTGGCGTACTTTATAGCCTAACACTTCAAATTGACGCATAAGTTGCTCAGAATCAACTAAGTTTTTTGAGCAGCCCAGCGTTACCACATCAACTGTTCCTTTATTTGTATTTTCGATAGACATGTTTATATTTATATTTTTTTTTTTGCAATACTAAAAAACTCGGTCTTGGTACTGCTTTAAAGCCCCGGCAGCTTACAGAAAGTTACTTTATTCAAACAAAGTTTCCACAAACTTCCCTTTATCAAATACTTGTAAATGTTCAATACCTTCACCTAATCCAATGTATTTTACAGGAATTTTAAATTGGTCGGAAATACCGATTACCACACCACCTTTGGCAGTACCGTCCAATTTGGTGATAGCCAAAGCAGTAACATGAGTGGCTTTTGTGAATTGTTTGGCCTGTTCAAAAGCATTTTGTCCAGTAGATCCGTCAAGTACCAATAAAACTTCGTGCGGTGCATCTGAAATGACTTTTTGCATCACATTCTTGATTTTTGTCAACTCGTTCATCAAGTTGATTTTGTTATGCAAACGCCCAGCTGTGTCAATTATAACCACATCGGCGTTGTTAGCTTTGGCTGAAGCAATGGTATCAAAAGCCACCGACGCTGGGTCAGCACCCATTTTTTGTTTAATAACAGGCACTCCAGCACGCTCACCCCAAATAACAAGCTGGTCAACTGCCGCAGCGCGGAAAGTATCTGCGGCGCCCAAATAAACTTTTTTGCCCGCTTTGGTGAACTGATGTGCTAGTTTGCCGATAGTTGTGGTTTTTCCTACCCCATTTACCCCTACAACCATTATTACGTACGGTTTATGTGGCAGTTCTGCATCGAAATCAATAGGATTGTCCGCATTATTTTCTCCCAACAAAGCCGCAATTTCATCTTTCAAAATTCCATTTAGCTCGTTTGTGCTCACATATTTATCACTTGCAACACGCTTTTCTATACGCTCAATAATACGCAAGGTGGTTTCTACACCTACATCGGAAGTAATAAGTACCTCTTCCAAATTGTCAAGTACCTCATCGTCAACCTTAGATTTACCAGCCACGGCACGCGTTAGTTTTGAAAAAACACTTTCTTTGGTTTTCGAAAGACCTTTATCGAGGGTTTCCTTTTTTTCTTTACTGAATATATTAAAAAATCCCATATTTTTTTCTTTCTAATTTGTTCATTTACAATTTACTGATTTAATTTGTTTGATGATTTCGTATCAACTTACAAATTTAGGATTTTTTTTTGAGGTAATTGCAAAAAAAATCCCCTCATTTTGAACAATGAGAGGATTCTTTCTATTTTTTAAAACAATAATATCTTATTTTGTGAAATAATCTTTCACTTTATCATTGTGTACAATTTCTTCTTGAAACATATAAGCACCGGTTTTTGGTGATTTCACCATTTTGATAACCTTTGCAAATGCACGTCCTTCTCCTTTTTGGAGAGAGGCAACCGCTTTTTTAGCCATAATTTAAGGTTTTATTTAATTTCTTTATGAACAGTTACTTTTTTCAAAATAGGGTTGTATTTTTTCAACTCCATACGTGCTGGTGTGTTTTTCCTGTTTTTAACAGTGATATAACGTGATGTACCAGCCAGTCCGCTATCCTTATGCTCTGTGCATTCCAATATTACTTGGACTCTTGCTTCTTTCGATTTTTTTGCCATGATGTAGTTTTCCTCCTAAATTATGCGTATAAATACCCTTTATCTGACGCTTTTTTTATGGCAGCATCTAATCCAACTTTGTTAATTGTGCGTAGTCCGTTAGCAGAAACTTTTAGGCTAATCCATGTATCTTGCTCTACCCAGTAGAATTTTTTTGTAAACAAGTTCACGTCAAAAGTGCGTTTTGTACGACTTTTTGAGTGTGAAACATTGTTTCCTACCATTGCTTTCTTTCCGGTAATCTGACAAATTTTTGACATTTCTATATCTTTTTATTGTTTACTTTTTTTCTCAAAAACAGTGTGCAAAAGTACTGAATCATTTTTAATTATGCAAGCTTTTCTTTCTAATAATTTCATAAAACTTCATTTTCTCAGTTTTTATTGAATTAATATGTTGTATGTCAATACAATAAACTAAATAATTTCTTTTACTAATAAGAATGCTGCTTGAGTTGCTCTTTGTATGTTTTGTTCCCTATTTGCTCCAAAATGATATATTTTGGTAAGCGTTTTTTCTTCATAACATACTGAAATCCAAATTGTTCCGACTGGCTTTTCTGCTGTGCCACCCGTGGGTCCTGCAATTCCTGTAGTTGCAATAGCCACATCCGATTTTAATAGTTTTCGTGCACCCATTGCCATTTGTTCTGCCACAATTTTACTTACCGCCCCTTCATTTTCTATATCTTCGTGATTTACTCCCAGCAAATTTTCTTTTATTTGGTTGGAATATGCCACTACTGAGCCTTTGAAAAATTCGGAACTTCCCGGAATAGTAGTTAATAGATGTGCGATATTTCCACCGGTGCAGCTCTCTGCCGTTGCTAGCATTATACCTTTTGCGAGCAGTAATTTTCCAATTACTTGTTCCAACGGAATATCTTCGTATGCTACTATCGCATTTCCTAATATATCGCTCAATAATTCTAATTGTTGAGTGATAGCGATTTCTAATTCCAAGGCGTTATCTGACAAACCGCTCAAGCGCAATTTCACTATTCCAGAGTTTGGTAAATAGGCTAATTTTATATTGGAAGGCAATTCATTTTCCCAATCAGCAATTTTTAAAGCTAGTGCAGATTCTGGAAAGCCATAAACTTGTACTGTTTTATGTAGCAATACCGGAGTTTCAAACTGCTTTTGTAGTCTAGGAATAATCTCCAAATTCATGGCATTTTTCATTTCATAAGGCACGCCAGGCATCGATATTATCACTTTTCCGTTTTTCTCAAACCATGTGATGGGTGCTGTTCCTACTGCATTTTGTATTACCATACAATTTTCAGGAACCATTGCTTGCAACCTATTGAGTTCATTCATGGCATTGGGACGATTAACAAATAACCGTTCAATATTCTGAAATACTGATTCGTTGAATATTAACTTCGTGTCAAAGTACTTGCACAATGTTTGTTTAGTAATATCATCTTTTGTAGGTCCTATTCCGCCTGTAAATAAGACTATATCAGCCCGTTTTAATGCTAATTCCAATGTGTCAATAATGTGTTGAGCATCATCGTGTACCGAAGTTATTTGTGCCAATTCAAACCCAGCTATGTTCAACTCTTTGGCCATCCAAGCAGAATTAGTATCCACTATTTGTCCAATAAGAATTTCATCGCCAATGGTGATGATTTCCACATTCACACTTTTGATTGTCATATTGTAAGTATTTTGTATGATAGAACCAATTTAAAAGTAATACAGTAGGCTCAAAGTCGTAAAATGTGGTTCCCAAATTTTATTTTTACTGCTTATCCCTTTTAATCAAGGTTAAAAACAAATCATTAGTAATTAAGTTGCTGACCTCATTTTTATTAATAAAAACCACAATAGACACAATAGAATATGGAAAGAAGGCTAATATGGAAACAATAGATTAATACCTTTCGGCATTCTACGATGTAAAATTTAAAATAACGCTAATCGTTTCATTCCTAAGATTCTACGATGAACTATTGTGCCTAATGT
>JAIFKQ010000003.1 GCA_020049515.1 Paludibacter sp. | reverse complement strand
AAATGTACAACCAAATTCTTCCTTAGCTCAGTTGGTTAGAGCATCTGACTGTTAATCAGAGGGTCTTAGGTTCAAGTCCTAAAGGGAGAGCGTTAGAAAAAGCTAAAGCACAATAAAACAGTGTTTTAGCTTTTTTCATTCAGGGGATTTGCCCCACATTTGCCCCAC
Organism: Paludibacter sp.; assembly: GCA_020049515.1. Taxonomy (GTDB): domain Bacteria; phylum Bacteroidota; class Bacteroidia; order Bacteroidales; family Paludibacteraceae; genus Paludibacter. The sequence goes on along the minus strand of JAIFKQ010000003.1, from coordinate 14,538 downwards.
ACAGAATATTAAACACAAAAAACAGCTTCCAAATAAATGAAAACCGCTCTTTGATAAGGTCGTTGTATATCGTATTGGAATTGGTTTTTTTTATTAAACTGATAGAACATTAAATTGCCGCCCATCACCACTACCCTATCTTTTAAGTCAGTCTTCCTATTCAAACACAGAAAGTAACTATAGAGCAAAATAATCGCCAATTTGACACTTTAAAACTACTATTGCGTTTTTGATTAACCAAGCCTGTTGGAACAAAATACTTTCTGTCTCATTATAACTCTAGTTATGAATGTTTCTAACTGACAGCAAAACGATAGACAATTATTAGTGTATGAACATATTCGATAAATCAATGAGGTTAATTATTTTTCAATCCATCCACTTTTTTCACCCACACCAGTAATATAAACAGATTGTATTGCCCTTGAAAAAACGACATAATATAATGACCTTTCTTGTTGGTGGTATGAAAGTCGTTCTTTTTCGGTTAGATTTGCATAATTGCTGTGTGGGTATGGTACGGTATTATCTGACATTCCTTTTACAAAAACAATTTTGAATTCGTGTCCTTTCATATTGTGAAAGGTTGACACATTAACAGCATTTGCATTTTGTTTGGTGCTTCCCAAGTCTAAGTATTTTATATTGGCTGCGCTGAGTGATTTTTTGATGGCATCCAATCCATTATTTGTACGTGCACTAATACATATTTCATTTGGCAAAATTGATTCACCAATAATTAAGGTATTGAGTTTTTCCAAAATGAATTTATCTTCTTCCTCTGGCGTATTAAAAGTGATATAACTTGGTGGATTACCATGCATTAAAGAAAGATAACCTTTTAAATTTTCTTGGTTGCCATCGAAATCATCTAGTTCTAAAGTTGATACAATTTTCATGGCCAAACCCTTAATTTCTTCGGTAGTCCTGTAATTTATTTTAAGTTTACGACTTCTCCGTCCTTTGATAATTACGCCTGATTTAGCAAAGTTCAATGACTTTTTGTAAATGTTTTGGTAAGGGTCACCAACCATAAACATATCATTTTCTTTCTCGTCAACCAATGAACGCAGCAAACTTAATTCAGGATTGCTAAAATCTTGAATTTCATCACATACAACAAAAGAAAATGGTTTATTTTTCTGTTTGCTAAAGTAGGTTGTAAGTAGGTTGCACAATTCTAATTTAGAGTAATTACCTGCTTTTAGTTTTTGAAATTCTTCAAAAACAGTCCATATTTCAACTTTGTCTTTTCTTCCAATGCGATAATTTCTACCTATCCTTGAAGCAGTTTGATATGATTCTACCGAGTTTATATTCTGAGCCAGAATTACATCATTATATTCAGAATAGAAAAAATCTTCGTTGAATTCCGAAGGGTATTTCTCAATTGCTTGACACCAAATATTTTTTTCTTGTTCGGTTGTCAAATATCCCACTTTGGAATTGAAAATTTTATATTGTTGATTGTTGGCCAAATCAAAAATCAATTTATCAATGTTACTAATAATAACTTGACCTTCCTCTACACCTAAACCTTTAATCGTCTCTTGAAGATATTGTGTGAGACTTTTTGTGTATGTAGTAAATAAAATTGGAGGATTGAAAACACCCACTTTATCAACAAGATATTTGGCTCTATGTAATGCACATACGGTTTTACCAGTGCCTGCACCTCCAGTCACTTTCACCGGTCCATTGTAATCGCGATAGGCAAGATTTCGTTGTGTGGGGTGAAGAAATATTTTCCATTTTTCGAAACTTCCATTCAGTATTTCTTCAAGTTGGGTATCATCGGTAAGAATAAATGCATGTTTTAATGCATTACTGCTCTGCATAGGGTTTTTATCTGCTTTCCCCGCATTAATATCTTCCAAGATTTCCTCTAAAGATATTCCCTCCGCCAAGAAAAATAAATACTCGTAAACATCAGTAGGTAAATTGATTTTGCTATTATTTAGGTCATCCATAGTACTTATTGACCTCACCAAATTAAACATAAGTTCAGGTGTGCCAATGGCCATCAAATCTGAGTCTGATAGGAAATCGTATAATTGTTTTGTTTCTACGGTCGTTTTGGTTGTTACAATTTCTTGATTTTCAGGTTGCTCAAACAATTGAAATCCTTGTGTAACTTTGTTCCATTCAAAAATCTTATTTTTTGCCCAGTCCATTGCTTCATCATGATTATCGACCCACAGTAGGTGAAAGCTTTCTCCTTTATCGGGGGCTTGTACAATGGCTCTGTATTTATCGTTCACCCGTAAAGTTCGCAAAGATTGGTCTTTAAATGTTGAAATCTTCTCGTAATTGATAGCTGAAGAAGTTGGATTTTCTTTAAATTCTTTTAGTAATTCACGTGTTCTTTTCTGTATTTGCTTTGGCAATGCAGAAAACGAATCAAAGAATGAGTCGTGTATAAATAGCTGGATAGTATGATTCATAATTAAGAATTTATGATTTTATTTTTTACAATTTGAAATTTTCGATAGTGTATTCAGTGTAGCCAAGTTGAATGAATTTTGTTCTCGATTCTTCATCAAAAGGATAAAAAAAGAATTTATGTGATTCGGAGCCTAACTCAGCTTGAGCTACAATTACTTCTTCATCCAACACATCAAAGTCATATTCCTTGTTTATATCGACTTTTTGAGCCACTAGTTTGGTTACAATGTTATGTAATTCCGGTCTAAAATTATCGAGTATAACATCTAATACATCTGATTTTGATTCAATTTCATTTTCAGTATTGTAGCATTGGTGAAACTGTAATAAATTATAGGTTTGCCAAAATAATTCCCAATTTCCTTTGTCATAATCGCCCTCAGGTAAAATATGAAAAATAGCAGATTTGATATCGAATTTTTTAAACTGAGCAAGACATATTATTTTTAACTCATCCTGAAATTTCAAATTGTCGCAAAATGAAAATTGTTCGGGTAAGTTTGGTGAAAATTCAAACTCTGAACTATTACCTGATTCCAAAAATAATTCAACACTTTCTTCCGCCAAACATTTACTCATTATTTTAGTTTGACAAGAAAATAATTGAACTGCCGACCAAAGTTTCAAGTCTAAATTAGAAAGTGGCTGTTTAAGGAAAACACAGAACCTTGAAAAATTATTATTCTTTTTGATTGACGCTAAATCGAAATATTTTAGCAATGGTATTTTGGGTGCAACTTTAGTGATTGTTTCAGAATCCATTTTTTGTTGAAGTACATCTTCACCTTTACCAGTGCTGCAATTGATAATGTCTTCCCAAGTGAATATCCATTGATTGTACCTACCCGATTGATTAATTGCGTTTCTAATTTTCAAATCACCCAATACTCTCTTGTTTTGGTTGGTAGCATGAAACTGGTAACCGTCAAGGTATATCACAATATCTTTTATCTCTTCATTTTTCTCAAAGGTCTGTGAAACACCATCAATGGTTCTTGATACACATTTGAAAACAAAGTCAGGTCTTGTTGTGAATTTAACTCCGGTCAATGAATTACCTGCATTTTGAGGTGTAATTTGATAGGTTACAGCATTTTCTCCCTCTTTTATAGTTAGTAAATACTTGCGAATTCCATCTTCGGTAATTTGTTGAAAATCGGAATTTTGCTTTGCTTTGAAATCGTCAACCAATAATTGAACAAATCTTTCTTCCAATTCCGATTCTTCTTCATTGGCTATATATGTTATATTTGTAAGGCTGTTCACCTCATTCCATTCGTTGGATTTTTCTATTATATCCTTAAAAAGTATTTCGGCTTCACTTCGGCTTAATACTTCTCTATCATATTGATTAGCATAAGTATAAATGCATTTATAACATCCATCTTTGCCTTCGTCCTTACAAGTACAATGTTTAATGTGTTCGTAGGCTTTATTAAGCAATTCGCTAAACTCTTCAGTATTAAATAGCCTCGATAGATAGCCTGTACCACCGGGAATACTTTCGTACATAACCAGGAATCGCTCTTTGCGTCCCGATTCAGAATTAAACTCCTCGTATTCACGTATATGTACATGGTCTGGGTGTCCCTTATAATAATTTTTCAAACCCAACAAAAGTCCAGCTTTAAAAATTGACACTTTTTCGGAAGTTCTGAATTCCTGAACTGGTAATAGTATTTTCAATGCTTCCGTTTGAAAGCTTCTATAAATATATAATTCGTTAAAAATATCGTCATTTTTACCTTGATATTCAGTGTTACGGTGTATGCAATAACCAAAATGATATGATTTTTTATGATGGTCGAGGTCATATCTAGTAGGTTGCTTTTCAGTTGCTTTTCCACAGGTTTTACAAACCACAAAGCCAATTTCTGGATTTTCTTTGTCGTTGATTAGCAAATTTCTATTTCCCCAGAAGCCATCTTCCCTTATTCCGGTATTTACCTCAATATATTCAGCTGACGAATAAAACTCAATACCAAAAGGAACACGTTTCAACACTTTTGCGCCTCTCGACGATTTTGGGTCGGTAACCAAGTGAACAGATTTGTAATAAAATTTACGCTCTCTATCATCGGAAGTGTCACTAATTTTTGACCCTTCTCTATCGTTTTGTGACATTACGCCTTCCAGTTTCACCAAAGTTTTTTTATTGGCAAGACTTCCCCATGAATTATGTTGACATTTGGGGCATAGGATTTGATTTTCAGGCACATCTACATCTTTCTCAATAGCATCACAATTGCTGCAAAAACGCCAAGTTTCATAACTGTCAGCCGAAAGTATTTCCCCCGGAGCAAGCTCAGTAATAGCACTTGAAGCTGGGCGAACAATCTCCCCAAAATCCTCCGTTCTATAGCGAACTCCAGTTTGGTCTTCAATTTTAGAAATAATCTGGGCATTGATATGCACACCGGTTTCAGGGAAAGCGTAATTTGGTAAAACACCAAGATTAGTAAGATACTCGAGGGTATTTCTGTGGGCAATTGTATTTAAAGCGCCACTGATGGCCCTGTTTTCAATTTTCAATGCATCTGATTCGGGGCCAGTAACCGGTAAGTTTTTAAGTTGAGCGTTGATTCCTTTCCTTTTGCTTTTATAAAAATCTATTTCAGCTTTCAGTTGACTATGAATTGATTCTAATTGCAAAATAGGTTTGTTGGCTCCCAAGTCCATTTCAATTTGTTGAAGTGCAATTAATGCATCTTCACCCTCATATTTTCCTTTGAAAGCATTAAATAATTTTGTTTTATTTATTGAAATAAATTCAGCTACTTTATTGAACACAAATCTATTATCATATAAAGGCAAACTTTCTACTTGAAGTAACCGAATGATGGGTGGAATGTTATTAGAGCCAGGCGAATTGGAAGCCCACATATCAAAACAATAGGCCATAAAGTGACGGCGCAAAATATCTTTTGCACCCAAATAACATGAAGGTGTACGAATGTCACCTTGCATCATCAACATCGTATCCTCAAAATAATACTGGTCGTGTTGGTCACGCCCTGCCAGATTTACAATAAGTGAAGTGCCCGAAGAACGTCCAGCACGCCCCACCCGTTGCAGATAGTTGGAAGTTTCGGGCGGAATAGAGGCATTGAAAGCAATATTCAAATCGCCAATGTCAATACCCATTTCGAGCGTAGAAGTAGCCACCAATACATTGGTGCTTTGATAGCTAGGTCGTTGTTTGAAATCCCTTTCCAGCTTTTCGCGTTTCTCTCTGTCTATCAATCCAGTGTGGTCTTTGGCAAATATCCTCAAAGCCCGCCCACGGTTATATACCATGCGATAATAGTCAAATTTATTCTCTTTCGCTTCATAAATGCCAGTACAACGGTGCTGTAAACACGACATCCCTTCAGCTAGATCGGCATTTCCTAACCCAACATTTAGATTATTTCCACAACTATTACATTCATAGGATTTTACGGAGGTTGTAAGATTAATTTGGTCGGGGTTTAATCCCACATTATTAATGCCTGCAGCCACTTTTTTATCCAATAATTTATTGGCTTCCAAGTATTCTAGCAATTGCTGATAAAAGTCATTGATTAAATCGGTTTCGGTAGTTGCCACCAAGGGAAAGCATTTTAGAAACCATGAACTGTACCAATTTTGTTTTTTATTCTGTGTTTGAATAATTTCAAAAGCAGCCGTATTAGGACCAGGACTAAGGGTTGCAAACTTGGGCAAACGTGTATTTTTGCCAAAATTTTTCATCAAGAAATGTTTCTTGTTCGCACTTTGGGTGATTAGCCAATAATTGGTTCGTTCCGTACGATATTTTTTTAAATATACATGGTCAACTCCCCCTTTGAAACGAAGGCGGTGTAGAAAACCAAGCAGAAACTTGGAGAAAGATTCCTTATCGATTCTATCGCCAAGTGTTTCATTTTGCAACCAATATTGAATTTGATTATATACATCATTAAACTGTTCAGTATCAAATTCGACAGCTGACGCACCTGATTTTTCGAGGGTACGTCCAATGCCAGCATTGTACGAGAATTCCGACCAAACTTCCCAGCTGATACGGTTACAAAATTCTTTAGTGAATTCTTTTTTGAATGTTTTGTCTTTTTCACGGAAGTCTTCAATATTTAATCGACTCTCGCAATCGGGTGGCAGGTATTTATAAATAAAAGCCTCCTCGGGACTTGCCTCCTTTAGCAATTTTAATCTCCACAAGCGTTCAAACTCAATGTAAAGCTGTGGTAGAGTGATATTTTCGTGTTGCTCTTTGAGTACGCTTTGAATGGCGTGCCGCATCCCGAAACGAAAATTACGGTTCTCGATAAAACCAGCCTGATGTGCGGCATCCTGCACTCCATTGGTAAAAGCCAACAATTTACGGTCGTGGTCGGCAGCAGGGTCAGTAGCTGTAGCCATTAACTGTGCAGCCACTATTGATTCCAAAGTAGGTAAACCGGTACCAATGAGCGAAAGTGTATTTCGGGCATTGCAGTGCGGACAAATTTTATCTATCCTATCATCTTTTTGGTTACGCACTCCAAAAATGCGGAAAGAATTATCTGTTTGTTTTTTATCCGATATTTCTAATGTTTCGGGATTCAAAAATCCATCAATCGGCTCACCTGTATAGGTATAATCATCTGCAAAAATGCTGCTGAACGATTTGTCTTCCAATGAAGAAATGAAGTACAGATTTTTGTTTTGATTTTCGGCCATGAACAATAATCGAGTCTTGGCCATTTCATTTTCCAAGTGCTCGTTTTTCTCCTTTTTAATACCTAGCCAACCAGAGCCACCACAATCTCTGCAATAATAAGGTGGTAAGGATTTTAGGTTGTCATTTGGATTCAAATCAGATTCCCACGCAAACAATGGTGAGGGTTGCATTTTTTTGAGTATGCGATGCAAACTTCTTAGCCAATAACTTGTTTGGAAATAAACAAAGGGAAAGTACCGTGTACCCGAAAGTTCCTTGGCAAAGGATAAAATACCAGTGAGCGACTGAACCAGTTTATGCCCAATTTTATCATCAACGTTACCATCCGGAAAACATTTGCTGACCCAGTACTTAATAGTTTCTTCCAATTCAACCACACCATTACTTGCCAATAGTACAAGTTCAAACAGCCATCTATTTTGTTTAAGTTGGTCTATCAGTATGCTTTGGTCATTAGAATATCCCCACAACTGTAATTGGCGTTGTATATAGGTTTCGTATTCGTCAGTTTCGTAGAAATCACATTGACTGATAGTACTGAAATCAAAATCGGGTTCCTTCAAGGTTTCAGCAAAAAACATTTCGGAGTGCTTCCTCGTTTCTTCAATCACGGCATTTTTGTCAACGACAATACCGAAAATCTGGGAGAAAAACTTGACCAGTTCTTCTTTACCAGCATCTCCTCCGGCCATAGTTGCCGAAGTACCTACCGGAACAAGTTGGTTGTTGTCAAGCGACAGCTTCAGTTTCAATCGCCGTATCAGGTTGGCTACATCCGACCCTTTTGCGCCATCGTAGGTATGCAGCTCATCCAGCACAATAAATTTCAACAGCGAAGTATTCAGGTAGTTATGTTTCCACAAGTTATTGAAACGTGCTTGCATCAACGAAAAATCCAACATTTTGAAGTTGGTAAGCAAAATATCGGGTGGCGACTGAATAAGCGTATCACGGTCTTCAATAATTCGTTCTTCCTCCATTCGGGTAGGACGATTTTTTCCTTTTGCTTTTCCTTCGCCAATAAATAATCCTGCGCGAATTTTGTCACGCAACACAAACTCACCGTTGCTATCTTTGAAATTGTAAATTTCCTTGGCCAATCGTCGTGCCTGGTCTGTGGCAAGGGCATTCATAGGGTAAAGGATAATGGCTTTTATGCCGGGTTTTCCCAAGTTTTGATAGCAATAATCGAGCAATGGAAACAGGAAACTTTCTGTTTTACCAGAACCAGTACCCGTGGTCAGAATTACCGGTTTTGGGTCGTTGTTACGTGTAGATAATCGTTTGAATGCTTCATATTGATGCAAGTAGGGTGCAAAGCTTGGCTGAATAACCAACACTTCGTCCAGATTCAGGTCTTTATCAACTTGCTCAAACGGCAATCGAATTTGGATATACGGCCCTTTGAACATGCCTGTGCGCTTGTCAACTTTTTATCGTCGAAGTTGTAAGTGGCTTTGAGGTATTCTACTACCGCACTTTTAATTTCCTCTGCTTGAATTAATGATAGCATTTTATAAAATTTGAGAACCCCTAGCCCCTAAAGGGGGATTAAGTTAGTATTGGTTTATAATATTCTGTTTAAGTGGTGCACTTTGCTCTAGAGGTAGTGCACTTTCGCTTTGAGGTAGCGCACTTATACTTGGAACGCTATATTCAGTCATAATGGCTGTATTAAATTGTTGTATTATTTAAAATTAAATTCACCTAACATCCTATTCGGATTATATAATTCTACTTTGTTCTGTCGTTCAGTTTCAACCACTCCTTAATCACTTTTTTTTCATTCTATTCTTGCTTTAGTGCTTTTTGCATAATTTTTTGAATCCAGACGGGTGCTAATTTAATATCTTGTAGCAGGTCTTTGGAGTTTTCTTTTTTCAATAATCCGATAATTTTCTTTTTTTCTTCTTCGGTTACCTTATTGATTCCAATTTCACGAAGTGCTTGTATCACCAAACTACTAATTTCACCTTTAGCCAACAGGTTTTTGGGTGTAGTTTTTTTGAATTTTATGGTGCGTTTGCCTATTCTAATTATGCGTGCTGCTCCATCGGTCAAAAAAACCAATTTCATAGGAACTTGTGTACTTAAGCCTAAGGCATTGAGAGCATAAACGCCGGTAGGCACAATGCGGATTCTATCGCGCTTGGCGATTCCTTTTGCCACTTCTTCGGCGGAAGGTACTACTTCGCCAATGTATTGGCTTATTATGGGGCGTACATATATACCTTGCGCCACCCGTATAATAACTTTTTCTTTTTCCAATCGGTGTAAAGCTAAACGAATGGCTTCCGAAGACCCTAAGGCATGAAAATCATCAGGAAACAACAATGTGCCTCGCTTTATTTTCAATATCTTTTCATATACTTTATTTTCAATACTTTGCATGATAATTATGCTTTAATTTTGTAACAAATATAGCAACAATTTGTTACAAAAATGCGAATTGAACAACTATTTTTTAAAACAATATATTTCCGCGAACCCCTCGTGGGGATTTTAAATTGTACAAACAACTATTTATCAACTAACTACAGGTTTATATTGATAGTATTTTGTCGCAAAAAAAGGATATTTTTGCGACAAAAACAATCAGCCTTTTGTCAATTGTTTTAAACGACCCTGATACAATTGCCAATAATTCCGTTTAGTTTTATCGTTTAGATAAGAGGCAGCAATGAATTTTTCAACTTCTGTTGATTTTGAAATCATCAGTTCCATGCTGTCCCTAAAAATCTTTTCACTTATTCCCGCAGTCTCAGCCAGTTTGGCAAATTGCGCACTTATTTTCCCTTGTGCTATATTTTGGGGTAATAGCCCATCATCTAATGCAAAGTCTTTATCATTAATGTGAATATGGCTATTTAAAAGGTCATAAGCAGGACTTAGTCTATAATCTCCCATTGGCGTTTCAAGTATCGAAAAGTTTTTAAAGTGCGCATCTCCATTCGAAAACAGATAGTTGAAAATAAGTATCTTCAATAGTTTTGGTGCTTCTAATTTATAGCTTGGCAAATGAGTTTGCATCAATTGAAACAGCTCTGAATAATTCCCCAAGTACTTGTAATGTTCTCCATGCGTTTGTGGCGTTCGGCCAGCCAGCGCTGCAAAATCTTCCTGAGCTCGTTTTGAACCGTTGTCGTTTACATCAAAACGCTTGGTAATGTACGCTGGAGCCCCATTTTTGAAAAATATCAATGCATTTTCTGCTGTTTCTATCCCATACACCTGACGGGCAATTTGCATGGTCAGGTGTTCGTTGGCAGGCATTTGATCCGGATTTTTGCCCCCACTTGGAATTGGTTTTAGAATATAAGTACCACGTTCCCCTTCATCGATCAATCTTAACTTGTTTTTTTCGAGCAGAACAGAGAATTTCTCCTGCACTCCCGAAATCGACATTCGTTTTCTGTTTTGCTCAAAAAGTTCATCCGTCTCAGCATTCGATGCAGGTGAGTCGTAGGGCAATACATAATGCACTGACTTGCCTTGAAAAACCCGTTTCAAGCATGTTCTACTATACCCATTAAAACCTTCGGCCAATGTGCCGGGACAGTTTTTAATTAATAATTCATAATTAATAATTAATAGTTTGTCACTATCACTTTCTATGTGGTTCATTTCTTAATTCTTAATTCCTAATTCTTAATTCTTAATTCTTAATTATCCTCACCGCACCAATGCTGTCTATTTTTGCTGTTGTCATCAACAAACCAAAATAATCATCCGTATCAATCCGATTTAATTTACATACTACCTGCTTATTGGAGCCTTCGGGTAGCATGTTATAAAAAAAAGGGAATAAGTATTGCGAATGAAACGGCTGTTCACCCTTGGGCAAAGTAACACTGATAGCTGGTTTGGCTTTGTCAGCTAACCAGGCATCAAGGTAGCAAAATGTAAATGAACCATCATCGTGTTGGGTCAACACGCCAGCCTCCTGGTCTTTGAATAATACCTTGGCTTCTCTCATTTATTAGCAGCTAAGTTTTTGATTGTCAGACTAACTTCCATTCCAAGTACATCGGCTATTTTTTGCAAAGTAAGCAATGTAGGATTTCCCTTCCCGCTTTCAAATTGCTTCAGGGTACGTAAACCCACGCCCGATAATTCGGCTACAGTTTCTTGTGTTACCTGCAACACTTCCCTGCGTGCCTTTATTGTTTTTATTAATTCTGTATAGTGCATTGTATGGCTCTTTTGCTTGCAAATGTACAATAATTTTCAATATATACAACAAAAAGAGTAATAAATGGCACTTTGTTGTGCAGATTAGTACTCTTTTTATTTTAAATGATTGAATAGTGCGGTGTAATGCACTATTTTTAGTGGTTTTACTGGTTGTTTGATAATGGATTTGGTGAATGTGGGTGCAATTTCTGCGAAATGCCCGTCAGCCAGCCAATGACTCATAGAGCTATATTAGCCAAAGTATTTATTCCTCTGTTTTCAACAATTCGTTATCCTGCAGCTCTTTATATGTACTTTTCAGTTCACTATTAAGTTGAGTAATGTATTCCTTACAAATATGGTGATACAAGTCCTCTTTTTCGTCAGACAAATTGAAGTCAAATACACCACTTTTTAGTTGTTCCAATAATTTGTTGAAAACTGTTTTTACATCATTTGGTTTGTCTTCTGTTAGCAGAATGTCTAATACAGTTACCCCAAGTGCAAGCTTTAATGTTGCACCGCTGTCATTTCTCTCAATAGTCGCATTATGTGTTGCCATATATTTTTCCTCTTTCTCCGAAAGCCGATTTCCCGCCCTCTAATGTTTTCATACTTATTAATTTCCAATCTAAATTTTCTTTTTTCGCTGAACTACAAATTAAGCTGTTAGAAAACGGATTGCCTGTATATGTGTAATAGCCACTAATATCGTGTTCACGATAAATGGAATTGTATGGCAATGTTCTAACGGCAATGTTTGCATCGTGTGTTGCTATAATTAATTTTTTACCACTTTTTGCTCTTGCTCTAATTAATGGAACAATTACTTCGCTGATGTAATCATTTCCTAAACTTTTCTCGGGTTCATCAATAAGATAAATTTCTTTATCAGTCATCAACTCATTGTGCAATAGAACCATTGACGATTCACCATTAGAAGGCGTATAAAAATCATCGTTTAAAGTGAAATGTTTATGAAAAAGCAATAAATCACGAATTGATGAAATAGATTCAGAGCTTTCAATTTTTATAAGTTCATCAATTTTTTCAAAAAGTGTATTTGCGTTAATATGCTTTGAAATAAGTTCTATTTGTGCTGCAACTGATTTTTGAGGATTTTTAGTTGTGCTATTAATATGTCTATATTTAACGTCTGTAACTTTTCCGTTTTGTATTACCAAATTGGTTTTGCAGTATAATTTACCTTTATCTCCTAAATTTCCAACTTCTTCAATAACTGGGTCAATGGATTTTGAAATGTTTTCAAAAATTTTTTTGACGTCTTTTTCGATTGCGATTCTATTACTTGCATATTCAGAGAAGCCTGTTTTAGTTGGCTTTTCAGGTTGTCCTGTTTTTTTTGAAATTTCAGATACAAACAGTTTTATTAAATTATTAAAGAAACTGATGCTTTTAAATTCAGTAAATCGTTTCCCCGATTCAGAACTTATTTTTTCTAATACTTTATCTACAACGGCTTCTAATTCATTTAAAAGTTCAATACCAATAATTTCTTTCAGTTTTACGTCATCGGAATAATAGTCCTTAAATTTCTTAAATTCAATCAAATTGTTTTTAGTCTCTTCATAGCTTCTTCTAGAAGCATTTTCATCAAGAGGAGTAAATTTGTCTACTTTGATATTTTTTGATATTTTGTTTGTAGCGTCTGCAGAATAATAGAGCAAATATTTTGATAAACTTGTCACTTCTTTTTCTGTAGCATTTTTTAGCGAAGCTAATTCGACAGAACAATCGTCGATTCCCAATTCGTCAATGTCAATTTTTAGTTGTGTGCCTTTAAGGTCAAAAACATCGTCTATTTTTTTTGAATTAGATTCATAAACTTCAGTTTTGAAGCCTTGACCATTATAATATTTCGAAAGTGCTTTTAAAATATCAGTTTTTCCTGTTCCTTTAGAGCCAAATAAGATATTGATGTCATTGTAAATATCAATATCCATTATTTCTGCTGCACTATTAAACGGGTTTATTTGAATAGTTTCCTTTTTTTTCTTATTAAGAATAGTATTGATTGTTGTGTCGTCTTTGTCTAACAATAAACAAAATTGCTCAAAACTTTCTACTGGTAATCTTAATTCAGGTAAACTCTTAGAGTTGCGAACATAATCATTCCAGTTCTGAACGTCTGAACCGTGAATAGAGTTATGCCCATGATTGATATATATACCTGCTGAAATAGAATTAGATGCTTCTTTTAAAACCCGATTTGGGTTAGAAATTTTACTCAACATCTTTTCTATGTCTTGGTCTGTTAAATTTGGTTTTTTAGAATGATAATGAGGAATGAAAATCGCATCAAATTCATTAAAATTGTCAACAACATCGTCTATGCTGATTGTAAAAGTGTCAACGGAAGTAGAACCAACTATATCATTTACTTTTTTTTCAAATGCTACTACGTTTTTAGGATTTACAATTATAATCAAGTGTGCTTTACGTTCTTCTTCGAGAATGTCCAGTTCTATACCTGGCCATATTTGGCAAATACCTTCAACATTAGTTTTGAATTCGGTGTATTGCTCGTTGTCAAAATGGTTATGGTTGGTTATGGCTAAAATTTTTACGTCAGTTTCTTTGATAATTTCGGTGAACTTATCAACGTTAACATTTCGATTCTCAGAGTCGCCTTGCTTAACTTTTTTAGTATGTGTATGAATGTCTATTCTCATTTTTTCACTCTTGGTTTTTTGATTTTAATTGTGTTAGTTCGTTATTTAATTCTTCCAAGGCTTTTAAATCATCTGCCATTATACGCGCTGCACTGTATTTTTCATATTCCATTTCGGCTAATTGCAAGGCCATTTCGTGCGATATTTTGCCAGCATGTTCTAAAATCTCATTGTCGTTGATAGTCATCATGTACATTACTTTCTTCTGACGGGCTTGGTTCTCGGCAAAAGCCAAAAATTGCTCCACCAATAAATTCAACTGACTTAGCTCATCTTGTTTCAAATAGTTTTTTGCAATTCCCACATCCGTTTTCCTGATTTTTTCTCCTGTCCATGAAGTTAATCCCATATTCTTCTCGGTGGCAATGGCTCTTTTTGCAATTAACTCGGCAGCAGTATGTTGATGAATAGCCCAATGTAATTTATTTTGAATTGTTGCAAAAAAGGTTTTAGCTTGATTTGCCTTCGCATCATAATCGATACTCAGACAGAAAATATCTTTTACTTTTTGATAAAAAATTCGTT
>JAIFKQ010000097.1 GCA_020049515.1 Paludibacter sp. | reverse complement strand
AGAAAAACGATACTATTTCTTTTACTAAGAGTACATTAGAAAAAATACAGACCATTATTTCTCATTATCCTGAGGGTAAACAAAAGTCGGCTTTGATACCTATTTTGCATATTGCACAAGAGGAATTGGGTGGTAGTCTGAATGTTGACATTATGGATTATGTGGCCGGATTGCTGAATATCACATCTATTGAAGTGTATGAAGTAGCTACCTTTTACTCTCAATTCTACATTGACCCAGTTGGGAAATATGTGATTGAAGTATGTCAGACTGGCCCGTGTGCTATATGCGGTGGTGAAGATATGATTGCTTATTTAGAAGAGAAATTACAAATTAAAGTTGGTGAAACTACCGAGGATAATCTGTTTTCGCTCAAAGCGGTAGAATGTCTAGGAGCTTGCGGTTCGGCACCTGTTATGCAGGTAATTGATGAAATTATCGCCAAATTAAAAAGTGAAAGCGAATTAAAGAAACCCGAAGAGTTGACATGGAAAGAAAGATTATCTTAGAAAATATAGAAATTGAAGGAATTCGCTCACTAGAAGTTTATCGCCAAAATGGTGGATATAAGTCTGTTGCGAAAGCCTTGAAAACAATGACTCCCGATGAAGTAGTTGCAGAAGTGAAAACTTCCGGATTGCGTGGTCGTGGTGGTGCTGGATTCCCAACCGGAATGAAGTGGGGTTTTATTGACAAAAAAAGCAACAATCCTCGCTATTTGGTTTGTAATGCCGACGAAAGCGAACCCGGTACTTTCAAAGACCGCTATTTGTTGCAGCACATTCCGCACCGTTTGATAGAAGGAATGATTTGCTCTGCTTATGCATTGGGCTCGAACAAAGCATATATTTATGTGAGAGGTGAATTTAAAGCCATTATTGGAATTTTGAATGAAGCCATAAAAGAAAGTTACAAAGCCGGATTACTTGGTAAAAACATATTGGGAAGCGGTTACGATTTAGACTTACATGTTCACACTGGTGCTGGAGCGTATATTTGCGGTGAAGAAACTGCTTTACTTGAATCGCTTGAAGGAAAACGTGGAAACCCACGTTTGAAACCGCCATTTCCAGCTATCAAAGGTTTGTATGATTGCCCAACTGTGGTAAATAATGTGGAAACATTGGCAAATATAGGTTGGATTGTGAATAACGGTGGCGAAGCTTATTCTAAAATCGGAATCGGACGCAGCACAGGAACTAAATTGATTTCTGCTTGCGGAAATATTAATAATCCGGGTGTTTATGAAATTGAAATGGGTTTAACTGTTGAAGAATTTATTTACAGCGAAAAATATTGTGGCGGTGTTAAAGGAGGAAAAGAACTGAAAGCGGTTATTCCTGGTGGTTCTTCGGTGCCTATTCTACCCAAAAATCTTATTTTGAATACGCTTGCTGGCGAAAAACGTTTGATGAGTTATGAATCATTGTCAGAAGGTGGTTTTATCAGCGGGTCAATGCTAGGCTCTGGCGGTTTTATTGTTTATGACGAAGATGCCTGCATAGTTCGCAACACCTACAATTTCTCCCGTTTTTATCACCACGAATCTTGCGGACAATGTTCGCCTTGCAGAGAAGGAACAAGCTGGATGGAAAGTGTTTTGCACCGCATAGAAAATGGTCAGGGCAAGATGAAAGACATTGATTTATTGGTAAGTATCGCTGCTAAAATTGAAGGAAATACGATTTGTCCGTTGGGCGATGCTGCTTCGTGGCCAGTGGCTGCTGCCATTCGCCATTTTCGTAGTGAATTTGAATTTCATGTGGCAAATCCAGAAATAGTGAAAAATGTGAAGCACGGTTCGTTGGAAAAATATCTCGAAAATTCTACTGTAACTGTAGAATAAGATATTTCAATTGTCAATAGTATTACTTTACTAAAGTGTAACTGGGTTGATATTTAACCACAATAGGCACATAGAAAAAAAAGAAAAAAATTCTTTAGAACACAATAGGTAAATACCTAACGGTATTTTAAGAGTAATCATTACCTAATTAATGTTGAAAACATTAAACTATGCTTCTATTGTGGTTTAATTTTTATTTGGTAAAGTCGAAATAGTCAATAGTAAATGAATAAATAGTAAATTCTTGATTGATGTTTAAGGTAACAATAGATAATAAAAGCATAGAAGTAGAACAAGGAACAACTATTCTTCAAGCTGCCCGCTTGATTGGTGGCGACGTGGTTCCACCGGCAATGTGCTACCATTCCGAATTGAAAAATAGCGGTGGTAAATGTCGTACTTGCATGGTGCGAGTGGCGCAAGGTTCTACTGCCGACCCACGTCCAATGCCAAAGTTGGTGGCGTCTTGTCGCACTGAAGTGATGGATGGCATGGTGGTTGAAAACCTTACTTCGCCGCAAGTTGTGGATGCACGCAAAGCGGTGGTGGAATTTCTATTGCTCAATCATCCACTCGATTGCCCTGTTTGTGACCAAGCCGGTGAATGCGATTTGCAAAACCTGAGTTACGAAAACGGTTCCAACGAATCACGTTTTGAAGAAGAAAAACCCCAACCGATGCATACTCTGCTACCGTTGTGTGTATGCAGCTGACCAACTGACCGAAAACCGAGTTCATGGCATATTGTATCGTGGCGAAAAATCAGAAATTTCAACCTTTATTCATCAAGCCATTGAGAATGATTTTTCGGGAAATATGATTGATGTATGTCCCGTGGGAGCATTGACCGACAAAACTTTCCGTTTTAAAAACAGGGTTTGGTTCCTAAAACCAATGGATGCACACCGTTCTTGCAGTAAATGTAGTGGCGAGGCAACTGTTTGGTACAGAGGAGATGAAGTGTATCGTGTGACAGGACGAAAAGATAAATACGGCGAAGTTCACGATTTTATTTGCAACGAATGCCGTTTTGAAAAGAAAAACAGTGCTGATTGGACAATTGAATCAAAATCACTATAAAAATGTGGTTATTCCGTCGGTCATTAATCCTATAAAAGAAACAATGGAGTAAAAATGGATATACAATTTGTTCTATATAAAATATTATTGAGTGTTGCCATCTTGCTTTTAAGTCTGGTAATTGCCATGTATTCAACACTAGCCGAGCGTAAAGTGGCTGGTTTTTTTCAAGACAGACTTGGCCCCAATCGTGCTGGGATTTTTGGATTACTCCAACCAGTAGCCGATGGTTTAAAACTGTTTATGAAAGAAGAATTTATGCCAGCCAAAGCTGATAAAGTCTTGTATATCTTGGGCCCTTCGCTCACTATGTTGGTGGCATTGCTTACCAGTGCGGTAATTCCTTGGGGAGGTACTTTGCAGATTGGCGGAAACGAATTTGTATTGCAAGTGGCGGATGTAAATATCGGCGTGTTGTACGTTTTTGCGGTGGTTTCTATTGGTGTTTACGGTATTATGATTGGCGGTTGGGCTTCCAACAATAAATATGCGTTGATGGGTGCGGTACGTGCAGCTTCGCAGATGATTAGCTATGAATTGGCAATGAGTATGTCAATAGTGGCAATTGTAATGACTTCTGGCAGCTTGAGCTTGAATGAAATAGTGACCCAACAAGCTGGAATGAACTGGAATGTATTTACGCAACCCATTGGCTTTGTGGTATTTCTAATTTGTGCTTTTGCCGAAACGAATCGTGCGCCTTTCGACCTTCCAGAATGCGAAACTGAGTTGATTGGTGGTTATCATACCGAATATAGTTCCATGAAACTGGGCTTTTACCTTTTCTCGGAATATATCAACATGTTTATCTCTTCGGCAATGATTGCTTCATTGTATTTTGGCGGTTATGATTTTCCGTTTATGAATGATTTGGGCTTGTCGCACAATATGGTCACCATTTTGGGAACGGTAGCTCTTTTCGCCAAGATTTCATTCTTCGGATTTCTATTTATGTGGATTCGCTGGACACTACCACGTTTCCGCTACGACCAATTAATGCGTTTCGGTTGGAAAGGCCTTATGCCTTGGGCAATTGCGAATGTGATTCTAACGGGTTTTTTCCATTTACTTTTTAAAAAGTAATAATTTGCTTTGGAAAAAGGGAGAACCATCCCGATTGCTATCGGGAGCACAGTAGTTTTTGTTGTTAATAATATATCTGGTTTTTTATTATACATTATACAGGATAAATTGCTACGCAATTAATTATAAGAAGTTTAACACTAAGACCATAGAGATCACTTAGATACACTAAGTGAAATTTTAATCAAATATAGACCACTAAGTATAAAACATAAATGTTTTATATTGAAACTTTCAAAAATCAAAAAAACATTTATGTTTTTTCTTAGTGTACTTTATTTCTCTTGTATTCTTAGTGACTCTTAGTGCCCTTAGTATCTTAGTGGTGAATCTTAATTCTTTGTTTTTGACTGTAATAAACAATGAAACTATAGTATATTCATATTTTAAATGCCTATTCATATTTATTTTTTTTTCTCTGTATTATTTCTATTGCACAATGTATTTAATTTTTTTTCAAGCTTTTTTTCTTGAAATATAATATGTTTTCAAATTTCTTTAAACAATGAATCAAGATTCAACAAAAATATCACTCACCAACCGCTCGAAAGTGGTGTCGAACAAAAAGATGACGTTTATGGAGCGTTTCTATTTGCCGGCCATTTTCAAAGGTATGATGATTACTTTCAGTCACTTTTTCAAGAAAGAGGTCACCATTCAATATCCTGAAGTAAAGCGTCCCTTCTCGGATATTTACCGCGGGTTGCACGTTTTGAAATTGGACGATGACGGTCGTGAACGCTGTACTGCTTGCGGATTGTGTGCACTTTCATGTCCTGCAGAAGCCATTACCATGGTTGCAGCCGAACGCACGGAAGATGAAAAAGACTTGTACCGCGAAGAGAAATATGCAAAGACTTATGAAATCAATATGTTGCGATGTATTTTTTGTGGCGATTGTGAGTCAGCTTGTCCTAAGGAAGCTATATTCCTTACAGATAGGTTAGTTCCAAGTGAATACAAACGTGCTAAATTCGTTTATGGAAAAGATATGCTGGTTGAGAAAAAAGATGCCCGCGTAGATATTTCTAAACGACAAACTCCCGAGGTGCTTGCCTTTAAAAATGACAAGTCGAAATCGCATAATAAATAATAACTATGTTTTCAACCTATCTATTTTTCTTTTTAAGTACTGTTGCGCTCATTTCTGCAGTAATGGTTCTTTTGTCCAAAAAACCAATCCATGGCGTTTTGTATTTAACGCTTACATTCTTTACATTGGCAGGTCATTATATTTTGTTGAATGCCCAATTTCTTGCAGTAGTGCATATTATCGTGTATGCCGGTGCTATTATGGTGCTTTTTCTGTTTACCGTAATGTTGCTAAATCTCAATATAGAAGGTGAGTTTCAGAAATCAACCTTGATGAAATTTGTAGCGGCCATTGCTGGTGGAATGCTTTTTCTTGTACTGATTGGAACACTTAAATCATTTGATGTAGCAACCGTAGGAAATCCAGAACTGACACAAATTGGTTTAGTAAAAAACCTTGGAAAAACGCTTTACAGTGAGTATTTAATGCCTTTCGAATTGTCTTCCATCTTGTTTTTGTCGGCAATGGTTGGTGCGGTTATGTTAGGTAAAACAACAAAAAAATAGATTTATGGAAAATACAATTGCTCAATTTCAAATCATTCCATTACAATATTATATCCTGTTTTGCTCGGCGCTTTTCTCCATTGGAGTGATTGGTGTGTTGGCAAAACGAAATGCGTTGGTCATTTTCATGTCGGTGGAGTTGATGCTCAATTCGGCCAATTTGCTGCTCACCGCTTTCTCTGCTTATCGCAACGATCCAGCAGGGCAGATATTTGTGTTTTTCATAATGGTGGTGGCTGCTGCTGAAGTGGCAATTGGACTTGGACTACTTGTGGTGGTGTATCGTTCAACGCATTCTATAGATATAAATATGTTGAATAGATTGAAGTGGTAACCCCTAAAGGGGAACTGAATTACTACCATCAATTTTATTACATTATATTTTCACTTCAACTTATTCAAACGGGATGCTGTCAACTATCAACTATCAACTGATAACTATCAACTAAATAAATGGAACTTATATCAATATTATTACTCGTTTTTCCACTCCTTGGGTTTCTGACCATCGGTTTGTTTCAAAAGCAAATGAACCGAAATTCTTCTGGAATACTGGCTTCAGCGTTTATTTTCATCAACCTTGTTTTGTCGGTAATTCTGTTCTCGTTCGTCAGTTCAGGCAATCAGACGGTTGAAGTTCAATTGTTCGATTGGATTAAGTTCAGCGATATTTCTATTCCTTTTGCTCTGACCATTGACCGTTTGTCCGCACTTATGTTGCTAATCATCAACGGAGTTGGATTGCTTATACATATTTATTCTATAGGCTATATGAAGGAGGATGAAGGTGTGAATAGATTCTTTTCGTACCTGAATTTATTTATTTTCTTTATGCTAATATTAGTGTTAAGTTCCAATTACTTAATGCTTTTTATCGGTTGGGAAGGCGTAGGATTGTGCTCTTATTTACTCATCGGATTTTGGTATAAAGACCATGCCAACAACGATGCTGCCAAAAAAGCTTTTATTATCAATCGCATTGGAGATTTAGGTTTTTTGTTGGGGATTTTCATACTTTTCATTACTTTCAAAACATTGTCTATTAGCGAAATAGCCGAACAAGCAAGTGCTATGCCTTCAGGTGATTTAACTTTACTTGCCATTACTATTTGTCTCTTTATTGGTGCAATGGGAAAAAGTGCTCAAATTCCATTGTTCACTTGGCTACCCGATGCAATGGCAGGTCCAACGCCAGTTTCGGCATTGATTCACGCTGCAACAATGGTAACTGCGGGTATTTATTTAGTGGCTCGCTCAAGTGTGCTTTTTGTACTTTCGCCCGTTACCATGAACATTATTTTGGTAGTCGGAGCAGCTACGGCGCTTGTGGGTGGTTTAATTGCCATTTATCAAAATGACATTAAAAAGATTTTGGCCTATTCAACAGTTAGCCAACTGGGATTTTTGTTTATGGCATTAGGATTGGGTTCTTTCTCGGGCGCGATGTTCCACCTAACCACACATGCATTCTTTAAAGCTTTGCTTTTCCTTGCTGCCGGAAGTGTTATTCATGCTTTGAGCAACGAACAGGACATTCGCAATATGGGCGGCCTGCGCAAAAAGATTCCATTTACCTTTGCGCTGTTTATTATTGGCACCATCGCCATTTCGGGTATTCCTCCGTTTGCGGGGTTTTTCTCTAAGGAAGTAATTCTGACTGCCGCCTACGAACATGGTTTGGGAATGGGGATTTTGGCAACCATTATTTCGCTGCTGACCACCATTTATATGTTCCGTTTACTTTTCGTGGTGTTTTTCAAATCAGAAAGCAAAGCCTTGAAAGCGAATCATCACGTACACGAATCACCCAAAGTGATGCTTTATCCAATGGCTGTTTTGGCTATCTTCTCTGTAATTTCCGGTTTTGTGCAAATGCCAAAATTGTTTGCCGACGTTCACTCTTTCGAAAATTATTTGTCACCAGTTTTTGCGCAAGCATACAGTTTGGCTGGAGTTTCGGAGCATGCATTAAACTTGCAAACTGAATGGCTCATATTGGTTATCCCATTGTCGATAATTGCTTTGTTGGTGTTTTTAAGTTATAAACACTTTGTGAATGCTAAGGAATTATCAGAGCCAACTGGTTTAGCAAAAGTGCTTGCCGGAAAATTTTATTTTGACGAAATATACGATTTTCTGATTGTAAAACCCCTAGGATTTATTTCCAATATTTCCCGAGAATTGTTAGACCAAACCATTATTAATGGCTTTGTAAATGGCATTGGCAATGGAACTTTATTTGTTGGAAAAAGTTTAAGGAAATTGCAAA
>JAIFKQ010000202.1 GCA_020049515.1 Paludibacter sp. | reverse complement strand
GCTGATGCATGCATTGACATACTAATTATCATCTTTGCTTATGTAGCAATGTACTGTTCGTTTTTCAAATACTCGTCAGATTATATATACATCTACATTTCTTATTCATTTTCTTGATAATTGCAAACCATTTACTAGGTGCTGAGGGTGGTTTGTTGGTTCTCCTATTTTTAAGGAGTACATATTTAATTACAATTTAATTATATGAGTTAATTTATAAATGGTATAATATTATTCGAAATATATCTGGTTTAATACACCCTACATATCGTATATATAACATTGATTATTTACAGACACACTAACTTTAAAATTGGTATTATACATTTCATAATCAACAACTTTATTGTCTTTATTGGAATATCTATATACAAATAGAATTACTATTCCTTCACCAGTTTCCGTTCTATCGTTTCGGTGGCAGTGATAATTTTGACTATATACACTCCTTTTTTCAACTTATCTACCGCAATGTTTTCGTCGGCAGTTATTTGTTTCTTGAGTAAGGGTATGCAGTTAAAATCGCTAATTAAAATTGAAGCCGTCCCCTCAAAGCCAGCAATCTGTAAAAAATTAGTTACCGGGTTTGGTTGCAAACGAATCATTGATTTTAAGGTTGTTGGAGCGGTAGTAGAAGTCATTTTTTTTAGTTTAAAAATAGATGATTTGTTTAAACCATAAAACGCCAAAACCCATTTCGGATGTTGCCTTTTCATGAATTCAGATTTTTTATTGCTTCACTATTTTCCGTTCACTCACACCATCTTTGTTGATGATTTTCAATACGTATATCCCCTTGGGTAATGTATGTATCGAAACAGATTCGTGGTCGGAAACTTGTTTTAGAAGCAAGATTCTTCCACTTACATCGGTGAGCGAAAGGGTTGAAATGGCATTCAAACCATCAATGCGGAATGCATCTGTTATAGGGTTTGGATAAACCATTAGCTTATGTGCTTTTTCATTGTAGGTAGATGTAATCACACTATAAAAGCGAATAGCATACGGGTTTGCAGCTGTTCCATTTATGGTTTCGGGCATAAATCCTAATGAGCCATTGATTGCAGTATGTTCTTCATTGTTGGTAAGATTTAAACTTTTAAAAGTAATTGTTTTGTTCATGTCTTCCTTATTACCCCACACCATAATAAAAGCCATATATCGATTATAAGCTGCAACATACTGCAATTTTGCCGACCCTCTACATTCATCATCTATATAAACGGACATCTGAGTATTGGTTGTTGCAAGTTCATTGTCGTTAACTGTAACGACGGCTGTAACTGTCATATTCATTTGATATTTATTCTGTGCTGTTGGCGACGATTGAATAACGTTGATTTTTCTGTCAGAAATGCCTGCTGCTGAAATCGTTACCACTGCCAGTCTGGTTTCTGTTGTATTTGCGGCAGTGAACGTAAGCGTTGATTTATTGGAAGAATAAGAACTTACTGTTAACCAACTTTGGTTGGATGATGCTGCCCAAACAGTGTTGCTGCTGATATTCACTGAAGCTGTATTGTTGGCATTGGGGTCAATATTAACGGTATTTTTCGATACTGTTAAGGTTGGCAGACTTGCTTCTTGAATTACCGTAAAAACAATATCTGCTGTACCCAAAGCCTTCAATGTTACAATTGCACTTCTAGTGGTTAATGCCAGATTGCCGGAATTGGTAGTCATAACAAGTGAGTGGTTTCCGGTAATGCCCGATTCAACAGAAAGCCAATCTTCGGAAGTTGTAGCACTCCAAGTAGTATTTGATGCAACAGTCTTATTGGCAGTGCTATACTTGGCATTGGAAATATTTACAGAGGCATTTGAAGCCGATAAAACCGGATTGCCAACCTCCTGATTTACTGTAATTGTTTTGTTGGCTACTCCTTCTGCTTCTAAAGTTACAATTGCCGTGCGGATTGATGTGAGTGGATTTGCAGTGGCGGCTGTGAATGTAATTGTTGCATCC
Source organism: Paludibacter sp. (assembly GCA_020049515.1). Classification (GTDB taxonomy): domain Bacteria; phylum Bacteroidota; class Bacteroidia; order Bacteroidales; family Paludibacteraceae; genus Paludibacter. The sequence goes on along the minus strand of JAIFKQ010000202.1, from coordinate 15,103 downwards.
CCTGTAGCTCCTGGGCTTACCTTTAGCCAGCTTTGGTTGGATGTGGCAGTCCACACGGTATTGGATATAACATCAATACTTGCTATACTGTTGATATTTTTATTGACGGATGCAGTATTTGATGAAATGTCCAATGAGGCATCTCCTGCGGCTTGAACTACTGTAATGGTTTGGTCGGCTGCTCCAGTTGCTTTTAATGTTACTGTTGCCGTGCGGGTTAATAATGATGGATTGGCAGTAAGTGCAGTAACAGTAAGTGCCTGGTTTCCAGTTCCACTTAAAGTTACCGATAGCCAGCCTTGGTCTGATTTGGCTATCCATGTAGTGTTGGAAGTAACGTTAATGGGTGCGCTGCTGTTGGCTGTTTTTGCAAGGTCTGCCGTAATTGCCGATATTGATAATGTGGCATCTGCGCCTGTTTGTGTTACGGTAATGGTTTTGTCTGCCACCCCAGTTGCTTTGATTGTTACAATAGCTTGTCGGGCATTTACTCCAGGATTGTCAGACAAAGTGATGAAATTTAGAGTTGCGCTGCCATATCCATAAGATTTGAATTTTAACCAAGTTTGATTGGCTGTTGCAGTCCACGATACGTTGTTTGTGAATTCTATACTTCCACTACTATTTGCAATTTTATCGACAGAAACAGAGGCAGCTGATATTGACATCACTGGGTCGCCAGCCGCTTGGGTTACATTTATAATTTTGTCACTTACTCCATTGGCTCTAATTTTCACAGTGGCTATTCTGTCAAATATTGTTGGGTTAGCTGCTGTTGTGCAGGTTAATGTTCCATTTCCTGTCGTTCCTGCATTTATCGTCAGCCAACTTTGGTTAGTTGTTGCAGTCCAAGTGGTATTGGAAGTAATATCTATAACTACTAAATTATTCGCTGATTTTAAAAGACTTACCTTAGTGGTCGAAACGGTTAACGTTGGGTCACCAGCTGCTTGTGATACTTCAATTACTATATCATTTACTCCATTGGCTTTTAATGTAATGGTTGCCAATCGTGTTGTAATAGTTGGATTATCAGCTAAAGCAGTAATATTTATTTTGCCATTTTCTAATCCTGAGTTAAAAGATATCCAATTTACATTGGAGGTGGCTGTCCATGTCGAATTGGATGTTACATCTATGGTTGCAGTACTATTGGCTGTTTTTAATAAGTTTGCCGTGGTTGCCGAAACTGATAATGTGGCATCTCCAGGTGCTTGAGTTACGGTTACGGTTTTATCCGCTGCTCCTATGGCTTTTATGGTTACAACAGCCGTTCGTGTTGATATTGTATAGTTTTCAGAAAGAGTTGTGACTGTAATTGTTGCATTTCCTGTGGCTCCCGAATTCACCGTGAGCCAACTTTGGTCGGATGACACCGTCCAGGTTGTATTGGATGTAACATTAACTAAAGCAGTACTATTGGATGTTTTGGATACATCAGCTGTTGATGCCGATATTAACAATGTGGTATCACCAGCTGCTTGAGTAACTTCAATAACCTGGTTACTGGCACCTGATGCCGTAATATTTATGCTTGCAGTTCGTGCAGTGATTGTTGGATTGATCTTTAATACTGTGAAAGTGAGCTGTCCATTTCCAAAAGTTCCCGCATTTATTTTTAACCAATCTGCATTATACAATATAGTTGGCGTCCATGAGGTGTTGGAAAACACATCTATTGTAGCCGTACTGTTTATAGTTTTGGCTATGCTTACTTTTTTTGTCGATACTGACAATGTTGCATTGCCTGGGTATTGTGTCACCGTTATAGGAATATCGGTAAATCCTACTGCTGAAATTTTCACAATAGCCGAACGAGTCGTTATTGTTGGATTTGCAGGTGCATTAAAATTGAGTCTTGCATTTCCATTGCCACCACTGGCGCTTAGTGATACCCAGGTTTGATTAGAACTTGTTGTCCATGCAATGTTAGAGGTTATATCTATATAGTAACTTTCGGCAGCAGTACCTGCGAAATTTAAAGTAGTGCCTGATACAGACAAAGTATTATAAAATGGAGCTAATATGGTGTTTCCTGTTAAAGTAAAAGAATAGGGGTTGACTGTGGATGCTGTTCCAGTGCCACCTGTAACATAATCCCAGCGAACAAAACTCGAACTTGAGTTGGGGGTAGCAGTTAAAGAAATTGAAGTACCTGATGGATATATATCACCATAAATAGTTCCTCCAGTTACAGTTCCATTTACGTTATTCTGAACTTTAACCAGATACAAATTACTGCTAACACCTTCTATTGCTCCCACGTTGGGTGGATTTGTACGGGTAGTATTCACTTGGTCGGTACCAATGAGGTTGCCTACAGTACCAACTCCGGTAAGGTTAACCCATGTACTTGTTGTTTTGTTGTAATATGAAACTACAGGGCCTACATTGTTATTGTTCGCAAATCGGGTTTGTGTTCCTTTATTGCTTAATAAAAAATTGCTCGATTTTAAAATTGGTGCAACCTTTCCATTGTTATTGTACAAAAAGGGTCTGTAAACCATTGCCGTACCATATTCTATTCCTGAATTGTTAGTTAACTTTGTGAACAAACCACCTGAAAAGATTGTGTTGTCAGTTCCATCCATCAAACCAGTATATTGTACATTGCCTATAATATTATTTGTGCCGCTGGGAATAGCAGCATGATAAATGCAATAATACAGATATACTTTTTTTTGATTAGTAGTTGAGGATGTTTCAACATCATCCAACTCGAATGCTGTAGGAGCGGAGTAATCCGTAAGAACATGATAATTATATGCAAATAGAGTATTTACCGCATACACATTTCCGCCTTCGTTTGAAATTGCACCACCTTTAAAGCCAGGGTAGGTAGTTACATTACCAGTAACACTACTGTTCACAATGTAAATATTTTTACTGCCATTGTAAATCCCGCCACCATAGCTAAAACATTGATTGTTTGAAATACTGGAGTTGTTAATATATAAGTTCCCCATGTTTTTAATACCTCCGCCTCCGTAAGTTGTAGATAATTCAACTACACTATTTTCTAAGATAGAACTGTTTTCAATATACATTGTACCAGTAACACTATTATAAAAGCCACCACCACCTGCAGTTGACATATTCCGTCTGATAAGCGATTTGTCTAAATAAAGCACTCCATTATTTGCAATTGCACCTCCAACTCCATAATTCCCAGCACTTCTAGAATTTGTTATCACACAACTATTCAATTTTAATATACAGCCAGTGGCTACATCAATAGCGCCACCATTCCCAGAAATAGCACCTCCCTTGATGGTTAAATTGTTGATTGTTACAGATGCACTTGTAGTAATTGAGAATGCCCTGAAAGTTGATGCGTTAGTAACTAAAAGACCGTTATTATCAAGACCTGGTTTTAATACAGAAATAGTGTTGCTGTTTCCATTTATTGTGATGCTTTTAGCAATGGTTTTTGTCGATGTTATTACAATATTGGAAGTAATATTTATGATGTCGCCATTGCCACTTACTGAACTGGCATAAGCTGTGTTGAATTCGGCCTCGGTGGCAGCATTGTATGTTGTTGCTCCATTTGCCTTTTGTGTAGATGCTATAACACAAACTAATAGCACAAATATGGCCAATGTGAAATGTTTTTGTTTCAAATTGGTGAGTATATGTTTTAGTGTAGATCTTTTCATAATAGCTATTTTTTTTAAGCGTGGTTTTAATTTTGATGCTATCAGAAGATTGCCAAACTTTTGATTTTTACAAAATGGCCCGAATAGGAATATATAATAAATGAGATAAGATATATTGAAACTCCCATGACCAAAGTATCCCTCCCGATGGCTATCGAAAAGCTATCGAGATTTGGACACATAAGAACATGATTATTGATGAAACTAACACTCTTTATCCACCCTTTAGGGGGCTTATTTAATCAGGGAAGAAGCGGTTATTTTATTTACCAGCCTCTTCCTTCTGATTATTCTCAGCTGTTTACTTTCTTATAAATAAATGATTGGTCACATTTCCATTTTGTTTTATCCGAAGTGTATAAACCCCTGATGTCAAATGGCCAACATTGATGGAATTCTTAATCATTTGTTTGTCGCTTAACATTACACGACCCACATTGTCTATCACTTCCAGTTGCTGAATGCTGCTTGGATCATACTCGAAATGTAACATATCATTTACCGGATTAGGATAAATTTTCAAAGCATTCATATTTACTTCAGCATTGCTTGATGGGGCAAAACTGATTTGATATGGACTAACCGCCGTGCCAATAATATTGTCAGGAACAAAGGCTAGTGACTGATTATCACCAATTAACTCCAAAGTATTGGTTGTATTAAAGCTTTTGAAAGTGATTATTTTGTTCACATCTTCCATATTACCCCAAACCATCAAGAAGGCCATGTAGCGTTTATAGCTGTCCACGTATTTCAGTGTGGCTGTGCCGCGGCATTCGTTGCCAACAAACACTGCAACTTGCAAATCGCTATTGGCAACTTCATTGTTGTTGATAGAAACAGTACCGGTAACGGTCATGCTCATTTGATATTTATTCACATCCACTGCCCAACGCATACTTCCTACTTCCTCGCTTTGTTTTGCCACTTTCGATAAAGAAACATATTGCGATGGATAGCTAAAAAGGTCGCCTTCACTGTTTTTTGAATAATACATGTATCCTAATCCCGGTGTCATATATGCTAAACTACCATACCACTTGCCTCCCGAATAGCTTGCAAACCCAATCTGACCTTTAATTTGATCACCTTCTATTGCAGTAAGCCCGCTCAATGCATCTTTTAATGGCGACACAAACTGAGGTACATATCCTATCCAATTCCAATTTGGGTTAATAATTATTTGGTTTTCTGTAGATTTTGCAGTTGCACCAATCAATTTGAGCGTTTTGGGCTGATTTGTTTTGACCATATACATAGTCGTTTGATTCAAATCATTAAATTCAGTTCCTGCCCATACACCATTTGCATAATCAATATAATCACCACTTCGTGATTTTAACTGAATGCCAGATGTTTCCATTCCTGTTTTAAACTGATTTATCAACGTGTTTTCACTATTGGTTACATTGGTCGAAATCCAGTTCCATCCTTGTTTTAAGCCCAACTGTTGCTCTACTTTATCGCTTGCATTTAAAACTTGTGGAGCCTCGATATTTCCAATAATGGCAAGTGATATATAGCTAATTGTATTACCGTTAAGATCCATTTCAGGATAAATTCTACCAGTTCCAGCATCCCACAAACTAAATGTAAGTGCCTTACCATTATCACCAGTTACACCATCATTTCCATAAATATCCATGTATAAAATATAGCTATTCTTGATGTTGTCAAACTGAGGACTAGCCATACCAACACATTTTGTACCATTGAATGCAGCCACTATATCTTCGGAATCTTCTTGACTCACATTTTCAATTTTAATTTGACCAATCACGTTCATCGACGATGTAAAATCATAAGGATTTACACTCCAGTCGGGGCGAGGTCCGGTAACTTTCAGATTGACAGGTAAAATTTCGTCAATGAATTTACTTCCTGTCAATCGGATAGCACATTCGTAAGCACCTACATTGGCCGATTTGTCAACTGTAAATACTAGTGTTGCCTTGTTCAATGGGCTGAGCGTGCCTTGTGTTTTATTTACACTCAACCAACTTGGCAAACCAGAAACGACATAGTTTTCGTATTTACCAGAACTGTTAGAAATAACGGCTTCAAATGTCAATGGAGACAACACTTCCTTGGTCAAATTCACTGATTCTGTATCCCATTTCAAGCGATTCATGTTTACAAAAGCTGTCCATTTCAAAGGGGATGCCATTCGGTTTGAATTCACATCCATTACCCGCTCCATTTCAAATTCCAACACGCAATTTTCAATCCTATCGGCTGCTTCATCAATGTTAATCATAATTTTATTATCGGATGCAGTGATGTTTGATTTTACCAAAACTCTTGGTCGGCTAACTTTAATTGCCGAAGTGTTGTTTGTAAAATTCACATTCTTGCCAGTTGCCATTCCACCATTATGCAAGTTGGTATCTGAAAGTATTAAAGCATCTGTTAAGCTAGAAACAACGTCCATAGAGCTATTATAAGTTTCGAATGGATAATAGGCAATTAAGCCAGTTTCGTTTCCTGTCATTTTTGAACGCATATTCAAATTAATATTCTCCGATGTCAATGCGTTTTTCCAAATTCGAACTTCATCTATTGCTCCATCAAATCTGTTGGTAATGCTAGCTTTGGTTGCTCCTTCAGCAAAATACCTCAATGCTCCAAAAGCAATCGAATCACATGCCATGCCACCAATGTTGGTTGCCGAAGTTTGATTTTTTAAAGCACCATCAATGTAAATATTAGCATTTCCACCACGCATTACACTTAAAGCAAAATGATGCCAAACGCTGCCTAATGTACCTTCTGCTGCTATTTGATAGGTGTTTCCGTTGGTCTTCAAATCCAAGTTTCCATCTGCATTAAATGCCAACGAAAGGTTTTTGCTTGCTAAGGTATCACCTTCACATGAATAAATGTTAGCATTTTTCTGACCTGCTGCTCCTTTGAACCAAAATTCCAATCCAAAGTCATTTTCAGTGGTTAGTGGAATATGCCATGATTTAGCAACAATATGGTTCGTTCCGTTCAATTCTGCGGCAAAACCCATTGGTGTGATAAACCAAGAGCTACCAACGGTAAAATTACGTCCACGCGCTTTGTCCACTGCCAATTTTCCATAACCCTCATCCATAGCCCAATAGCCAGCCAGATTCATTTCCTTTCCGGTTTTTGACACCGACCTGCCTGCTGCTATGGTATTTGCGCTGCGAGCTTCGTTCCATACGCTCAACTGACGGAGTGAACCTTTGAAGTTTTCGCCAATAATAAGCCTTCCTACAGGCGCAATGCCATTTGTTAATGTTGCGGTGAAAAGTATATTCTTTGTTGTATTTTTATTACTCCATAACATTAATGCTAAAGCTTGTTTTACAACATCGTAACTTACAGCAAAGTATTGGAAACTGGTATCCATTGCCAAAGGGGTACGAGTGAAAAATGATTTACCAGCAAGTACATTCAAGTCATTATCAATCCTTTGTAATGTGATATTGTTATCGCCTTCGCCAAGGCTGAAAATAGTTCCTTCTGTATTTCCCATTTTTGGAAGAAATTTACCTTCAATGGTAAAGGAGCTGTTTTTCAAGTTCAACGGCAATTCGGTGTATGCTTTTTGTGTTCCGTCAAACGATAATCCAACATTGTCTTTTTCTGTGAAACCATTCAGAACGCCATACACCCTGATGTCTGTAGCAGCAATCTGTTCAACCTGAATATTTTCGTTGAATGTAACCGATATTTCCGACTCAGGAGTTAAAACACCATTGGAAGGAGATGGAAGTCCCATAGAAAGTGGCCTTTTCATATCCTTTACTACGTTAATTGTGGGTGTTTCATTGTAAATATCGCCGGCACACACTGTTCTTGCACGGAATTGATAGGTCTGATCCGGATCTGTTACCATAGGGAACGCATAGCTAATCTTAATTTTATCTTTCCCTATTATTTCATAGTCTTTTGAGTCTTTCATTATTTTGCTGTCAAACACAAAATCTTTAGCCAAACTCCAGTTCAAATCATTTATACCTTTGTATTGCAATCGGATACCACCAAAGTTTTTGTAATTTTTGTCGAAATCTTTTATAATAACATTAAGGGTACTTCCAGTTTCCGAATTGAGTGTCCTGTCATCTATCTGTAAAGTTAAATCGCTGCACGAAGGCACAAAACTTGCCGAAATAAGCGCACTGGCTTTAATAGTAGTATCGCAAATTGATTGAAATACAAGACGAATACCATCGAAATTCAAATTATCTAAACTAGATTGAGTGATTTGAATTGATTTGCGCAATGATGCTTTTGGTGAAATTAAAAACAAGCGTGGTTCCGTAAGCGGATTACCGTCAATATTTATTATTGCACCTTTAGGATTTGTCTTAGAATCGACATACAATTGAAACCATGAAGATGTGTTGGATTCTGATAAGTTTTTCAAATCAGCATCGTACGAAGCTTTCTTGCCACTTGCAATGCCCGAAACTGTAGGAATAAGCACTTCAATACCCGGTTTTTCAATCTGAACAGTAGCAGTACTCAAAGCCTCTGGCTGTTTCGATGCGTTTTTATAAAATAGGCTCATGTCGCTTTTTTCATAAGGGCATGAAGTGGCACCACCGCGTGTTACAAAAATAGGTCCACCTTCTTGTTCTACATTCGAAACCACATAACTTGTTATTTCTTTGTTGAAATTTGTTTTTGGCTTCACAATAACAGTTTGCGACTGAGGCGTAAATACATCCACCGAAAAATAGTTTCCAGCATCAGCATCTTCTAAAGTATATTTATAAGTTATTGAGTTCTCATTTTCGGTAGAAGTAGTTTTTTCCTCCCCACCACCAACTTTAGCACTGTTTTCTATAGTAAATCCAAATTCATTGACTGTCAGCCCCAATTCGGATGTGAAAACAGCTTGCATATCCCAAGCTACTTCGTTAGTTGTTACGCAATTGGAAGTTCTGGTAATTGACTTAGACAATACAGTTCCTGCATCATACGACAAATTAAGTTTGTCATATTTTATTGTACTATTGTTTCCAACAGGAGTTTTGCCGGTAGCCCAAATTTTTTCTTTTTCATTATTGAGAATTATGTTTTCCCATTGGTTTATTTCATTGCTGTAAAACAATACAGAATCTATCAATACGGTAGCAAAAGAAGTTGGTTTCACCCAATTATAAGTCCCTTTTTGTCCATAACTCAAATCTGTCGAGTCCAATTTTGTAAGATAAATAGATCTGTTGCCTTTGTTGTAAACAGTTGTGTCAGTTACAGTTTTCAATACCGATTTTCTCATAGCGCGAAGTGTTGGTAACAATTTGCTAACTATATGATTCTGTGTGTACCTGAATGAGGTAGAATCGCCCATTGGAATAAAAAAGTAGCTTGTACTTTGAGTAAACTCGAGTTTATCCACCACTGGTTTAAGCCCTAATTGATTACATTTTGCAAAACCTATATTGGATGAATTAGCGATATAAACATCACCTTTGGCACCAATATAATTTGCATCGGCAGAGGTACTTATCGTTTCAGAGGTTGTGAATGTTTCCTTACGCGAAGTTGCATCCGATCCTTTCACCGACTGCTCTATTCCCCCTCCAATGTCTAATTTATTGTCAATTTCCATCATTCCAAAACACAATTTCATACTGCCACCTAAGTTTGCAATAAACTTATGTCCGGTAGATTCTGTACCTATGCCTTTATAAGTACGCGTGTTTGTTATCGTTGATCCTTTTTCTAAACTTGCAAAGCTATTAGTGCCTGGTGGGTCGCGCAAAACTGCTATCACTTTATCAGGTCCTTTTGTAATGAAATCGACGCCACCCACTGGTGCAGCACCCAATACAATGCCCCTGATGCCAACTTGTGTGCCATTTTTCCATGACACTGTACCGTCATCATAATCCAATGTAGCCGTCATACCCATAGTATATGGGGATATTAATACAGGCAAGCCGGCAGTGAAGCTGTAAATGAAGTTACCCGTTGAATCTAGCGCATATTCTGTTAACGCAGGGTCTAAGCTCAATTTATTCTCAATATTAAATATCTTATTGCTTAATGGCACCTTGTCAACTGCCTTGCTAATAGGATGATCATATTTTTCATACGCTTCGACATTGTAACGGTAGATATTTCCTTGTGTAAATACAGGGCTTCCCAATTTGTAAATTACGCTGTCTATTGCTGTTTCTGTTGTTTCTGTTGTAAATATAGGTGCTGAAGTGTTATCTTCGCTATTATTAGGATCCACGTAATTATAAATAGTATCACCATAAGCATTGTAACTGTAATTTCTATCTTGAATGGTGAATACAGGAGTTTGCACTTTATAAGTTAAATATATTCTCTGGTTGTATTTACAAGTATCAATTACTGTTACAGATTTCTCATCTACAATCTTTGTTCCCGAATGAATGGTATCAATTTGTACAATAATTGGATTCATGTCAATCATCGGTTGCTTCTCTAGCTTAAATGCCGATTTGTCAAGTCCAATTGTCTGTACATCTATTATTTTCATTGGTACTGGAGGCACCTGCACCAAAAACTCACCTGTGCTTTCATCGGTTGTAATATTGATAATATTATTTCCTGGGGCCACTTTTGAAATACTATTTATTTTTGAATAATTATTAGTCAAAACAAGTGAGTCGATAGTAGAAGAATTTAATTGATAGGCTGTTAGTTTGGGTTGTATTTTCAATTTTGCCACGCCTATATTTGCCACACTTCGTTTAAAACCAATTGGTTTTGCTGATTGTATGGCACCGCCCACCACCCTGCCCACCAAAGTTACTTTAGTGAGGTCGGTAAAATTAATATTGGTTTTGTTTTCCTTGAAATTGTATTTTTTGTCCATCTTTAATGTGGCCATTGGGTCGCTATCAATAAAGGTATGTCCACTTTTGAATAAACTAATTTTGTGCTCACCAATTGGAACGTCAATTTCATAAAACCCATTGGCATCTGTCAAAAGTTTTTTGTTCTCTCTTGTGCATACGTTTCCGTCAACCAAAAACTCTATATTTGCAACTGGATAAGTTGTGTTTTCGTAGTAAATATATCCACTAATGGTAAACGAAGAAATGTCCTTGAAGCTGATTTTACTTTGAACTTCCGAGCTGGACCCTCCAATGTAAATTTGCTGGCTACTAGGTTCAAACTCATGGGTGCCCAATGCCGGCACAACGCTATAAGTAGAGCCATTACCTTTGTATGGTACTCCTTGAATAAGGTAATTGCCATTTTTGTCGGTAGTAGCTTTTATGCTTAGTTGCGTAAGTGCTGGCACTGTATCCGAAGATGATGCGCCAATTAACGTTATGTGATTTTCGTTGTAACTTTTGCTGACATTCGATTTGTCGAAGGCAAAAATGTTAACCCCATCGTCCATTTGCCAATATCCAATCAAGTCGGTTTCCGAACCTGCAAGGTAACGATCATAATTGGAGCTTATTTCCTTAGCTGTCAATGCCCTGTTCCACAAGCGCATTTCATCTATATTGCCCAAAAAATTCTTTCCATCCACTTGGTATGATGAGGCTAATTTTGCTAAAGCGATACTAGAACTGCCACTATGAGCGTAAGTGGCTGTCAATTTAACGCTGTCTGTTGCTACACCATTCTTATAAAGTTTCAGATAATTAGTACTTTTGTTGTAGCTCACAGATAGTTGAAAGAATTGATTAGAGTTAATTGAGCTAATATCTGAGCTTATAAGCGGAGTTGTTGTAGAATTTCCGTTGATAAATATATTGATTTTATTTTCATTCATTTGAATGGAATATTCGCCCATCATTTCATAGATAGTAGCATTTGACAGACTTCGGCTTGGCGCTTTTATCCAAGCTTGCCATGTAAATCCATTGGCAATACAGCCGTGTCTTAATGGCTTGTTGAATTTAAGAATCCCTCCCTTGCCAGCATCGGTAGTGTTGAATTCGATGCTTTTATAAAGTTTTTGTTCTGCATTTGTGTTTTCAACCGACACATTTACTCCTTCTACCGAGGTGCCTGTTCCAAAAACCACATTGCCACTAATAGTACCTATGGGCTGGCTAAATCCCAACCCTACAGAGTCGGCAGTACTTGTTATTATTGCCGATCCCGTGGCTGGTTGATAATAGGATTCAACTTTGTATTTGTATAAAATTCCTGGAGATATTGATAAATCTTCCCAATTGTCAATGTTATTAGTTGATTGTTTTTCTGCAATAATTTCATAATTAAACAAAGATGAATTGTTGTCATATATTTTTCTGGATATAACAAATTTGGTATTCAACAACGGTTTGTCTATCTGCCATGATAGCCTAACTCGGTCATTCAATACCCCTTTGGTGGTTGTGAGACTTATGAACTTGCACTGATCTACTACATTGGCATCTGCCCATTTGCTTGAATCTGACCGTCCACTATTATTCGCTATCAAACAATATCTATAAGGCGTGCGGTCTTTTACACTTGTATCAACAAACTTCAACGAACTACCTAGTACTTCTTGCGAAAAAATATCCAAAGGGTTTAATGTATTCACCCGCACAATGCTAATGTATTGAGGATTATTGGTACACCAGGTTGCTTTCCATGACAATTCTACATTAGCAATTTTCGGTTCTTCTGCAATATGAGCTGTGGCCGTAAAACTGCTAAAATCTATATTCTGCCGCGTGGTTGTAATTTCCGACTTTACTATTAGCTCCGGCATATAGTAAATTGCCGAAGTATTTGTAAATTCCACCGCACTAGTTGATAAAAAATCAGGACACGATCGTACTATATAGTCATATTGAGTATCCCATTCCAATGAAGCGTCAGTATCTTCATACTTAACAATATTGTTTGCTAATCCACTCGATATAAGTGTGTAAATACTTGCATCTTTTCTTTTTCTGAAAATATATATTTTCGATTTTACATCAATGGTTTTAGGATTGGCAATGGTCCAAGAGAGGGTGGCTTTTTTGCTGCAAGCATCAAATTGCATACTATTGGATTTTGGATATGCAAATCCAGCCACAGAAACAGCATCCATCTTATACTCATACACTTTAAATTCAAGGTCTGATTTATTGGTGTACACTGTTTTGGGCCATACAGTATTTACTTGATTTAATCCCAAAAGTGTTAACCTGGCTTTATCTGCAACACCATTTGTTGTAGTTGATTCAAAAATTTTATTTAAATAATTAGCATCTGAATATAAATCAAGTCTTGTGGTAGTTCCTGCACCATACGATGAATAGGAGTCCCATGAAAAATCAAACCATTTACCATCCGTAGTGCCATCCACTACTTTTAGTGCTGGATTTACAATTGTATCAGCTGTAAAAACGGGCAATTGTATCTTCAAGTCGTCGTGTGTGCCTATATAGTCAACATCGTCCGAATGATACCAATTTAGTTTCCACCAATAATTGACTCTAAAAGTCACCATTTTTTCAATTAATCGTTGCGGATAATACCACCTGATGTTTGTGTATCTTAAATCTTTTGATGAAGAATTATCCAATTTTACTGCAAAACCAGCATTGTAGTCATTTACAGGAGTAAAGTTATCGTAGCTAGCATTATTGCCTACTTTATAACTCAATATCTTTGTGAACTCATTATTTCCCTCATTAATTAAAATGCTACATTCTTGCATACGGTCCTCTTCTCCATTATAGTCATAAGCCAGTATTTTAAAATCTACATAACTATAACTAAGAGTTGAACCAGGTAGAGTTGCTGATAAGTGGCTAGTGCTTTCTGGTTTAAAATACGTGTTTGCCTTTACTTGTAATGAAGCCAAAAACAGGATGACCAGACTACACGAAAATAAAAAATGCGAACCAGTTGATTTGGTTGTTTTAGCATCACTTTTGAATGATAATAATAATGACAAATGTAATTTTTGTAGTGTTTTCATAAAATTAGAATATTAGTCATGAATTGTAATTTCAGTAAATAGTTTGATTTGCAAATATCACACTTATATTTTCTTACAACCGTCCAATTCGTAAAATTTTACCGTCCAATTCATATAATTTTACCGTCCAAAACGTAAATTGACAGACCGATTTTGGTCCACTTGTAGCAGAAAAAAAATACGCTGTGGCAATTTAAACAGTATTTTGTGCTAATTGTAACGATTCACTGTCAATCTGTTAAAATTCCGTTTCATTAAGTGTGTTAAATGTGCAAAGCAACGGTGGGCGCTTTTTCAAACACTTGTGAATTATTTTTCGAGTGAAAATCATCAAATCTATTTAAAATAAAAAAAAGAATTTTCAGCAGAAATGTATAATTAAAAATATTTATTTTATCTTTGTAACATAAAAAAAAAATTACAGATCAATGATTCGAGTTATATTCCTTCTTTCCCCTGTATTTATATCCTTGTTTTGGGCAATTACCTTGGCGGGTGACAAAACAAATCACAGCGTACCACGAGGCTATTTGGCTAAATTTATGCTATTTCCATTCTTTTGTTTTGCAGTACATTTTATGTACTTTGCCCCTTTGCCTAAGCTATTCCCTTATTTCGACGTGCCCCTTCAGCTGGTAGGAAGTCTTATTTTTCCTATTTTCTATATCTATTTCCGGTTGCTAACTGTCGATGATAAGTTCTCAATAAAAGTGCATAAAAAATACCTGATTATTCCAACGCTAATTCCCATTTTATATGGTATTGCCGTCCTTTTTGCCCCCAAAATTGAATACAGAACATGGCTCTATAATCCCCATGCATTTCCTGAATCATCTGCAATTTATATCTTGAGTATTTTGAGAAAGTTAACTTACATACAATTTTTGCTCTTAATTGCAGCCTCGTACATTGGCAGTTATTTATTACTAAAAAAATACGGCACAAGGGCCGAACAGTACTATTCTGATATAAACGACGGGAGCACCAATAACGCCAAGCTGCTTAGCCACAGCATCCTTGTGGTGTGTGTGGTCACTTTTGTGGCGGCAGTTGTGGGTCGGTATTTTATAATCACGCAAGAAATAATCATTTATGTCATTTGGTCTATTTTTGCAGCCACCCTATATTTTATTGGGTACATGGGATTGAAACAGAAACCCGTCAATCCGACTTTCGACATGGAAGATGTTCAAAACAATTATGAGGTGGAAACGGTGGAAACTTCACAATACAATCAGAAAAAAGCGCATCAGAAAATAATTCAATTGTTTGAAGTTGATAAAATATATCTAAATAATCAGCTGAATATCATGGATGTGGCAAATGCAGTGGGCACCAACAGAACCTACATTTCAGTGCTCATAAACGTGTTTTACAACCAGAATTTTTGTTCGTTTGTAAACACTTTTCGCATGGCAGAGTTGGAAAAAGCGATACTTCAAAACCCAAAATCTTCTTATGAATCGTTTATTCAATCCTGTGGTTTTGGGTCAGTAAACTCTATGAAAAGAAGCGTTACCCATAAAACTGGGCTGACAATTGCTGAATGGAAAAAAGAACTGCT
>JAIFKQ010000143.1 GCA_020049515.1 Paludibacter sp. | reverse complement strand
GCAAGAGACGGCATACCAATAGGATAATGAGTTTCTTCATATTCCACCACTATATCCGACATTATTTTCAGCTCTATCAATTTATGGTCATTAGGCGGTCGCCATTTCTGTTTTTCAATTCTTTTTATTATTTAATAACCAGTCAATTGCATTTATTTGTTTCACTCCGTTATGGTTTCCCGTTTCGTAATCCATTGTAATCAGTAATCGTTCGTTGAAGTCCGGAATTTTATTAAACGGTGCGAGTTCACGTTCAAGTGTTGTTTTCTCTTTTACCGTATATGCTACTTGAATATATTGTGTATAACCATCTTTGTCACGGACAACAAAATCGACCTCAAGATTATCTGTTTTTCCTATCCAGATTTGATAATTTCGGCGAAGCAATTCAAGATAAATAACATTTTCTAATAAATGTCCTGCATCTGCTGTAAGTTCTTTCCCTAGCAGTGCATATCTTAAACCTAAATCTACAAGATAGTATTTTTCCTGAGTTGCCAAATGCTGTTTTCCTTTTATGTCGTATCGGTTTACTTTATAAAACAGATAAGATTCCACGAGTGTGTCAATGTACCTTGATACTGTTTTATTATCTATTTTTTTTCCGTTTGCAGTAAGAACTTTTGCAATATTTCTTGCCGAAACACTTGAGCCTATACTGTCAATCAGAAAATGAACAACTTCGTTATAGGACGTTTCATAATATATTGTATGTCTTTTTTGTATGTCATTTTCGTAAATGTTTCGAAAAACTGTTTTCAGATATTCGTATGCATAACTTTCCCCTGATTCTATAAATCCAACAGATTCGGGAAAACCTCCTGTTCGCATATAATCAGCAAAAGCACGGTCCGAATTTGCTGTTTTTTTTGTATACTCCAAATATTCGGCAAATGAGAACGGTAAAACATTTATTTCATACGCCCTTCCTGTTAGTATCGTTGCTAATTCGCTGGATAAAAGGTAAGCGTTAGAGCCTGTAACATACAAATCTATGTTCGGTGTAACATATAATCCTTCAAGCAGCTTTTCAAATCCGGGGACATTCTGAACTTCGTCAATGAAAACATAATTCGTTACAGCTTCTTGCAACAACGTTTTGATATAATCGTAAATTTCTTTCCAGTTTTTCTCAGCAAGGAAACGAAATTCGGGTAAATCCATGTTTATGGAAATAATCGACACATTCGGATTTTTTGCCTTTAAGAGCTCTTGAAATTGTTGAAGTAAAGTCGATTTACCGGCACGGCGAACACCCGTTACAACTTTTATAAGATTTTTGTCCTTTAGAACAAGAAGTTTGTTAAGTTCTATTTTTCTTGAAATTTTGAGCATAAGATCATTTTCAATTTTAAACGACAAAGGTAGTGAAATTCCTCAAATAATACCATTGTGTTAAGTTTGAGGAATTGTTCTTGTGTGGATGTGTCCTTTTTTATGGTGCCGCCTAACGACTGAGACTATGGGCATTGGTGGCTTGCGGGAGCATCGTTGTCGTGAAACGACAAGTTGAATGCGGGAGCCAAACCTGCCAATTGCACAGCATCCGCCAGATGTACATAGACGTGTGTTATGGCCTGTAGTTTGTTGTTATTCAATATGTTTTCTATTTTTCTCAATTACGTTGGCTAGATGATTAAGTCCTTCCAGCCAATTTACTAAATCTTTGTTTAACCAGTCCAATGCTTCCAAAATTTCTTTCTCATATTCCTGTATTACATCGAGATTCCAGGTTATAGCTTCATGATGAAAAATTCTGTTTCTCAGTTTACGAACTGAATTAAACTTCGAACTCATGGTTCTCCGCTTTCTAATTTCTTTTGGGCAGTTTGGGAATGCAAGTCGAAGAGTTTTCCAAAGAGTCATTTCAAATTTAGTGTCAAATAATGATGTCCAAAAACCAAATGATAGTTCAGATATTATTCTACCAGAAGTTATTTCCTTCTTTTCAGATAGAATATTTGACCTTGCATCTGAAATTCTGTCAATTTGGAATCTTGAAGCAACTTTAATGAATTCATGATTCTCAAACCAATTCTTGTCATTGAATCTTAGAGTTAACTGGAAATCAATGGAATTTCTCAGTCCAATTTCGAGCATAGACAATAGTGGGTAAAATGCTTCGGAAACAAGAATATTGCTTTTATAGTGCTGAATGGCTTTCTCTTGATCGTTCTTGTGGTGAGTGAAATAGGGTTGTAAACGCTCCTTCGAAATAATTCTCTCGATAATTGTATTGTTTTCCATATTTCTTTGTATCTTTGTGCCGTAGTCCCGGTGATTCCTCTCCCAGTTTTTATGCTGGTGATGAAGCCGGGTTTTTTGTTTTTAGGACTCTCCAAAGATAATATTTTCTTTTCGTTAATCTTTCCGCGACCCTATTTTTCTGTTTTGTTTTAGTCGTCAAACAGCGTGGTACATGCCGATTTTTCGGTGAGCTTTTCTTCTAACCCGACGAAGCGAAAAATGCTCTGCCGAACAAAAAGTGCTACGCTACAACTAACGGAGGATTAGAATCCTATATTTACAAGAATTACACCACCATTTTCAATAAATGAAAATGTTTGGAATTTTAAATCCGTTGCGTCAGCTGCGACTTCAAAAATCGAATAGAATTCCTTTGTTATGCTTGGTGGCAAAGGTGCATATTTAAATTCTTCAGCATCCTTGGGAATGTAGAATGTCTGATTCTCATATTCATTGTACTCCCTGCCTTGTGAATCTATAAGTTTTGGAGTTTCCAAGGTCTTGACTTCTTTATTAGTTGTATTTTTCACTTTATAACAAATGGTAATATATTTACCGTCAGTTGATGCATCATCTTTGAACATATTATTTGATTTCAATGTATTTCCATTGTCATATGCACTAACAATAATCCATTCCGAATCCTCAAATCTAATCGAATCACCAATTTCAGCATTTTGTATTGATAATTCATCATCTGGATAGGGGTAGACATCATCCATTGGATTTAGTGAATCTACTCTAGGACATAGAGAATCTACTGCAGGAATAGCACTTTCATTTTTTTTGCTTCCATTTGTATTACATGAAATCATTAGTATTGCTAAACCTAAATTTGTTATATTTACTTTCATAATGTATTTTTGTGTTTAAATAAAAAATGTTGTTTATACGGATACTCCAAACGGGAATTTAAAATTGAAAGCTAGAGCTTTCATTCTAACACGACATAGCGAAAACGCTATGCAAAGCGAATATAGTACGCTACGAGGAACAGGACTGGTTTACTTAAATGTATATGATGAGTTATTACAACAATCTCCACAAAATAAATCCATCTCAAATTCATTAGTCTTAGTATTATATTTTATTACAACTACATCTGCTGCAATTTGAACGATATCAACGTAATTAATTTCGGGTTCTTTTACATTATCTTTTGTATATAAATAAAGATCGTCATCAATGAATGTAGAGTTAGACTTAAGATTTATGGACATATGTGATTCATAATCTTTCGGTGATTTTTTAAGAAAAAAACTTAATCCGTCTTCTTGATAAGGTGTTTTAAAGTATTCTTTGTTATTACAGAAAAGTGATAATGATAGATCTTCTGAAATAACTATTTTCATTGATTGCAGTTTTTTTAAATCATCCTTTGATAATTCAATATCGCCTCCTTCACGCATTCCTCCTGAAATTGAAGATTCCGATGCAGTCCATTTACCGTTCTCAATAAAGTAGTCCGCCATTGTATTTGCACCCATAAATCCAGAAATTGAACTAAGTTTGTGTTCCCCTTTTAAATTAGTCAAAGTGCTTTTCTTTCGACTTAATTCCTCTTTAACAATACTATCAGAATTTACTGCCTTCGAAGTTGAATCATTCGATTGGGTTTGGTCATTTTTTTTATTGTCTCCACAACTTATAAGAATTACAGAAACTACTAATATCACTCCAAAAATTGTCATTGCTTTTTTCATTTTTTTGAATTTAATTATATTCATACTCTTGTCGATTTTCAGATTTCTCGCTGTTTTTTTTTAGGGGTTTTTATTGTCTCAACCCAATTTTTCTTTGATATTCTTTCCAATCTTCAATTATATTAAATTTGTCAATTAAATAACTCTCTATAACTTTATCAATATTTCCTCCATCAAATTTTATTTCCAAAGTAGCAGTTTCTGGAGTATGTTTAAAATCTGCGTAGAACATTTGATTAGCTGCAAAAACTGGGGTATCCATAATAATATTTATGGTTCTTTTTGTATTTGGATTCCAATTATCTTTTGCTATTGAAGAATGACATGAAGAAGCATGAAATGAAATTGAATAAACGGAATAATCTGAATTTGGGACAAAAATATAACCATTAAACTTAGACTCGGTAATTGTCAAATTTGAGTTATTTAACACTTCAAACTCAAAAATATAACTAGGAATTTCACTTAATGTGTCGCCATCGTCTAGTACCCTAAAACCATGATCTATAATTTGAGTTATTTTAAAATACGATTCGGTTTTTTTCTTTTGAACAACTTTTTTTTGATTTTTTGCTGTGGCAAAGCCAACTACTAATACCGAAATAAGCAGTATTAGTGATATCTTAATTAGTATTCGTCTCATAATCAGTTTGATTTAGTTAATTCAAATTCTTCATAACCTTGTATCAACTTACTTTTAGGTTTATTGTTTTTATTACCATTAACTGATAGACCATACCGTTTTCCAATAGCTTGAGCAATCTGACTGTTAACAACTTTCAGTTCAGTCTGCTCTGTAACTGTAAGCAGATAATCATGCATCAATTCCTTATTTGATTCAATATATAGAAACACTTGATCAGTTATTTCTTTTTCGAATCCTTTTAGTAATTTGTCTGTAAAATTTTTGATTTTCATAATCCAATTTTCACTATTGATTTTTTTGAGACATTTTATGCATAGTCATTTTACCTATTTCGTTTGCAGTTTTACGAAGTGTTTTCAATTCTTGATTGGTGTTATATTGTTCCACCTTTCCACCAAGTGTAAATAAATCGATTAATGCCCCCAAACCTAAGAGACCACCAGTAAAGAACCAGAGAATTCCAGTTCCAATTTTACCTAGATAGAATCTGTGAAAACCTAGTACGCCAAAGATACTAAGTAGCCATAATAAATAGGCTATTCCTTTTGATTTCATAATTATTTGTTTTATAATTTCGCCTACTGTCAAGGGTTTCGGCTTTCCCTGTATATTATTTTCTTCACTTTACGCCACAAAAAAAGCGTGAACAATAACTGTATCACGCATATGAGGCCTTCGACTGCCGTGCAAAAGTAATAAGTTAAAGCCCACGCCTTAGGCGCAGGCGTTTACTAACTTATTCCATTTTTGCAATTTGAAAGTGTCGAAGTTTCATATACAGGAATAAAAGCTAACGCTTTTGATAATATGTAATGCCGCTGTCGCTACAGCGGGCGAGATGTTATAATGAATTGCAAAGATAGTATTTCTTTGCGTTTAAACCGTTACTATTTGTTTTTTAGTTCTTTGAGCGTTTTATTTCCCAGAAGAGATTTAATTTGTGTAATTGCCATTTGGTTCAGCTCGGTCAAGCGTTGGCTTTGTGATAATCCCTGCTGAATCATTACGGCATTCATACTTTTTTTCA
>JAIFKQ010000031.1 GCA_020049515.1 Paludibacter sp. | reverse complement strand
CATTTCTCTTTATATTCACTGGTTTTACTGCCAAACTCGGACTTTTCCCCATGTTTACAGCTGGTGTTGATGCCAAGGACAAAGCGCCTGGCCCTGCAGCTGCCTTACTTTCGAGCATAGTAATGTGCATGGGTTTTGTGGGTATTTTCCGCATTTATGTCATCGTGGCCAACACACCTTTACTTCATTGGGCAAGTTTAGTGGTGGGAATAGCCGCTTTTCTATCCATATTTATTGCAGCAGTTTATATGATAAAAGTGAAGAATATCAAGCGATTAATGGCTTATTCGAGCGTGGAACACATGGGATTGGTAATGCTGGGTATTGCGGCTGGCGGTATTGGTTATTATGCTGCCATACTGCATATTGTACTCCATTCTTTTGTAAAATCAAGTCTGTTTTTTCAGTACAATCAAATATATAAAGTATATAAAAACAAGAGTATTTATCAATTGGGTAATTATTTTAAATACAATACCACGGGAGCCATCGTTTTACTGCTGGCCTTCATAAGTGCAACCGCTATGCCACCTTCGGGAATGTTTGTGAGCGAATTTCTCATTTTCCGTTCCATGTTCGAAGCCAATCAGTTGATTTTAATGTTGGTAGTACTTTTGCTATTAACACTCATTATGTGGGCATTTGCCAAAAATATATTTAAAATATTATTTATCCCTGTTGTCAATTTCGACGAAAGTACAGTTCCGCATGTTAACCCTTGGCGGTCAGCTTCGCAGTTTATTTTATTAGGTGGTGCAGCCTATTTGGGTCTGAATCCGCCTATGATTTTTGTTGATTTAATAAATGAAAGCATTAAGTTGCTGGCGCATTGAAAAATGGGATAATGGGTTAATGGGAGGGATAATGGGATAATAGGATAATGTAAGAATGAAAAAAATGTAAGACTGTAAGAAATGAAAAACCACAACGTGGTTAAATGTGATTAGCCATGTATGAAATGCATGGTAATGGGATAATGAGGTAATTGGATAATGAAAGAATTTCAAACAATTTTTTAATTTTTAATTTTTAATTATTAATTGATTTATTATGAACTACATCAGCATAAAAAACAATCAAAGCATTTTACTTTCCTCCATTCCAGAAAGTAATTATGAAGCTTTTTACGACATGAACATCGATTTGGTGATGGGAAAAGTTGAAAGACATTGCGTGAATTATTTCGGTTATAAAGTGGGCAATAACGTGAAACTTATTTGTTGCATTGCCGATGATGCCACTCACGAAATTTATGTATCTACATGCTTGGTTCACAAAGCGCATGAGCTTGAATCACTCACAGCAAAGTTGTTGTGCTTTGAAAAGTTTGAGCGCGAAATTCATGAAAATTTCGGTATCAACTACATTGATCATCCTTGGTTGAAGCCAGTGCGTTATGCCATCAATCGCGACGACCAATCACAAATCGTTGCCAATTATCCGTTCTATACTATTGACAGTGAGGAGCTGCATGAAGTTGGCGTTGGCCCTATTCACGCTGGCATTATCGAACCTGGGCATTTCCGATTTATTTGCAATGGTGAACAGGTTCTACACCTCGAAATTCAGTTGGGCTACCAGCATCGGGGCATTGAACAGCTATTTGTCGAAAAAAAGAACCTGCTCCAACTAGCCACTTTGTCCGAAAGTATTGCGGGCGATACAGTGGTTGGTCACAGTGTGGCGTTTGCAAATGGATACGAAAGTTTGTGCAATTATAAGCCGTCTGTCGATATAGAATTTTCGCGAACATTGGCATTAGAGCTGGAAAGAGTAGCCATTCACGTGGGCGATTTGAGCGGACTATGTACCGATATTGCCTATCAATTGGGGAGTGCGGTGTTTGGAAGATTACGCACACCAATTGTGAATTTTCTTCAGGAGTGGGGCGGAAATCGTCTATCAAAAGGGCTCATTAGGCCTGGAAGAAACCAGTTTCCATTTACCCCGCTTTTGGCCGAACGATTAAGTCATGTATTGGATGTTTTCGAACCAGATTTCAACGAGATGGCAGAAAAACTTTTTTCATTACCCAGCGCATTATCGCGTTTTGAACGAACCGGTTTGGTCTCCAATGCTGATGCAATATCCATTGGCGTTGTAGGTATGGCAGCTCGTATGACCAATCTCAATAGAGATATTCGCTCGTCGCATCCATTTTGTTTATATACCAAATTAAATCACGAGCCGATTATCAAGCGCCACGGAGATGTTTATTCTCGGGTGCAAATTCGCCGCCAAGAAGTGGCACAATCCATCCATTATATTAGGCAGTTAATTGCAGAAGTGCCTGTTGAAACTCCATTTAAGGAATTGCAAAACCCTCAACCAAATTCTTTCTGCCTATCCTTGGTTGAAGGCTGGCGGGGAGAAATTTGCCACTGTGCTTTAACCGACGAAAAAGGAGAATTGATGCTTTACAAAATCAAAGATCCTTCGTTTCACAATTGGTTGGCGTTGGCTCTGTGTGTCAGAAATAACGAAATATCAGATTTTCCTATTATCAATAAAAGCTTTAATCTTTCGTATTCAGGGCATGATTTATAGTCCCGCAAGGGCGGGATGTAGAGTACTCCATGGGTAGATAGTTAGTAACTCTAAAGAAAATTAGGACGTAGAAATGGAATGAAACAAAATTGACGTTGGTTATTTCATTCCCCTCAATTCATTCCGTTTTTGGGGCTAAAGGCTTTTTTTTTATTATAATGATTGCACTGCATTCGTTTTCATCATACACTAAATATTATGAATAAAATTCAGCAAATTTGGATATAACCAAAAAGATGACGAACTTTGCAACTTCGAAATCAAAAAAAAATTGTAAAAAAAAATAATCATGCAAACAGCAAAAATTAGTACTGAAAAAGGAGATATGAAAGTTGAGTTTTTCGGTCAAGATGCTCCATTGGCAGTAGCAAATTTCATCAAATTGGCTTCTAGTGGCTTTTACGATGGTCTAACTTTTCATCGCGTTCTTCCAGATTTCGTGATTCAGGGCGGATGCCCAAAAGGTAATGGTGCAGGTGGCCCTGGCTATACCATTCCTTGCGAACTCGATGGTGCCAATCAATATCACGACAGAGGTGTACTTTCTATGGCACATGCTGGTCGCAATACGGGTGGATCTCAGTTTTTTATCTGCCATTCACGCAAAAACACGTCTCATTTGGACCGTCAACACACTTGTTTTGGCAAAGTGGTAGAAGGATTAGATGTTATTGATGCAATTCGTCAGGGTGATAAAATTTTGAAAATTGAAGTATCTGAATAGTCATAAAGAATTGGTTTAGAAATAAAAAGGTCGTAAAGAATTGTTCTTTCCGACCTTTTTGCATTTTCTTTTTTTTGTTGGATGAATTGGATTGTGAATAAGTTTTACATTCAATTTTGGGGATTTTGATTAATAGAAAATAAATTACATTATTGTTTAAAACTGGGTTAATATATAACTTTTGTATAGCATTTATAATTTTTTAAGCACAATGCCCAATTTATTCAAACCATCCTCGAGGCTTTGCGCTTGTATAGTTTCAAAAGCTTTTAATGCAATAATAGCGCATGCTTTTGCATCATCGCCTGCACGGTGATGGTTAAAACGTATGTTATGAAAATCGCAAACAGATTCAAGTGAGTGACTTGTAAGATGTTTCCACGTTTTTCGGGAAACATTAATGCTACAAAAATAATCGGCCGTTGGTATCGCTAAATCATAATACTCAAGAGCTGCACGCAATACTCGCATATCAAAAGCAGCATTATGAGCCACCAAAGTAGTATCTTCAAACCACATTTTCAATTCTGACCAATGCTCCTCAAACGTTAATGAGTTGGCTACATTGGCAGCAGAAATGCCATGCACCTTCTGGCACCAAGGATTCATATAAGGAAAACAAGCCGGCTTAATTAACCATGATTTGGAGTTTGTTATTTGTCCATTCTCAATTTTTGTCAATCCAATTTCACAGGGATAATTGGCATGAGCCGTTTCAAAATCTATGGATGTAAAGTTCATTTTAGTATTGGATATTTAAGCATTTGTATGTGAATTTTAGTTCTATTTCCTTCAAAATTTTGAACCAGCTTCATGAAAAATAATTGTTCCAATTACTCGTTTCAAAGGGTCTCAAAGATACATTTAATTTATAACAAAACGACCTCGACATTGTTAATTTAGTGCTCAGTTGATTTAAACATAATTGGAGTGATTATTTATTGCAACAAATTTAAAAATAGAAATAAAAAAGTTCATAAATGAGAATTTCTTTTATTAAAATACAAAAACTAAAAATAAAGACACAGAATTTCGTTAAATATAATACTATACTCAATCTACTGCAATTTGTTAGCCCAATAATGCGTATATTTGCACACTAATTACTAAAATGTGTAATATGAACAATTTGAAAATCGGAAATTTGACTGCTCGCCTACCAATAATACAAGGTGGAATGGGTGTTGGAATTTCTTTGTCTGGATTAGCGTCAGCCGTTGCAAACGAGGGAGGAGTAGGCGTTATTTCCGTTGCAGGTCTTGGGCTAATATATCGCCATACGTCAACCGACTATATGGAAGCTTGCATAATTGGATTAAGGGAAGAAATTAAAAAAGCCAAGGAAAAAACATCTGGAATTATTGGTGTAAATATCATGATGGCTTTAACTAATTTCAGCGATATGGTAAAAACTGCCATTGCCGAAAAGGTAGATGTGATTTTTGCAGGTGCTGGACTTCCAATGGATTTACCAAAGTATCGTACACCAGATTGTACTACTAAATTGGTACCAATCGTTTCGTCGGCTAGAGCTGCACGAATTATTTGTGAAAAATGGAAAACTCTTTACGACTATTTGCCCGATTTAGTGGTGGTGGAAGGTCCTAAAGCAGGTGGTCACTTAGGTTTTAAAACCAATCAAATTGAAGACCCAAATTTTTCGTTAGAAAAATTAGTTCCTGAAGTGGTTAAAGAAGTGGCTATTTTTGAAGAAAAATACAACCAGGACATTCCAGTAGTAGCAGCCGGCGGAATTTATACAGGCGAAGATGTGTATAAAATTATGCAGCTAGGTGCTAAAGGAGTTCAAATTGCTAGCCGTTTTGTTACTACTCACGAATGTGATGCCGATATTAAGTTTAAAGAAACTTACCTGAATGCAACCGAAAATGATGTGGAAATTATTCAAAGCCCAGTTGGCATGCCTGGTCGTGCTCTTAAAGGAGAGTTTTTGGATAAAGTTAGACAAGGACTTACCGCGCCAAAATCATGTCCATTCGACTGTTTGCATACTTGCGACTACAAAAAAGTACCTTATTGTATCATTGTTACTTTATACAATGCCTACCTAGGTAAAATGGATAAAGGATATGCATTTGCAGGTAGCAATGCTTATCGTGCAACTAAAATTACTTCTGTAAAAGAAATTATTGATGAATTAGTAGAAGGTTTTTCGACATCTGAAAAATTGGCTTTAGCTTAATTTTAATCAATATAATTCTTGCTTAAAGGGCAATTCAACCAATTTGGATGTTTTGCCCTTTTTCTTTTTCTTATAATGAGAATAATTTCTGAATTTATTTAGAGCTAAAATAATGACCAAATTCTGGAACATTGAATTGATTCATTTTTCAGATTTACATCAAAAGGATGGTTTTGAAATATCAAATTTAAAATACAATGGATTTGAAAAAAAAAGGACTAAATAATTTCAGTTTGTCAGAATTATTGGCTAATATTGCAGAAATTTACAAATTATGAAAAATAAAAAAAGAATTGATATTCCATACATTGAATTGCTCAACAATACTACCCTAGAATTGGCTGGAGATATATTGGATGACTTTGGAAAGCGAGATACTGTAGAAATACTAAATTGGGTTCGTGAATATCCATACCGACCAATAACTTATTTCTCAATTGCCCGTTCGGAAGATAGTATTTTCATTAAATACAATGTGCATGGAAGCATGCTTCGAGCTATTTATTCCAACGATCAGGATCCAGTACATGAAGACAGCTGTGTGGAGTTTTTCTGTAAATTACCTGAAAATGAAGAGTATATGAATTTTGAATTTAATTGTATTGGTACTTGCAAAGCCGGGAAGCGAAAAGGAAGAAGTATCGATGTTATGCACTATTCATTACCCGATTTGAAAAAAATAGAACGTTATCCTTCCATTGGGCGGCGTGCTTTTAAAGAATTGGAAGGAATGTTTGAATGGGAATTGACCGTGAAAATTCCATTTTCGTTAATGGGAATTGATCCAGCTAATTTACCTGAAAAACTATTGGGAAACTTTTATAAATGTGCCGATGGTACCGATTCCCCACATTTTGTAAGTTGGAGTCCCATTAAAGCAGAGAAACCCGATTTTCACCGACCCGAGTTTTTTGGTGAATTATATTTTGTTTAGAATCAGTTAATCAGTTAATTTCTTTGCTGCTTACTGAATTTGCACCTTTGCGTTTAACTCTTTAATTTGGGTTCTTGATGGAGTGGACTCATCAAATAAAAAAAAATGATTTATGAATGATAATTTTGCTCACCGTGCAGCCGAATGGGATACGCCCCAAAAAACAAAGATGACAGAAATCTTTGTTACGGAAATGTTACGAAAAATAAATCCAATATCTAGTTGGAAAGCTTTGGAAATAGGAGCAGGAACAGGACTTGTAGGATTGCAAATAGCCAATATGGTTGACACAGTGGTTTTTGAAGATACTTCGGCTGCCATGTTGGATGTTCTAAAACAAAAACTGACTGAAAATAGCAGAGTAAAAATAGTACATGGCGAGGTTTACGATTACAAAGAAAAAGACATTGATTTGATATTTTCGTGTATGGCTTTGCATCATGTGCCTGATATTGATAGAACATTGCAACATTTGGCTACCATTACCAATAAAGGCGCTATAGTGGTAATAGGCGATTTGAGAACCGAAAATGGTTCGTTCCACCGTTTTGAACCCATCCCGCATCGTGGTTTCGATACCGATATACTTTCCGAACAGTTTAAAAGTGCTGGATTTGAGGTCATCACTGCCGAAACCTATAATATACTAAGTAGAGAAAGAACCGAAGGTGTAATTACTGATTATGAGCAATTTATTCTTGTAGCAATAAAAATATAATTAAACACTTATAATTTTAACTTAGCGATTTTATGATAATAGTAATATTTGGAGCAAGTGGAAAAACAGGATCATTGTTGGTTGATTATGCATTATCTAAAGGTTATCATGTTATTGCTTATATTCGCAAAGCAAGTGCTATAAGGCAGTCACACCCTAACTTAACAATAGTAGTAGGGAATCTCGACGATAAAGAGAAGCTGAAAGAGGCCATTACAGGTTCAGATGCTTGTATTTCAACACTTGGCGGCAAATCGTTAACCAAGCATGCTACCAAAATAATTAGTGGTATTGATAACATTATTTCAACTATGGAACAGGAAGGAGTATCTCGAATGATTTATCTTTCCAGCCTGGGTGCAGGGGAAAGTAGAACATACATGCCTTTGCTAATTCGGATTTTTATTGCCGATATAATAATGCGCATTCCACTATCCGACCACAATACCAATGAAATACGAATAGCCAAAAGCAAGCTTCAATGGACAGTTGTTCGGCCAGGTGAACTGAATGATAATTTAATTTCCGAAATTTTAAATCATGGTAGCGAAAAAACAAAAATAAAAGGTTCTCCCACCACCTCAAGAGCTACTGTAGTATCGTTTATGCTACAGCAACTTACTGAAAAACAGTATATTAATAAAAGTGTTTGGCTTCATGAATGAAAGAGTTGAACTTAGCTCATTTGTATAAGTCCGTTTTTTTATTTTCAATAATTGTACTTTCCCACATTAAAGAGCTAGCCACAATCGGATTCTTCGTTCGGTTTTTTAATATTTTTATACACAAGAGTTTATATCGATTAAAAGAATATAGTATTCAATCCACGATAGCCCCCGATAGCTATCGCGGGCGGGACACAGAATTAAGATTTACCACTAATGGAACATCCCGAAAATCGGGGGATACTAAAGGGACTGAGCACCAATAGCTATCATGGCACTAAAAATATAAGTTAAACATAGATTACTAAGAAAAAACATCAATGTTTTTTATCTGCAATTGATTCTCTTTAAAAACGTTTATGTTTTATACTTAGTGCGCTGTATTTTGTTTAAAAATTATACTTAGTGTATTTCTGTGGACTCCCGATTCTCGGGATATTAAGCTTCTTATTTTAAATTGCGTAGCAATTTAATCAATATAAAGACAACAATAATGGTGCAGAAAGTATTATTTCTATTTTTAAACTATTAATTCTGGTTTAGTTATTTTCAAGCTTGATTTTAATAAAGTAGAAATAAAACATTTTGAAGTATAAATGGTTAATTTAAAGTGCTTCAAGGGATTATCTATTCGTATAAATAGGTTTTAGCATTTCCAACCTACTCAAATACACTTTGTACCGTTCAATTTCGGCCAATCGGTCTTCGTTCGTTATTCTTACAGGATTATAACTAATAAAAGGTGGTAAAACGGTCATTCCTGCAAAGTAAAACATGCCATGATGCAACGGGAAAAGTATTGAATTAATGTCGCCATTCGAGCTATTTTCGGTATAAGTTTGTGCAGGGCCGCCTGTAGTGAGGGTTGCAAAAGCAGTTTTGTTTTTAAAGCTGCCGTTTTCATACACACCTTTTCCATTTCCATACACAAATCCCATCGCAAAAACGCGATCCACCCAGCCTTTCAAAATGGCAGGCATGCCAAACCACCACAGCGGAAAATTAAAAACCAGCATGTCGCACCATTCCAGTTTTTCCATTTCTGCTTTCAGTTCATCTACAAACCCATCGTTTTGATATGCATTGAGCTGTTCGGTTTGATATTTGAAAAACTCGCTATTGGTCAATGCCTTAAAATCATTTTTCCCTCCCACAGGGTCAAAATTCATAGCATATAAATCACTTTCCTTTACTTTGTAACCTTTCGAAATAAAATATTCTTTGGCAGTATCTCTTAAACTGGAGCAAAATGATGCTCCCTCAGGATGCGCGTTTACTATTAGTATTTTTTTCATGATGATAGAAATATTTCCCAAAGCCCCTACATGAGCGTTGAAGTTTGTTTATTTTTCGTGTTTAAATCTATTTTATTTGAGTTCACTTGTAAATCTACAACTTTTTGACAATATATTATTCCCAACACCGTGGATGTTTGATCCATTTATTAAAAACCGAGTATTATCCATTGCAAGCGTTATTGGGTCTCTTTTTAGTTCTTTTTTCAATTCATTTTACAGGTTGGTTTTGAATCAAATTCATTGCACCCTGGCCCTTTATTTCCCCTTCTGAGGGGGTTGTGGGGCTTACCTCTACATCTCTAACAGGCAGGCTGCACACTTTGTTTTGGCACACGTAAATTATCGTTTCGCCTGCCACCAATCTGCCTTCGAGTGTGGGTAAAGTGCCTTCCGTTATTCCGCCACTCACAAACACATTGGGCAAATAATAGGTATCAAATTCTTTTCTTTTCGCTTCGCAATGTTCCCCCACAATGGCCACTTCGTATGGTTCGCTTGCCAACCATGCCATTAATATGTCCCAATTGGCATAATACGTACCGCCTGTTGCTGTGCTTTTCCGAATATTGTTGAGCCTATTTTTTGCCATTTCAATGTAACTGTCATTGTAAAAATACTGCCCCAGCACATATAAATTCTTAGCCATAGCGGAGTTAGACGACGGAATTACGTTGTCCGACAATTCCATTTTTCGGGCTATCAAAGCCGCATCCGCATCCGAAGTATAGTAAAACATGCCGCTGCTTTCATCCTTGAAATGTACCAAGCAATATTCCGTAAGTTGTTGTGCCTGTATCAACCATTTTTCGTCAAAAGTGGCTTGGTAAATGGCAATAAACGCTTCAATCGTAAACGCATAATCGTCCAGAAAACCATTGATGGTGGCTTTTCCGTTCTTGTAATTTCTGTACAGCCTGTTATCGGAAGTTTTTAATTTTTGATTGATAAATGCAGCATTTTTTAGTGCCATATCCAGGTACTTTTTATCATTAAATGCCCTGTAAGCATCAATCAATCCTTTCGTCATCAAGCCGTTCCACGCGGTAAGCATTTTGTCATCCAATCCTGGTCTTACCCGTTTGGAGCGTTCTTTTAGCAATCTTTCTTTTGCTTCCAGCACACGTTTCGTCAATTCACTTTCGGTAATATTATAGTTGTTGGCAATGGTTTTATCACTTTCTTTTTTCAACAAAATGTTTACTCCATTTTCCCAATTTCCTTTTTCGGTAACATTATAGTAATCAATGATTAAATCAGCATTTTTGCCCAATACTTCTTTCAATTCGGTGGCTGTCCACACATAGAATTTTCCTTCCTCGCCTTCGCTATCGGCATCGAGTGAGGCGAAGAATCCGCCCTCTTCCGAAGTCAATTCACTCTCAATAAAAGCCACTGTTTCGGCCACAATAGTTTGGTAGTAAGGATTTTTAGTCTGTTGGTAAGCGGCAGCATACAAGCTCACCAATTGTGCATTGTCATAGAGCATTTTTTCAAAATGGGGCACTTTCCAATGTGTATCAGTCGAATAGCGGGAAAATCCACCGCCTACTTGGTCGTAAATACCGCCGTCCGCCATTTTATCGAGGGTAATAGTTACCGCTTTCAAAGCATCCTCATTTTGCGAAATAGAATAATAGTGAAGCAGAAATTGATAACCAATGGGCAAGGGAAATTTAGGAGCGTGTGTATGTCCGCCTTCCAAGTAATCAATATCACTCTTCCAATTCTCAAAAATCTCGTCTAAATCGTTTAGGCTAACATTCGATTTGTTGGCTTCCTCTACAATCATTTCGCTGCTTTGAATGCCCTGGGTAAGTGTTTTGGCCTGATGTTCGGCCTTGTCGGGATTTTGTTTCACAAAGTTGGAAACTTGCGCCAGCATATCCAGCCAATTTGGTGTTGGAAAATAAGTACCTCCCCAAATAGGGCGTCCGTCGGGCAAAGTGATGCAATTGAGCGGCCAGCCACCTTGTCCGGATATTAACTGCACCGCGTTCATATACACTTGGTCAATGTCTGGGCGTTCCTCTCGATCCACTTTTATACATACAAAATTGGCATTCATGTGATTGGCAACCTCCTCGCTTTCAAAGCTTTCATGCTCCATAACGTGACACCAATGGCAAGCCGCATAGCCAATGCTGATAATGATTAATTTGTGTTCATATTGTGCTTTGTCCAATGCCTCCTGTCCCCAAGGGTACCAATTTACTGGATTGTGCGCATGTTGCAATAAATAAGGACTACTCTCGTAAATGAGTTGGTTGGTATGTTTATATTGTGTGGAATTCATTTTCACTTTTTTATTTTTACTTTTAAAACGGAATATGAACGAAAAGGTTTTTCTGAAAAGGAATAAATTTGTAGCTTTTTGATACTGTGGGGTGGGAGAGAATGCGGAATTTTTTATTCTGAGAAGAAAATTGAGTTCTGAATAATAATAAATTCACGGTCTAGGACGACAGAGTTGGAACTCTATCATCCCGATACACAGAGTAGGAACTCTATCATCCCAAGTAGGAACTCTATTATCCCTAAAAAAAATTACTTCACCACCAAGGTGATTTTCTGAGACGTATGTGCCTTGAAGAAACCCAACGCACCGTTGCTAATATTGGCTGTTGGATTGGAAGGAGTGGCACTGAATTGGCCAATATTTCTATTTGCTGCTGATAAATAGTTGTATGCCGTTTTGTCGATGAGTTGAATATTGATTTTTAAAACATCTTTTTTCTTTGATTGAACAGAAAAAGGAATTGGAAACGAAAATCCAGAAGCAGCCATGTCACTTCTAATTATCAGATTATTCAACAAAGTGTCATTTCTAGTAATCACATATTGAAGGTATTTATCCGTTTTTGTAAAGTTCTTATATGATGGTTGAAATTGTTTACTTCCCGCACCAGGTGTACCCGCAGGTGGAACAGGATCACCTTCCTTGGGTATTATTTGCACCAACGAATCAAGGAGCAAAGGGTAAGGCATGGTAGAAAATGCTGTGAAAGTTTCTGTTCCAATTTTTACCTGCAATTTATATGTGTAACCTACAACGCCATACAAGGATGAATTTTTGTAAATTCCGGCAGAGGTTTCTTTTAGAGTGTCAATTTTGTTCAATAATGAATCAGTAATTGTAACAATTGCAGCGCTTACCGTAGGAAAAGGCGTAGTTTCGTCAAAGTTTTGTGTTTTAGTAATTTTCACTACCGATTCACCAGCAAAGTTGCTGATATTTCCTTCAATTACAAATCTTGAACTGGTATTGTTGAGGTCAATATTAATTTCCTTTTCGCAACTGCTAAGCAGCAATAAAAGAAAGATAATTAGAATATTTGAGCGTTTATATTTTGACATGAGTTTTTTACTTTGATTTGTTTTAAATTATCTGAATAAGAAATAATTACCATTTAAAATTCCACGAAATAGAAGGGATCCATCTAAACAATGAAGTTTGTATGGCCACCGTTTTATTTGGGTCAGTTTCACTTTCCTCGAAGGTGATAATGTATGGATTTTCTCTTCCATAAGCATTGTAAAGGCTAAATGATAATTCGGATTTAAAGCGTTTGGTTTCTTTCAATTTGCAGGTTGCACCTAAATCTAATCGATGATAAGCAGGCATACGGTAGCCATTTCGTTCGGTATAGAGCCAAATATTATTGCCTGATATTTCGTATTTTCCACTCGGAAAAGTGATTGCATTTCCTGTTTGATAGACCCAAACTGCCGAAATATTCCATCGTTTTGAAATGTCGTACATAGTTACTATCGAAATGTCGTGTGTTCTATCTTGCCGTGCCGCATACCATAAATTTTGATTAATTCCGTCAATTTGTTTCTCAGTGCGCGACAAAGTATAACCAATCCAGCCTGAGAATTTTCCTTTGTTCTTCTTCAACAGCAATTCCAAACCATAGGCACGCCCTTTTCCGTATAGCAATTCAGTTTCTATCACTGGAGCTTGTTCATTGGCATTATCTTTATAATCTATTTGGTTTTGCATAAATTTAAAGTAAGTTTCGGCACTAAACTCATACATATTATCCTTAAAATTCAGAAAATAGCCAGTAGAAACTTGATCGCCAATTTCTGGTTTTACAATGTTGGTATTCATTATCCATTTATCGGTGGGACTACCAGATACTGAATTGGTTATCAGGTGCATATTTTGGGTATTGCGGGTATACGCTGCCTTTAACGAGCTATTATCATTAAGCGTATAACTCATCGAAAGGCGTGGTTCTAGATAAAGAAAATTGGCAACTACTCCACTTGGATTAATGGTGTCGATTACATTTTTATCAGCATCTAAATTGTAATAATTGCTTCCTCCCAAAACTGAAAAGTTACTTAAACGGAGTCCAATATTTATTTTAAGTTGCTTGGTTGCTTGCCAGTCGTTGGTGATGTAAAGCGCTGATTCCAAACCATTTCTAATCTGATTTTTATCTGCCGGAATGGTATCGTTGGTTATTTGACCAGGGGTAATGGTGTGATATATAACATTGTAACCAAACTTCAATTCGTTATTGGAGTTAGGGAAGTATTGAAACTCTTGTTTCAAGTTCCAATCTCTAATTCTGGAAAGTATCGAGAACTGAGCCGCATCACCATTTATATTAATTTTATAATCGTAATTGCTGTAAATGAGTGATGTATTGCCAAACATTTTGCTGTTGTACAAATGGTTCCAGCGCATGGTTCCAGTGGTATTTCCCCAATCAATGCTAAACCGATCGCTCAATCCCAATACATCGCGTCCAAAATATCCCGAAACAAATAAGCGGTCTTTGTCCGAAAAACGATAGTTCAATTTTGCATTAAAATCGTAGAAATACAGTTGGTTTTCTTTAAATTGTTCGGTAAGTTTTAGAAAAACATCAGCATAGGTTCTTCTTCCCGAAATAAGAAAAGAAGATTTTCCTTTTTGCAATGGTCCTTCAATGTTCAGTTTGGATGAAATGAGACCAATGCCACCACTCACATCATAATTTTGGTTGTCGCCTTCGTTCATTTTCACATCTACTACCGATGCTATTCGTCCGCCAAACTGTGCAGGTGCAGTGCCTTTGTAAAGTGCAATATCTTTGATGGCATCCGAATTGAAAGTAGAAAAGAAACCCAACAAATGCGAGGCGTTATACACGGGGGCATCATCGAGCAAAATAAGATTCTGGTCTACAGTACCGCCACGCACGGTAAATCCACTTTGACCGTCACCGCCCGATTTTACTCCTGGCAATAACTGCAAAGTTTTGAGAATGTCTCTTTCCCCAAAAATTACTGGTAACTTACTCACCGTTTCCACATTTATTTTTTCAACTCCCATGGTCGATTGCCGCACATTTTCGTTATCAAGCGTACCAGTCACTACCACTTCCTGCAAATTAGTAGTCATATCTTCCATAGCAACATTCAGCGTTTTATTGCCAGTAAGATCTATATCAATAATTTGTTTTTGGTGTCCAATGTACGAAAAAACAATTTCATATTTTCCTTTGGGCAGTGAAAGGGAGTAAAAGCCATAATCGTTGCTTGCCCTGCCAATGCCGGGATTATTTTTTACTAGCGCTATTACGCCAATAAGACTTTCGCCTGTTTTTTTGTCTGTAATATAACCACTTATTGTAAATGTTTGTGCCAATAATATAGAGGAACTAAGTAAAATGGTAAAAACCAATGAGATATATTTCATTATTGAAGTGAATTGATTATTTGATGTTTTTTGTCAAACTCTTTTTGCCAGACTCATTTTTGTTGATTTTAGAAATTGTAAAACCTAGTATTCCACCCAAAATAAGGGTCATAGAAAATATTGGTACCAATAAAATAGGATTTTTCCAGCCAATGATAATAGCAGAGGGTAGTAAAACCAATAATGCAATAAGGATGCCTTTAAGGATTGCATTTATTTTCCAATCTATTGTAGAAATAAAAATGCCTACCACTACCCACATTGATAAGGCAGAAATGTTTGCATCCCAACTCAATTGTTGTACCATCATGGGTATAATATCTACTATTCCAGCAGCAAAACCCAACAAAATACCTACTTTTAAATTTTTCATACAGCTAATTAGGTTAATGTGTTCAGTAAAATTTATTTATTAAATTAAACAGAGAGTGTTCAATTATGTTCAGCTAATTTTGATTTTTTATGCAGGTAAATGAAAAAAATGGTATTCGGGTGTAGCGTACAACCGATTTTTCGGTTTGATGCGTTGGAGAACTGCTATTATTCCATCAGACAGACCGCAAAAAAGCTGTCGTTCGGGTCTACACCACTTGAATCATTGCATCTTTGCATTAATCATATTTAAATCTCTTTCTCAAAATGAAAAAAAAAGCCCAAAATCAAATAGATAAAGAGCTTTCTTAAAAAGTCAAAATGCTTTAATGCATTAGTTAATGATGTCAAATCCAGTATAAGGAATCAATGCTTTTGGAATGCGAATGCCGTCGGGTGTTTGGTTATTTTCGAGCAATGCAGCCACAATTCGAGGTAAAGCCATAGCACTACCGTTTAATGTATGAACTAGTTGTGTCTTTTTGTCATTGCCTTTGAAGCGACATTTTAAGCGGTTGGCTTGGTAGCTCTCAAAATTTGAAACCGAACTTACTTCCAACCAGCGTTCTTGGGCTGCAGAATATACTTCAAAGTCGAAAGTCAATGCCGACGTGAAGCTCATATCACCAGCACACAAACGAAGGATGCGCCAAGGCAATTCCAGTTTTTCCACTAGTGTTTGCACATAACTGACCATTTGGTCAAGCGTTTCGTACGATTTATCGGGATGTTGAATTTGCACAATTTCCACTTTGTCGAATTGGTGCAAGCGGTTCAAACCACGAACATCTTTGCCATAAGAACCAGCTTCGCGACGGAAACAAGCCGAGTAAGCAGTATTTTTAATCGGTAATTCGTTCTCGTTCAGCATCACATCGCGGTAGATATTCGTTACCGGTACTTCCGCTGTTGGAATCAAGTACAAATCGTCGATGGTACAATGGTACATTTGCCCTTCTTTATCAGGTAGTTGGCCAGTGCCGTAGCCCGAAGCAGCATTCACCACGTAGGGCGGCTGCACTTCCAAATATCCAGCTTCTACGGCATTATCCAAAAAGAAGTTGATAAGCGCACGTTGCAGTCTGGCACCTTTTCCTTTGTACACTGGAAATCCAGCTCCCGAAATTTTCACGCCCAACTCAAAATCAATCAAGTCGTATTTTTTAGCCAAATCCCAGTGCGGTACAGCTTCTGTATGAAGGTTTGGCATGTTACCACCAGCGCGTTCTACTAAGTTATCTTCTGGTCTTTTTCCTTCTGGCACGCTTGTGTGTGGCAAATTTGGAATTTGCACCAATAGCTCATTCAATTTCAGTTCTGCACCATTTTGTTGGTCGCCAAGTGTTTTGATAGTTTCCTTCAGTTCGGCAATTTTTTCTTTGTACTGGTCCGCTTCGGCTTGTTTTCCTTGTTTGAAAAGCATTCCAATTTCTTTGGATAAGTTGTTCAGTTCGGCCGACGCACTGTCCACTTGAACTTGTGAGGTTTTGCGCAAACCATCCAATTCTAATATTTCAGCAATAATTGCATTGCCATCGAAATGTTTTTTGGCCAAACGATTAATTACATCGTCTGTATTTTCGGTGATATATTTTAATGTTAGCATGTTTGTGATTTACAATTTATTCATTTACTATTTACAATTTCAATTTTAATCATTGAGACTACTGCGAAAAGTCAATATTTATTTTTTCGGAGTGAATTCTTACTAATAGTTTTATATCCTAATAGTAATTCAATCTTGTTTCCTCTTTCGGGGGTTCGAGGGCTAAAAAAAAACTCCCGTAATTTTACACTACGGTAAAACAACAGGAGTTTTTATAAGTCTTGAGCAAAGTAGTTTTTTTAAATTCCCTTAGGGGAATTTAAATGTCTAGTTAGCTGCTACTTCTATAGGTTGTATTGAAACAAATGACTTGTTGTCTTTCTTTTTTCTAAATACTACTATTCCAGGAACTAAAGCAAACAAAGTGTGGTCTTTTCCCATTCCAATGTTTTCGCCTACGTTATGTACAGTTCCACGTTGACGTACTATGATGTTACCTGCTTTTGCAAATTGTCCACCGTAAATTTTTACGCCAAGTCTTTTGCTTTCCGATTCACGAC
>JAIFKQ010000132.1 GCA_020049515.1 Paludibacter sp. | reverse complement strand
GAAAAAAAGCCTGGCAAAAAAAGCAAGAAACAAATAGAAAACGCTCTTCACCAACTTGGTAAAGAATTGCTGGAAGTGAAATTATAGAAGTAGCAAATTAAAAGGTTAGTAAGATTTTGAATCTTACTAACCTTTTTTTATAACTCTTCAATTCAAAATATAATTCAAAACCGAAT
This sequence comes from Paludibacter sp., assembly GCA_020049515.1. Taxonomy (GTDB): domain Bacteria; phylum Bacteroidota; class Bacteroidia; order Bacteroidales; family Paludibacteraceae; genus Paludibacter. The sequence goes on along the minus strand of JAIFKQ010000132.1, from coordinate 5,309 downwards.
TTCTAATTCAAAACCTATTTACCCGATTTCCTTCTATTGTCGTCTTTGCACATCATCTGGCAATTGATAGCACTTGTTTTTCCTCCTTCGTGCCATGGTGTTGCATGGTCGGCCTCCATTTCATGTAGTTCAAACTTTACTCCACATTTTACACAAATTCCTTGTTGTCTTTCATAAGATTCCCGCTTTTGATTGTCACTAAATGCACGAATATTTAAATGTCTTTCTCTTCCAGTCAACAAATACTATCTTCATCTTGCATTAATTCTGTGATTTGCTCCTCTAGTTTATGAAAATCAAACTTCTGATTTTTATACTCATTGTAAAGGAAACCCCATTGAATGCCTTTCATCTCTCTGCGATACTTTGGGAATGTAGCTTTCACCCAATTAATCACACATTGAAAATAAAGCCAAAGTTCGTTTGCATTTGGTTCGTGTTGGTTTTGAGACATATATCCTTTTATTCCTTCATCCGAATTATCGTTCGCAATCCACTTGATAGCGGTTTCTAAATATTCTTGGCGGTTAGCTGAACCAGTTAAATATTCATCACCTATTTTCGGTCGGCTGTTTTTCGAGAAATAACGTTTGGCATCCGAAACCCACGAACCTGAATAAACTGCATTTCGTAATTCTTGTTTGGTTAGTTCAGCTCCAGCAATGTTAATGGTTTCGAACCATTCCAGTTTTTCACTCGGCTCACCAGTGCAAAAGTAAACCATTAATTTATAGTCTAATATTTGCTTTTGTTTGTCTGCTTGTAGGTTATGAAATGCCATGCCATTTACTGAAAAATCGCCTTCCACATATTGACAAATAGAAATAGTACGTTGCTGACCATCAATCACTTCAAAACCACCATCTTCGCGCACCGCCCAATACATTACATTGAGTGGAAAATCTTTTGTTAAGGTTTCGATGACTGCGTTGCGTTGTTTTTCGGCATACACAAATTCCCGCTGAAAAGCTGGACGAATGTCCAACTTGCCACCATAACCTACTACGCCATTTTCATTATCATCTTTATAGCCATCAAATAGTTGACTGACTACAATTTCTTTCAGTTCGATTTTCATAGTTTTCTGTTTTTGATAACAATTCTCACATAACAAGGATTTCCATTTACTTGTGCTAAATACTTTCCCCTAGTCTCTTCTGTTGGACCATCTAAAATACTATATCTATTTAATCCATCTATAATCTCAAATTGTTCTGGACTATATTTATCTAAGAATGTAATTGGTACTCCCATTGCACCTTTGTAATCAACAGGGATTTCTTTTGTCACATCTACGTTGATAGCATCGTAATTATCATAAGTAGGATATGCTTCAGAAATATAATTTTTAAAAAGAATTAAATCTTCGTGTCGTTTATTTATTTCCAAGTTGGTAAACCAATGAACCCCAGAAACCCGAATCATACCTTCACGGTGGTCACATGCTGTGGCATAATCTTCATACTGTTTGTTGATAAAATGGCCTGCTCCACCTTTAAAACCATATCCTAACCAAATTTTATTCTCTTTTATCAATTTAAAAATCTCTTTGTATGTAATAGCATTTTGATGTCCTACAATTATAAACTTTTTTTCGTATTCTACTAATTGAGCCACATATTCGCGAAAAAGAGAAAATGGAGGGTTGGTAACGACAATGTCGGCTTGTTTGAGAAGTTCGATACTCTCAGGACTGCGAAAATCGCCATCACTTTTCAGGTATTGAATGCCTATTTCTTCGGGGTCGGGCACTTTGTTTCCATTCTTGTCTCCTGTGTATTCCAAATAAATAGCTTTTTCAGATTTCTGCTCGCTGAATAAATCCATGTCTTGGCTTTTATAACAAGTGGTAATCAATTTTTTTAAGCCTAAATGCTCAAAGTTGTAGGAGAAATAATGAAAGAAATTGCTTACGCGTGGGTCGTCGCAGTTACAAAACACCACTTTGTTTTTGAAATGGTCTTTGTAATGCCTTAGTTCATTTTCAATGTCGGAAAGTTGGGTGTAGAATTCATCCTTCTTTGCAGTACTTGCTTTACGTAAGTTTAAATTTAAAGATTTCTTTGCCATTAGTAGTTTGAATTATATTCTAAACTACTGAACTGATAAGATTTTTGACCACAAAAAAAGCGTGAACTAAATTCTTACCCGTCCCCCAAGCCCCTGAGAAGGCCATACAGTATCGATAAGTCAAAAGCCCACGCCGTTTGGCGTGAGCATTTTGCTCATTGAATCTGATACTGTAGTTCGCTAATTGAAATTTCTCAGGTTTCTGGGGGACGCGAACAATAGCAGAATGCTATTTAATTAATATGTTGAAAATATTTGTTTTATCTGTTTTTTCTATTTATCTATTTTTTATTTTTTATTTTTTAATCTGTTGCAAAGATACAAGAATTTAGTTGTTATTTTTCGTATGCCAAATATCCAACTAGATTCAACGGTTTTTGGTCATTTTCGTGGTTTGTGTTTTTCAATTCAATTTATTTTTAGAAATCTCTTTATCAGCCGATTGTACTCTTCTTTCTAATTTTTTTATGTCTTCTTCTGGTGGAAGTTGTTCGGGAATAATACCACTTTTACCCAAAAGAGTTCTAATATCTGTGTTGTTTTTAACGTGTTCGTTGGTTATTTTATTTTCACCTTGCAAGTCGTATTGTTTCACATTGAAGTTTGTTATTTCCGTTGCCAACTGCTTTGCTGTAATGGTAATAGTAGGCAGGAAATCGGCTAGCGGTCTATTATCTGCAATTCCCAATTTTCGCTTCATGGCACTGGTGTTATTGCCGCCAAATAAAGCCCAATCACCTTTGCTACGTATCATTGCAAAGCCTCTATTATCAACGCCTCTTTCAAATATATTTTTGGATAATTTGGTTTCGGTAGCTGCCAATTTTTCTCTGGCTTGCAGTCTCTCCATCAACAGTATGCGCTCTTCAAGCAACTCCTGTTTTCTGGTTTGAACAGCAAAATAACTTTGAGCAAAAGCTATTTGTTCTTTTTTTGGGTCGCCATTTTGTGCAATCAAATAACAAGCGTAGCGGGTGAGCATAATATCTTCAACTTCACGTTTTCCACCTTTACCCAATTCTATCATTTTGTTGACGTCAACAAAATGATCTGTAATAGCCTCAGAGGTGGTTTTGCAACTTTCTTTGGCTTTATCTATAGCATTCAAAAAATTGCGCCAATCGGAATATCCAAGTAATTCCTGTAGTTCACGCGCCAACCAATAATCTACTCCATCTTGTTGGTAGGCATATTCTTCAAAATTTTTGTTGAGCTTGGTGATTGTTTCTTTTTCCATTTTATTAGATGTGTAAATTGGTATTTGATTGAAAATGAGTTGAAATATTAGTGATTCAAATAATTAAAAATATTACACATTTACTAAAATTCTTTGCAAATTTACGAAAAAACTTTGGGAATACAAGTGAAAATTATTTGCAAATTCTCAATTTATTTTTACCTTTACACTCCAAAAATAAAACACATCGTTATGTCAAAGAAAACTTCCCCAAAACCACTTCAAATTTTAAGTCCCGAAAATTATATTCGTCAGAAAGCCAGGGATTTACCTATTTATGAATGTACTATTAGCAAAAATTGGAAACAAGGAAATTTTGGCGCTGTATCAGTTGCTAGAAAACATGCCAATGGAAATGTGACGGTAGGATTGTACATGGTGGATTTGAATTGTTTGGGCGTGAAAGATGCTCATTACATGTTTAACGTGTCGGAAGAAAAGTACAAAAATACAATTTCTGCCAATGGTCAAATGGATTTAGTACCTATTTCGTACGAGCTGGCTCACAACATTGTATATGCAGGTTTGGCGTATGCAAAAGAGCTGGGATTTAATCCTCACAAAGATTTTTCGGTGGCGCGTTATATTTTGGAAGAAGATACTGATGAGGTGGAATTGATTGAAATAGAATGTGGTACGAATGGAAAACCTATGTTTGTAAAAACCGAATGGCAAACCGAACAAGAAGCCAATAAAATTATTGCTCAATTGGAACGATCGGTAGGGAAAGGAAATTATGATTTTATTATGCCTTATGAATTAGAGGATGAAGAGGATGAGGATGAATTTAGTGCTATGACTTTTGAAGAAAAAAAGGAAATGCTCTACAAATTACTTAAATCAAAACAGAAGCACAGCAATGAGGAGAGTAAGAGATTACATGATTTGATTGTTTCTGTTTTTAATATATTAGTGGATAATGATTTAGTGGATGAGTATTATGATGAATATTCCGATTGTTTTGGGGATTTTGAAATACTGACTTTAGATGAAATTCCGATTGAATTTTGGGGAATAAATACTGATAAACAAAGCATTACAGAAGAAATGACTACACTTTTTGTAGAAGCATATCAATTGGTGAATGAAAATACAAGTAAGGCAAGCAAAAAAACAAAAGAGCTGAAAAAATTAGTTGGTGATATTCCTGTGGTTCGGGTTTTGGAACTTATAATTTGTCAAACAGATGGAAATGGGAAGAATAGTATGAAAATGATTTTAGATAATTATAAAACATTTTCTGAATATCCTTTTTTTAAATTGCAGCTATTTTTATCATATATTGAAAAACAAACAATTCCACAAGTTTTATCAGAAACTACTCCAAGTTTGGAATTTTTCTTCGGAAAACGTACTATTTTATACGAAATTGAATTTTTGAATTATCTCCTTCTATTTTTGGCATTAATTGATAATGAAGGTAATGAATCAAAATTGGAAGCATTATTTCAATTGATAGATGAAATGGAAATGCCAGAAGAATTAAATAATGCTGTTTATAATACTATTATAGCTACGAAATTCAAATATGTAATGAAATATTTTGAAGAAAGAAAGGCATAATAATTGAAATTATATATAATAAGCTTCACAACTAATTGAAAATAAGGTTAGTGAAGCTTTTTTTATAATCAGTATTTATCATCTTCCCTCTTCTCAAAACCTATCAACAACCTGTTGAAAAGTTACTGATAACGCTTGAAACAAATATTGAAACTTTATTTGGATATTACAAATCTATGACGAATAGAAGAAGTTTTTGATACTACCAAAATAGTTAGCATATTTCTTATAGCTTTTTCTAAACCAAATTTGTTGGTTTATTAGCAATAGATTCATAAAAACTTTCTAACTTTGCAGTTACTAACAGGATGTTGATAAAGTTTGTAATATATTTATTATTAATAGAATAAATAATTTGAAATTGTTTGAAACAATGCTTTCAAATTTGATAAAGGAAATGTACAAGCTTTTCTCAATATTTTTATCAACCAAACTAACA
>JAIFKQ010000164.1 GCA_020049515.1 Paludibacter sp. | reverse complement strand
CTGAAAATTTAAACGTGGACAAAGGTAGTTTTGTGGTTTATAATCAAAAAGATATTTTTTAGATTAGACAACATGACAAACAGTTTAATTTTTACAATAATAGCTTTAATTGCAGGAAGTGTGGGTAGTGTGGGGTTAGCTGGCTTACTATTATTGGCCAACGACAATAAGTTGCAAGTTATTTCTACCTACCTGACCTACTTGGCTGGCGGTACGCTTTTGGGAGCTGCTTTTTTAGGAATGATTCCTAAAGCAATTTCAATGGCCGATAGCAATCTGGTTTTTGCATTTATTCTTGCAGGAATTCTGTTTTTCTTTGTGTTGGAGAAAATTATTCTTTGGAGAACTTGCAGTAATATTGATTGCGAACGACACATTAAAGCTGCTGCACCAATGATTTTGGTTGGCGATGCTTTTCACAACGCCATTGACGGAATAGTGATTGCGGCTTCGTTTTTGACTTCAATAGAATTGGGAATTTTCGTTAGTATTTCCATTATTTTTCATGAAGTACCACAAGAATTAGGCGATTTTGGAATTCTACTTAAAGGTGGCTTCTCTAGACAAAAGGCTCTGTTGTACAACATGTTGTCTGGTAGTTCGGCCATAGTATCAGGTATTGCGGCTTACTTTTTTATGGATGCCGTAAAATCGCTTATCCCTTATGCTTTGGCTTTTTCGGCGTCTAGCTTTTTGTATATCGCATTAGCCGATTTAATTCCAGAAATGCACAAAAAAACTAAATTTAAAGAGTCTATTATTCAAATACTATTCATCTGCTTTGGTATTTTTATTATTTATTTTATCAAGCAAATACAATAATTAGATATAGATAATTTAACAAATAATTGTATGGAAAAAATCAAATTGGGAATAATTATTTGCGACCATTTCCGCACTTGTTCTGGTGGAAAATGTTTTAAGGCGCTGCATAATAAAGAAGGTGCATTTGAGGCATACAAAGGTCAGGATGTGGAGCTTGCTGCTTTTGCTACTTGTGGTGGTTGCCCTGGCACTAATATTGAGTATGCCAACGATGAAATGACTAAAAATGGGATTACTCACATTCATTTTGCAACCTGTTTTTCAATTGGTTATCCACCCTGCTCACACAAAGATGCACTTGAAAAGTTTTTTATAAATAAAAAAATGAATGTCACTTTTGGAACACATCCAATTCCACAAAAATACTATATTCTGCATACAAATTTAAGAACTTGGAACAATGAGTTTTTTCATAAAAACTTAAAATCAACTCTTGCAAACGAGAAAATAAGACTGAAATATGATTGATAAAATAAAAATTGCCATTGCCAGTGGAAAGGGAGGAACAGGAAAAACACTAGTATCTACCAATCTTTTTTATACGCTTCAACAACAAGGCATTGAAGTGACTTTGGTAGATTGCGATGCCGAAGAACCCAACGACTTGATGTTTTTTGACGGAGTGATGGAAAATTCAATGCAAATTACGCAACTTGTGCCGGTGATAGATGAAAGCAAATGTACGTTTTGCGGCAAATGTAACGAATACTGCAACTACAATGCTATTTTCTTTTTGGGTGAAGCTAAGATTATCAAAGTGATGGATGAGCTTTGCCACGGTTGCGGGGCATGTTCGGTGGCTTGCGAATATGGTGCAATTACCGAAAAAGCAGATGTGTTGGGCGAAGTAAATCGAGTTTCATTATCGGATAATTCAGCCCTGGTAGAAGCACGTATGAAAGTAGGTGTGTATTCACCCGTTTCGGTTATAAAAGCAGCCATTAGGGAGGCTGGAAATGCCGAAGTGGTACTAATGGACTCACCGCCAGGAACTTCCTGCCCATTTATACAAACAGTGGCGCAGGCCGATTATGTGATATTAGTGACCGAACCAACTCCTTTTGGCCTGAGCGATTTGAGGCAATCGGTAGAAACACTCAAAACTTTACATAAAACTTACGGCGTGATAATTAACAGGGCGAATTTAGGAAATGACGATGTTTATGTTTATCTCAATGAAGAAAAAATTCCGCTCTTAATGAGTATTCCTTTCGACAAGAATATTGCATCTATTTATTCAAAAGGTGAATTGCTTTGCAAACATGAGCCTGAGTGGCAATATCAATTTAAAAATTTATTCAACAATATAAAATATCTTCATGGAAATAGCCGTAATTAGTGGAAAAGGTGGAACTGGAAAAAGTAGTATAAGTGCCGCTTTTGCTACTTTATCAGAAAAAGTGGTGTTGGCCGATTGCGATGTGGATGCTGCCAATCTCTATATTTTATTTAACCCTACGCACGAAGAAGAACAGGTTTTCGTGTCGGGTCAGAAAGCTGTAATTGACTACAATAAATGTAGGAATTGTGGTTCGTGTTTGGATTCCTGTCGATTCGATGCCATCTCTTTATCAGATGGCGAAATAGTTATATCGGAAATCTTGTGCGATGGTTGTAAATTATGCTCTCGTATATGCCCTTTCGATGCAATAAAGATGGTGAACGAAGATAAAAGCAGAATGTATGCAGGCACTTTTCGGAACGGAAAAATGGTGTACGGACGCTTATCGCCAGGCGAGGAAAACTCAGGAAAGCTAGTGAATATGGTTCGTGATAAGGCTAAAACGATGGCCAAAGAACATCAACTCGAAACCATAATCATAGATGGCCCTCCAGGAATTGGGTGCTCAGCCATTTCTACCATTACTGGAGTTGACCATGTAGTAGTTGTAACCGAACCTACAGTTTCGGGCTTACACGACATGAAAAGAGCGTTGGAAGTAACCACCAATTTTAAACTCAAAACTTGGGTTATTGTCAATAAATTTGATTTAAACCGTGATTTAACGGATAGAATTGAGAATTATTGCCAGCAAAGAGGCATTGCTGTAATTGGTAAATTTCCTTTTGATAGATTGGTGGTTGACGCCATGGTAAATTGCAAAAGTGTAATGGAATGGGCACCAGACTCCGAAATGGCATTGCTGATAAAAAAGGCATACAATAAGATAAAGATGCTGTAATTTTTTAACACTAAATATCATGCCAAGAAATCAAAGAAATAATTGCGGAAATCAACAACACCGACATCATTCATCGGCAGATACTTGCGTTTGTCCTCGCTGTGGATATTCTGTACCTCATTTGGCTGGTAATCCATGTCGGTTAAACACTTGCCCAACATGTAATATTGAACTTGTAAGAGCTGAATCAAAACCTGTTGATAAATTGATAAGTTCAGAACAACTAATAAAAAATGAATTAATTAGCACAGAACAATCAGTAGATACAAATAATAAACCGCAAGACCTTAGACCTTTTCCTCTAGTTGATGTCGATTTGTGTACTGGTTGTGAAACTTGTATTGAAAATTGTCCAACCAATGCCATTATCATGGTTGATGGAAAAGCTTTTATTAAAAACAAATTGTGTAAAAAATGTAGAAAATGCGTTCGAGTGTGCCCTGTAAATGCGATTAGCTAATATGAAACAAGGAATTTGAATGCAAACGAACGACAACAGTTTAACGTTTTTAATTGTAATGTTATGATAAGTTTTGGTCCCATCCCATCTCGACGATTAGGTAAAAGCCTTGGAATAAACAATATACCTTCAAAAAAAGTATGTTCTTATTCTTGTGTGTATTGTCAAGTGGGATTAACTCACAAATATAGTGCTCAGCGACAAACGTTTTATGATCCAGCAGTAATTTTTACTGAAGTTCAAAAACATTTGGAAATACTGAATGAGGCTGACAAACCTGATTATTTAACTTTTGTGGCAAATGGAGAGCCTACCTTAGATATAAACTTGGGCACCTCTATCGAGAAATTGAAGATATTCAACACTCCCATAGCCGTAATTACCAATGCTTCATTGCTGGGTGACCCACAAGTTCGGAAAGAATTGTTATTGGCCGATTGGGTCTCGATAAAGATTGATGCAGGCAACGAAATCAGTTGGAAAAAGATAAACAGACCGATAGCAAAAATCGACTTTGAAATGTATGTAGATGGTATATATGCATTTGCTAAAGAGTTTAAAGGCAGATTGGTAACAGAAACAATGTTGGTAGAAAGTGTGAACGAATGCGCTGATAATGTGATTCAAACAGCCGCACTTGTTTCATCTCTTCAGCCTTCCATTGCTTATATTTCCATTCCAACCCGTCCACCCGCTGTAAGCTCGGTTTTGCCACCCAATGAATTATCTATTAATGAGGCTTACCAGATTTTTGTGGAAAAGGGAATCAAAACAGAGTTAATTCTTGGATTTGAAGGTACAAATACTGGTTACACGGGCAATGCTTTTGAGGATATTATCAATATCTGCTCAGTTCACCCCATTAGAGAAGATACTATGCAAGAGTTATTAAAGAAAGATAGGGCCGATCCATCAATATTGGAATCACTATTGCATAATAATTATATCCAAAAAATAACATACAAATCAAATACTTTTTTCATTAGAAAATTTCGTAACTAAGTGACATTAAACGGTTGAATTACTTTAATTAAAATATAAAATACATAGCGTTATGGAACAACAAAAAAAATACAAATACATCGCAAAAGAAAATGAAAATAAAATAGTAAAAACAAAAATGCCCAATATCAAAAAAATAATCATGGTAGCATCGGGCAAAGGTGGGGTAGGAAAATCGACTGTTGCGGCAGGTTTAGCATTGTCGCTAGCACTCGAAGGATATTCCGTGGGATTATTGGATGCCGATATCTATGGACCCTCAATTCCTACGCTTTTCAATTTAGAAAATGCCGATAGACCTGAAATGACTGAACATGAAGGGAGGCACTTAATTGAACCTTATATTCGGTTCGGAATAAAAATCATGTCAATAGGTTTCTTTTTCGACACCCATCAAGCCATTATTTGGCGCGGGCCAATGCTTTCTAATGGATTGAAACAAATGATGAATGATACCAAGTGGGGAGAACTCGATTATTTAATTATAGATACTCCTCCAGGTACTGGCGATGTACACATTACTTTGTTGCAAGATTTTGAAATGACAGGTGCTGTGGTTGTTACCACACCACAGCTTCTTGCAATGGCCGATGTGCA
>JAIFKQ010000169.1 GCA_020049515.1 Paludibacter sp. | reverse complement strand
TTCAAACTCTTCAATTTTATTAAGCATCAATCTTTGCATAAGTGGCATTCGCTTCAATAAACGCACGACGAGGAGCTACATCATCGCCCATTAGCATTGAGAAAACATGATCCGCTTCCGCAGCATTTTCAATGGCAACTTGACGTAATGTTCTGTTTTCAGGATTCATAGTAGTATCCCATAATTGTGTTTCGTTCATCTCTCCCAAACCTTTGTAGCGTTGTGTATGAATGTTGCCCTCAGAACCACCGAATTTTTCGATAAAAGCTTGGCGTTGCAAATCATTCCAACAGTACTCTTCGTTTTTGCCTTTTTTACATAAATAGAGTGGGGGCGTGGCAATGTACAAATATCCTTGCTCTATCAATTCCTTCATGTGACGGAAGAAGAATGTCATTATTAAAGTGGCAATGTGGCTACCGTCCACGTCGGCATCGGTCATGATAATGACTTTGTGATACCTAAGTTTTTTCATATTTAGCGCCTTGCTGTCTTCTTCTGTACCAATAGTAACGCCCAAAGCGGTGTATATATTGCGTATCTCTTCACTTTCCAACACTTTGTGAGGCATGGCTTTTTCTACGTTCAAAATTTTACCACGCAATGGCAAAATAGCTTGAAACTGACGGCTACGACCTTGTTTGGCTGTTCCACCTGCCGAATCACCTTCGACTAAAAACAACTCACATTTAACTGGATCTTTATCAGCGCAATCGGCCAATTTACCAGGTAATCCACCACCAGAAAGTGGCGATTTGCGCTGTACCATTTCACGCGCTTTACGTGCTGCGTGACGTGCCGTAGCTGCCAAAATTACTTTTTCTACAATGATACGGGCTGCTTTTGGGTTTTCTTCCAAATAGTTTCCAAGCGCTTCGCCTACAGCCATATCTACAGAACCCATTACCTCGTTGTTGCCAAGTTTGGTTTTGGTTTGTCCTTCAAATTGTGGTTCGGCTACTTTTATTGAAATTACAGCTGTAAGTCCTTCACGGAAGTCGTCGCCACTGATTTCAATTTTTAGCTTGTCCAACATTTTGCTGTCTTCAGCGTATTTTTTCAACGTACGGGTCAAACCACGACGGAAACCAGCCAAGTGCGTTCCACCTTCTATAGTGTTGATGTTGTTTACGTAGGAGTGAATATTTTCGTTATAAGAAGTGTTGTACGTCATGGCAATTTCTACTGGAGTGCCATTTTTTTCGGTAGAAATATGAATCACGTTATCAATCAGTGGCTCGCGTGCTTCGTCGATGTATTCAACAAATTCTTTCAACCCTTCTACAGAATGAAAAACTTCCGATTTGAATGTTCCATCCTCGTTTAAATGACGTTTATCTGTCAATGTAAGCGTTATACCGGCATTTAGGTATGATAATTCGCGCAAACGATTTGCCAAAATATCATATTTGTAAACTGATTCTATGAAAATGCTGTTGTCAGGCAAAAAAGTAACCAAAGTACCATTGGTGATAGAAGTTCCAATTTCTTTTACTGGAAACTGGGGTGCTCCGCAAGAATATTCCTGCATGTATAATTTGCCTTCGCGCGATACCTCAACGTGCAAAAGTGTAGAAAGTGCATTTACGCAAGACACACCCACACCGTGCAATCCGCCCGAAACTTTGTAGCTACCTTTGTCGAATTTACCACCGGCATGTAGCACGGTCATAACTACTTCCAAAGCCGAGCGACCTTCTTTTTCGTGCATATCTACCGGAATACCACGACCGTTGTCGATAACTGTTATAGAATTATTTTCGTTGATAAAAACCTGAATCGTATCACAATGACCAGCCATAGCTTCATCAATAGAGTTATCCACCACCTCGTAAACCAAATGGTGCAACCCTTTTACGCCAATATCGCCAATGTACATGGCAGGGCGTTTGCGCACTGCTTCTAATCCTTCTAGCACTTGAATGCTACTTGCACCATAATCGGCACTGGCGGCTGCTCTTGCAATTTCTTCTTCGTTCATCTTTATTTTATATTCTTCGTTTCTAGTTATTTACGTGATGTTTGTGACTTTGTTTTCCTCAGAAAGGTTCTTTCAAAAAAAAGCACACAAATATACAACAAAAAATTGAGTTATGAGCTAAGTTTTTGAAGTTTTTTGCAATTACAATATTGAACTACGTGTATTTGCTCACCTTATTGGAAGTATAAACAAAACAGCCCTACGTGTGAAACGCAGAGCTGTTGCAAATTAATAACCAGAGTTGTATGAGTTTACATTAACACTGATTAAGTATAGATATTATTTTATTAATTTTGCTTTGACAAAAGTTCTTTTACTTTTTCCGAAATTAAGCGTCCTTCGGTTTTTCCGGCCAATTGTTTGCTTGCCACGCCCATAACTTTTCCCATATCTTGTGGCCCTTTAGCTCCCACTTGTTCAATAATGGATGTTACTGAGGCTTCTAATTCATTGTCAGTCATTTGAATAGGTAAATACTGCTCAATAACTTCAGCCTCAGCTAGTTCGTTTTGTGCTAACTCGGGTCTATTTTGCTCTGAGTAAATTTGCGCAGACTCTTTGCGCTGTTTTATCATTTTTTGCAAAATCTTTATTGCCACCTCGTCAGTCATGATACCATCGCCACCTTTAGCGGTTCTAGCTTCTATAAATTCTTTTTTTATGCCACGTAGTGCTTCTAAAGCTACTTTGTTGCGCGCTAGCATAGCGGTTTTTATATCACCGCTTACTTTGTCATATAGATTTTCCATAATTTATTGTTTCTTATTATTCTTATTATTATCGGAATAGCTTTTCTTTATTTAAAAAATTTTCGTCTCCAGGCAGGTATGCGTTCCACCTCTTTCATTGTATTATCATCTTCAAAATCTTCCAAAGTATATGTTACCAGTTCTTCTATTTTTTCTACTTTTTCTTTTTCTATTGCTTCATTTCCAGTTTCAAATACTATCTCCGGTTCTCCTTGAGTTGTTGTTGATGTTGTGCCATAATACTCATTCATAGCTCTATCTGCAACCGATTTTTTTAGCAATTTACCATCATCTTCGTTGTCAATCTCGGTCTCATTTTGGGTATTTGGCTCATTGTTTTTGGATGCTCCGTTCGTTTGATTATTTTTTGGCACACTTTTTCTATTCGTTGCATTTGCGGGCATTCCAGGTATGTCACTTACTTCAAAACCAGTGGCTATTAGCGTAATTTTTACGTTTTCTTTTAATGAATCGTCAAAGGTCGCACCCCAAATAACTTGTACTTCTTCACCCACTTTAGACATAAATTCATGAATTTGATCTACCTCCTCCATTCTAATTTGGTTTGTTGTAGAGCAATATAAACTGAGTAAAATTTTGCTAGCTCCGCTTACGTCGCTCGAATTAAGCAAAGGCGAATTTAATGCGTTTTCTATGGCCTTTGTAATTCTATTTTCGCCCGATGCAAACCCAGTATTCATTATGGCTACATTTCCATCTTTCAGGATGCTATACACATCCGCAAAGTCGGTATTGATATATCCACCTACTGTAATAATTTCAGCTATTGCTTTTGCAGCATTTGTTAGTACATCATCAGCTTTTGCAAATGCATTAGAGAGTTCCAAATCAGGATAAATTTCTTTTAATTTTTCATTATTTATCACCAAAATGGCATCAACATGTTCGCTCAAAGCGGCAACGCCTTCAAGTGCCTGACGAATTTTCATCTTGCCTTCAAATGCAAATGGAATGGTAACAATCCCAACTGTCAAAATATCCATGTCGTGTGCAGCTTTAGCTACAATTGGAGAAGCTCCAGTGCCGGTTCCACCGCCCATTCCGGCAGTTATAAAAACCATTTTAGTATTGTCTTTCAGTAAATGTTGAATTTCCAAAATGGCATCTTCGGCTGCTAGTCTGGCTACTTCTGGTTTTCCACCAGCCCCTAAGCCTTCGCCTAATTGTATTTTAGTTGGAATTGGTGAATTTACCAAGGCTTGGTTGTCTGTATTGCATACCACAAAGGTAACATCTGTAATTCCCTGACGGTACATGTGATTGACAGCATTACCACCGCCACCGCCTACGCCTATTACTTTAATGATAGAACTGTCAACGAGGGGCAATTCTAAAGGTAAACTATCATCTAAATGTGCCATATCTGTTGTCTTTTTATAAACTGTTTTGTTGTTGTTTCTTTAATTTCGAAGTGAATAATGGTATCACTTGTTTATTCCAATTTGTGTTCGTCCTTAAAATAATCAAAAACCCGCTGCGTTACCATCTCTGTAAATCTCTTAGGAATTTTAGGTTTCTTGCTTGGTTCTTTAATGGTTTCATCGATGGGATGTAACTCGCGGTACTCATGCGTAAGTATAATTGAACCAATTAGTTGTGCGTATGAGGGGTCAAGGTATTTTTCATCGGTGTCATCAGAAAGCCATCCCGAGTGGTTTCCTATCCGGGTATAAATGCTTAATTTTTCTTCAAAAAAATCAACAATATTGCCCAATTTTGCACCTCCTCCAGTTAAGATTACTCCACTTGATAGCGGAAAGTTCAACGATGATATTACATCAAATATTGGTTGTAAGGTTTCTTCCAAACGCGCTTCAATAATTCTAGCTAAAAATTTAGTTGGAATTTTTATTTGAGGTTCTGTAGGATTTAATGCTGGTATTTGTATGTTAATAGGGTCTTGTATGAGCGATTCCAATGCGCATCCTTTTATACATTTAAGTCGCTCTGCATTTGTTTCGCTAATTCCTAATTCCTGAATGTCTTTGGTGATATTTTTTGCGCCCAATGGTATTACCAATAATTGCTGTAGCACCCCATCGTGGTACACAGCTAGTGTAGTGGTATTGGCCCCTAAGTTAATTAATGCACAGCCATTTGCTTGATCTTCTTCTTCGAGTAAAACTGTTGACAGTGCTTCAATGGCCATAGGTGTGTATTCAATAATTAAGCCTGTTCTGTCAAAACAACCTCCCAAATTAGCCTTTATTAAGGTACTTCCTACCACCAAATGGTAAGACCCAGTAATTTGAACTCCCGATTTTCCAATCGGGTCATCAATACTTTTATTGTCAAGATGATAAGAAATAGGTATTATGTCGAAAATGTCCAAACTAGGATGCTGAAAATTTCGCCTACATTCATCAATCATGCTTATTAACAACTCGTCGGAAACGATATTTGTTTTACCCACAAATCTGCTTACCGAAACAGTAGCCAGTTTCATTGTTTTGGCACCTATAGCCACAGATGCCATCGAAATTTCTTTGATTTTTGCGCTGTTTTGCAATAATTTCATCAAATCAATTACTTTAGAAGAGGCCCCAGTACGCTGTTCTACAATTCCATATTTTATATCATCGGCAATTTTGGTCTCTAACCCCAGTATTTTGAGCGAACCATCGGGCTGCATCTCGCCAGCCATGGCCGAAATGCTTGTGCTACCTAAATCGATGGCTATAAATTGTTTGTTTGATGTCATAATTTATGGGTAATAAGACTGTCTTTTTTTTCTACTTCCGGTGTTACTTTAAATAGAGTTGGAGCTCCTATTTTAGTGCATACCACTTGATTTTTGTATTGTAGGTCAATGGTTTTATATTTGTTCCAACCAATGACACTAAAACCTTGGGTGTATAATTTGCTCAGTTTGCTGAGTTTTGATTCAAAATTATCTAATTTGCCCAACACAATAATGGCTTCTCCTACGCGGGTAACTAGTTCCACTTTCAAATCATCCCTAACATGAATTTGTACAATTTGTGCATTCCAAAAAGGATTTTCTTCCAAAAAAGTAATAAAGTCAAACATTTTTCCTGTAGCCATCGAAACAGTTATTCTCCCCGAAACTACAGGCACATAAGTAGCATAATTTGGTGAAATTGGCATAGTTTTTCTATCTACATCCACGTAATAACTCCCAAAGCCAACCACCCTAAATTTAGGTCTGCGTTGCTGTATTTTTATTTTTAATGTACCAGTAGGCGATTTAAAACATTCGGCTACTTTTATCATAGGATTTCTATGTAGCTCATTTTCAATTTCTTCTGTGCTTATCTGCTTTATTGTTTTACCTATAGGATTCAAATCGGATTGTTCCAATATTTGGGCTACATCTTTTTCGGAAATTAACAAATTGGTTGCTTTGTCAATAATCTCAATCTCTAAACTCTTGCATACAATTTCCTTGTTTTGATGAGGAAAATACCCCAACATGAATACAAAATATCCGAGCACAAGTGCTGTAAAAAAGGATATTAATATGTATTTGAGCGTGGGTTTCATCTTTTGATTTTGATTTTGTTTGGTGTTGTGCTTTTTTGTATTTTAGTGCTAGCACTCATCCTAATGCATATATTTACCCAAGTAATAGACATTGTTTATGAACTTGTTGCAAATTAAATATGACCTAATAGCGTGCAAGTGCTATCTTTTTAGTAATTCTTTAATTTTCGGTACCATTTTATCAATGTCACCCGCACCAAAAGTGACCAAAACGTCTAACTGCCTTTCTTTTAGCAAAGGTAATAGATTTTCGTTTGAGCACAATGTTTTGTTTTCAATATTAACTATCTTCAAAATAATATCAGAAGTAACTCCCTCGATGGGTAATTCGCGTGCCGGGTAAATGTTTAATAAAATTAATTCGTCAAGGTGTGATAATTCTTCGGCAAATGCAGCTGCAAAATCACGTGTTCTGCTATATAAATGGGGCTGAAAAATGCCCGTGATCTTACGATCTGGATATAAATTGCGAATTGAATCTATGCTTGCTTTTAGTTCGCTCGGATGATGAGCGTAATCGTCCATAAAAACCACTTTGTCTGATTTAAAAACCAGATTAAACCGACGGTAAATGCCTGAAAATGAGGATATACCAGTTCTAAGTTCTTCTTTTGTAACGCCGTTGAGCCACGCCACGGCCATAGCTGCCACGCTGTTTTCCACATTTATACGAGCTGGTACTCCTAGCCGTACATTCTCAATTCGACTGGTAGGTGTAATAAAATCAAAACGTATTTCACCGTTAGCCGTTTTTATGTTTTCTGCATGAAAATCACCACCTTCATCCATGGAGTAAGTGTAGAGTTTCACTTTTTTTTGAAGTCGTGGCACAATATCTATTCCTTTTCGCATAATCAATGCACCTCCAGTTTTAATTAAGGACGTAAAATGTTCAAAGCTCTCACGGAAGGCTTCAGCAGTTTCATAAATATCCAAATGGTCGGGATCGGCAGAAGTGATTACCGCCTGATAGGGTGTAAGTTGATGAAAGGACCTATCATATTCATCGGCTTCAATCACCACTAGGTTGCTTTCTTTGGAAATGAGTAGGTTCGTGTTGTAATTATTGGCAATTCCACCCAAAAATGCGTTACAAGATACCTGCGATTGGTAAAGTAAATGTGCTGCAATAGTGGAAGTTGTGGTTTTTCCGTGTGTTCCAGCTACACAAATGCCTTTGCTTTGCTGTGTAATATTGCCAAGCAATTGCGACCGTTTTTGAATGATGAAGTTATTCTGTTGAAAATATATTAATTGCGGATTGTTGGCTGGAATAGCAGGTGTTATAACAATTAAAGTGTTTTTAGCATTTAGAAAATCCGAGGGGATTTGATCCACGCTTTCAACGAAGGAAATATTTATCCCTTCGGTTTGTAAATCGGTAGTAAGTTTTGTTTCCGTGCGGTCATAGCCAGCCACCGGAAATCCTTTTACATGAAAGTAACGAGCTAATGCGCTCATCCCAATTCCACCTATTCCTAAAAAATAATATTTTGTAAACTTGTTCATCTTATATTTTTTTCAATGTTTCTAATCAGTACTCTGAGTCGGAGTTTATTTTAAATGTTATAATTAAATTCATAGCAATACTAATACTACTTGTTTTCACTTTGCTTATTTAGTGGCTATTAGCTTTAAAACTTCTTTTGCAATTCTATCCGCAGACTCTTTTTCAGCTAATTTATATATGTTTTCACTCATTTTTTTCAGCTCTTTTTCATTGGATACTAGTTCCAAAGCTTTGATTACCAGTGTTTCTTTTGCTTCAACATCTTTAATCATTATGGCTGCATCGTTTTTTACCAATGCCAAGGCATTTTGAGTTTGGTGGTCTTCTGCCACATTGGGCGAAGGAACGAGAATGACAGGTTTTGCCAATAAACACAGCTCGGAAATGGAGCTTGCCCCAGCCCTTGATATCACCAGGTCGGCTATAGAATATGCCAAATCCATGCGCGAAACAAAGTCGGTAACTAATAAACTAGGCGAACTAAAAGTCTTGGAAGCTTTTCGGGCATCATCAATATAGAATTTGCCTGTTTGCCAAATTAGTTGCACATCGGACTTTGCCAACAGTTCAAGTTTGGAAACAATACTTTGGTTAATGGTTCGCGCTCCTAAGCTGCCTCCTACTACAAGAATGGTTTTCTTTTTTGCATCTAATCCAAAGAAACCGTATGCTTCGGTCGTTTTTGGTGCAATAGAAAACAAATCTTGACGTACAGGATTACCAGTTAGGATTATTTTGTTTTTCGGAAAAAACTTTTCCATTCCTTGATAGGCCACACATATTTTTGACGCATTTTTTGCCAATAATTTATTGGTTACGCCGGCATAAGAATTTTGCTCCTGAATTAACGTTGGTATTCCAAGACTTGCAGCTGCCCGCAATGTTGGCGCACTAGCATAACCACCTACTCCAATAGCTACATCAGGCTTGAAGCGTTTTATTATGCGTCGTGCCAATATCAAGCTGTAGCCCAAATTCAATAAAACCCTAACATTAAGTAATAAATTGGAACGATTGAAGCCGCTAACAGGCAATCCCTCAATAGGATAGCCGGCAGCTGGAACACGTTCCATTTCCATGCGCCCAAGTGCACCTACAAAAAGTATTTCAGCATCGGGCATAGCTTTTTTCAATGCATTTGCAATGCTGATGGCTGGAAAAATATGTCCGCCCGTACCTCCACCGCTAATTATAAATTTATGTTTCATGTGACCCATAGCCCCTAAAGGGGAATTAAGTTAGTTTTGATCATGACCCCTAGCCCCTAAAGGGGAACTAAGTTAGTGTTGATTAATAAATCTTTCGGTGATTTTTGATTGTTTAAATTATGTCGAAAGAACTTGCATAGTTCCCCTTTAGGGGCTAGGGGTTCTTTCCTTAGTTTCCTTTTAGTGACTATGTGTTCTCTCTTACAAACTATCCAATTCCACCACCGGAAGCTCATCTATTTTTACTTCATCCATTTCCTCTTCCGGTTCTATCTCTTCTTTTATCTGTCGGGTAATACCAAAAATAATTCCAAAATAAATGCAAGTGATAAGGATTGACGTTCCACCACGACTAATCAAAGGCAGAGGCTGTCCGGTAACAGGTATCAAACTTGAAGCCACTGCCATATTTATAAATGTCTGTATAACAATCATTAATGACAGACCAATTACGACAATAGCTGGAAAAACCGAGGAGCATTTAGTGGCAATTCTTCCTGCTCGAAATAGTAATATCAAATAAAGCACAATAACAGTTATGCCTCCTAACAATCCCATTTCTTCTACAATTATGGCATAAATAAAGTCGGAATACGCTTGAGGTAAAAAATCACGTTCTATGCTGTTTCCAGGCATTACTCCAAATGTGCCCCCTCTTGCAATTGCGATTCTACCATGTTGAACTTGTCTGTTATCATCTGTAATTTCATATTTTGACGAGTCATCTTTTTTCTCTGTTATAAACCGATCAATACGTGCTACCCAAGTGTATGCTCTATCAAATGCTTTGGGCATAGAGTCTTTCGGAATGGCTTTTATGGATCCAAAACCAAGTAGAAGTGCCAGCACCAAACCTCCTGCCAAAAGTCCTAATTTTTTAATGGAAATTTCGCCTATAAACATCATTATAAAAACCACTATAAATAGAATAAATGCGGTAGAAAAGTTTTCTAATAATATGAGTGGACATATTAATCCTAAAAGTATAAGTATGTTTCTAAAATACTTCCATTCATCTTTAACAGGGTCTTTTATGCGCGAAATTAAATCTGCTGCTACTATTATTACTGACAGTTTGGCCAATTCGGATGGCTGAAACTGAACCCCAAAAATAACCAGCCAACGAGAAGCATCATTTTCGCTAACTCCTTTAAATTGAACCCATATTAGCATTAATACCGATAAAAACAGTCCGAAATAGGCGCCAAGTCGTATAAATCTGTACGGCACCAGGTGCACCCCAAAAGCAATCAGCCCCCCTAATGTCAAAAATCCAACGTGGCGAAGCATCGGTGCACTGTGGTTTGCCGCCTTGTAGGCCAATGTGCTTGAAGCGCTATACATTTCGATGGCCGAAACAATACATAACGCTATAAACACAATCCACAGGGTTGCATCGCCTTTTAAATGTTTTTTAAGCAGATTCTCCATTTAAGAAAATTTGAAAATTTGTCCCGATAACTATCGGGTTTGAAAATTTGAAAATTTATGCTTCATTTCATCTCAATTAGATGTAACTGATAACTGTCAACTAATAACTGTCAACTGTCAACTATTCATAGTTCTCTCACACATTGTTTAAACTGCTTTCCTCTGTCTTCGTAGTTTTTAAATAAATCGAAGCTAGCGCAACAAGGAGAAAGTAAAACCGTCTCGCCTTCGGTTGCCATATTGTAAGCCTCCTTTACGGCAGCTTCCATAGATTGTACATCGATGATGTGTTCAATTTTACTGTCAAAGTATTCATGTAATGGTTTGTTGTCCAGCCCTATAAGAATCAACCCCGACACCTTTTCTTTTACAAGCTCTTCTATCTCTGTATAGTCATTTCCCTTGTCTGTTCCACCCAAAATAAGTACAACGCGGGTTTTCATACTTTGAAGGGCGTACCAGCACGAATTGACATTAGTAGCTTTCGAATCGTTGATAAATCGAATATTTTTTACCGTTGCCACATATTCCAACCGATGTTCAACGCCTTGAAAGTCTTGCAAAGATTGTCGGATATTTTCTTTTCTGACATTTACAATAGACGCTGCCAATCCCGCTGCCATCGAATTGTAGGTATTGTGAAGTCCTTTTATTGCTAACTCTGAAACGGGCATGCTAAATAGTGTTTTTAATGTTTTTATAATCAATTCATCTTTCTCGATGAATGCTTTTGTTTTTTCATTCCGCTCAATAGCAAACGGATACATGGTCGATTGTATATGACGTTTCTCTAACTCCGCTTTTATTATAGGATCGTTTTCCCAAAAAATAAAGGCATCCGCTTCCGTTTGATTTTGCGTAATTCGGAATTTCGAATCAACATAATTCTGAAAATTATAATCGTATCTATCCAAATGGTCAGGCGTAATATTTAGTAAAATAGCTATATCTGCTTTAAATTCCGTCATGCCATCTAGTTGAAAACTGCTGAGTTCCACCACGTAATAATCGAATGCAGCCGTTGCCACTTGCAATGCCAAACTTTGACCCACATTACCCGCCAAACCCACATTGAGCCCAGCGTTTTTTAATAAATGATACACCAGCATGGTAGTGGTCGTTTTCCCGTTGCTTCCAGTGATGCAAATCATTTTTGCTTTTGTGTATCTACCGGCAAATTCAATTTCTGAAATTACAGGAGTATTTTGTGCCAACAGTTTCTTTATTATTGGTGCTTTGTCAGGAATTCCAGGACTTTTCACTACTTCATCGGCATTCAGTATTTCGTTTTCAGAATGTTTTTTTTCTTCCCAAATAATACTGTTCGCATTAAGCAATGTTTTGTATTCTTCCTTTATTTCCGACATGTCCGAAACAAAAACCTCAAAACCCTGCTTTTTTGCCAACACAGCAGCACCAGTTCCACTTTCGCCTGCTCCAAGTATAACGATTCTTTTCATAGACCTCTAAAAACGACCCCTAGCCCCTCAAGGGGAACTAAGTTAGTATTTGTTATTTTGTTATTATAATTAATCCTTCAAAAAATACATATCGAAAGAACTTGCCTAATTCCCCTTTAGGGGTTAGGGGTTACCTTATCTTCAGTGTAATAATAGTGATTGCAGCCAAAATTATACCTACAATCCAAAATCTTATCACAATTTTTGATTCAGGCAAAGCTTGTATCGGCCGTTGAAAGAAGGCTTGAATTCCCGCATTTCCCTGTTTCTGATAATGGTGATGCAAGGGTGTCATTTTGAAAATTCGTTTCCCTACGCCAAATCGTTTTTTTGTGAATTTAAAATAACCCACTTGAAGTACCACCGATAGATTTTCAACAAAAAATACGCCGCACAATATCGGAATCAACAATTCTTTGCGAGTCACAATGGCAAACACGGCAATGATACCGCCAAGTGTCAAACTGCCCGTGTCGCCCATAAAAACTTGTGCCGGATAAGCATTGTACCACAAAAAACCAATGGTAGCACCAATAAACGCACCTGCAAAAACCAGCAACTCGCCAGTGCCAGGTAAGTACATGATGTTCAGATAACCAGCGTAATTTATATTGCCCGATACATAAGCCAATATACCGAGTGTGACGCCCATTATGGCCGAAGACCCTGTTGCTAATCCATCTAATCCATCAGTGAGATTGGCCCCGTTTGAAACTGCGGTTACAATAAATATGGTGACCAAAACGAATAATACCCAACCGTAATCTTGCGCTTTTTCGCCTGCCTTTTTAAATGCGTCAGCATAATTGAAGTTGTTATTCTTCATAAATGGAATGGTGGTTTTTGTCGATTTTACATCATCATTCGAATAATGGACCGCTTCCACACGTGCGTCTTTTTTAACTTCCACGTTTTCTCTAATCACCATGTCGGGACTCAAATACATTGTCAGTCCTACAATCAATCCCAATCCAATTTGACCAACAATTTTAAACCTTCCTTTTAAACCATCTTTGTTCTTGAGAAAAACCTTAATATAATCATCCATAAACCCAATTAGACCCAGCCATACCGTAGTGATAATCATTAAGATAACGTATATGTTTATTAAACTTGCCAGCAGCAGTGTCGGTACTAAAATAGCAATAATAATGATAACACCACCCATTGTAGGTGTTCCTTTTTTGCTCATTTGGCCCTCTAAACCTAAATTACGAATGGTTTCACCAATTTGCATTTTTTGTAAATAATCAATTATTCGCCGTCCAAACAACGTGGAAATTATGAGTGCCAAGATAAAAGCCAAGCCGGTACGAAATGATATAAAGTTAAACAGTCCACCACCTGGAAAGTCAAATGTGTTATCTAAGTATTGGAATAAATGGTATAGCATATTTGTGAAATTATTAATTATTAATTGTCAATTATTAATTATTAAAGCATTCTCTCACCACTTCTTTGTCATCGAAATGATGTTTTACTCCTTGAATAATTTGGTAATCCTCATGCCCTTTGCCAGCCACAAGCACCACATCGCCCGCTTGTGCCAAAGCGCAAGCAGTTCGGATGGCTTCTCGTCTATCTACAATGGTTAGGCTCTTTGCTTTTTCCACCACATCCAATCCTGCAAGCATGTCATTCAGAATGTCTTGCGGCTCCTCAAATCGTGGATTGTCGGATGTTAAAATGGCTTTCCAACTGCCATTTACAGCTTCGCGTGCCATCATCGGGCGCTTGCCTTTATCGCGGTTTCCTCCACAGCCTACCACCGTAATCAGCCGTCCATTTCCTTCCAAAATTTGGTTTATCGTACCAATAACATTTGTAAGCGCATCGGGCGTATGGGCGTAATCCACAATGGCAGTGTAGCCAGCTGGAGCATGAAGCGTTTCAAAGCGCCCAGAAACAGAATGTAGTGAACTAATGATGCGCAACACTTCCAATTCATCTTGCCCAAGTAAAACGGCCGTGCCATATACAGCTGATAAATTGCTGGCATTGAATTTTCCTATAAAAGATACATTCACTTCTCGGTCATTCATATCCAACAACATACCCTCAAAACCATGCTCAATAATGCGGGTTTTAAAATCCGCCATAGAGCGCAACGAGTAAGTATATTTTTTTGCTTTCGAATTTTGAAGCATCACCAACCCGTTTTTGTCATCGGCATTAGTAAGTGCAAAGGTATTGTCCGATAAATCATCAAAGAATTGTTTTTTTGCTTTCAAATAATTCTCAAAAGTCAAATGATAATCAATGTGGTCGCGTGTGATGTTGGTAAAAACGCCTCCGTCAAAATCCAGTCCGGCAATTCGGCGCTGGTCAACCGAGTGTGAACTTACTTCCATAAAAGCATATTCGCAGTCCGCATTTACCATTTGTGCCAATAATTCGTTCAAAGCCAAAGCGTCTGGTGTAGTGTGAGTTGCTTCCACAGGCACGTCGTTTACATAATTGCAAACAGTAGAAAGAAGTCCCGATTTGTAACCGAGCTTTCGAAATAATTGGTACAGAAGTGTGGCTATGGTTGTTTTGCCGTTGGTGCCCGTTATGCCTATCAAAGTCATTTTTGCCGATGGGAAACCGTACCATGCACTGGCCATTTTTCCCAATGCATCTGCGCTGTTCTCTACTTTAATATACGTAATATTTGGAAATACTTCCGCTGGAATTACTTCACAAATTATAGCTATTGCCCCTTTTTCAATGGCCAAAGCAATGTATTGATGACCATCGGCGGCCGATCCACGGGTAGCCACAAAAGCACTACCAGCTTCTACTTTGCGCGAGTCGAACTGAATGTTTGAAATTTCAATTTCAGTCTCTCCTATTGTTTTTTGAAGAATTACGCTCTGCAAGATTTCTTCTAATATCATTTCCTTGTTCTTTAGTTGACTATATTCGTTTATTTTGTTTGCAAATTTTCGTCTGCTCTCCTTTATTCAAATTTCAAAATGATAGAGCTGCCCTTTGCGGCGGCATATCCAGCATTGATACTTTGTGATATTAATTTCCCGCGCCCTTGAACCTGTACGTTTAACCCCATCTTTTCGGTTAAGAAAACCGCATCTTTTGCTCCCATGCCCGTTAAATCTGGAACTACGTTTCGAGCCACAGCAATAGTTTCAAGCCGTATGTTGGTGTCATCCGAAAATGCTTTTACCCAGTCAGTAGAAGCAGATGTTTGTGGTAATTTTAATTCTGTTGTTACGGTTTGCAATGATTTAAAAAATCCAGTCTTAATGTAGGGCTGAAAAGGATAATTATGTAATGAATCTTTCTGATATACAAGCGCTTTACTAATCGATTTTAAAGCCATAGTGCTTTCGGCAATGCTTTTAAATACCGACCCAGCCATTTTTCCTCCCGAAGGATAGCCGATTCGTGGCTGACGAATCACCACAATGCAGGTATATTGAGGATTGTCGGCCGGAAAATACCCGCAAAACGAGACTTGGTGGGTTGTGCCCCCAGATTTATATCCCAATGCGCCCTTGGAAATTTGAGCAGTTCCCGTTTTTCCAGCTATACCAAAGTATTTTGAATGTACATTTTTAGCCGTCCCTTTTTCGCCCTCTACAACGCCCAATAATGCTTCACGAATGTCACGCAGGGTACTTTGTTTGCATATTGCTTCATTAATAACCTCTGCATTAAATGTTTTGATAATTTGACCATTCTTGGAAATTGATTTTACAAAAAATGGTCTTATAAATTTACCATTATTTGCTATAGCATTAAAATATGCCAAGGTATAAATAGGCGGAATTTGAACTTCGTAACCAATTGACATCCAGGGCAACGTTGATTTAGACCAGTATTTAACCTTATCGTGTGGATGACGAATACGAGGTGCGGCAGTGCCTGGAATCTCAATATTCATTTTTTCATTCAGCTTCATTTTATACAGCTTATCAACAAATGCAGACGGATTGTTTCCGTAGGCATTAACGATAGCCCGTGAAATACCGATATTAGATGATACGTGAATGGCCTCGGCAAGTGTTAAGGTGTGAAACCCGCCCTTGTTCGCATTCCAATCTTTCATTATTGCGCCCTTGCCAAAGCTGAATATTCCATTACCAGTTTCTATCCGATCGGTTATTTTTACTTTTCCGTCGTCTATGGCTGCCATCAACGACATTACTTTAAATGTTGAACCAGGTTCTACTTGATCAGATACGGAGCCATTCTGATTTTCAGAGTAACTTTTATCTGCATTTTGTTGCATATTTACTATCGCTTTTACCTCGCCCGACTGGGTTTCCATCAATATTGCATAGCCCGACCCCGCATCGTATGACCGCAAACTATCCACCAGTGCTTTTTCTGCAATATCCTGTAAATCAACATCAATAGTTGAGGTAATGTCCATGCCATCAACGGGCTCTACCTGTACTGTTTCCATATACCTGTTGGCTACTTTTTGCCTGATAGATAAGCCCGGTTTCCCCAAAAGGATTTTGTTGAAATACAGCTCTATGCCATTTTTTCCCCCTTTTGATTCGTCTGAATATATGTCGCCAATGGTTCGTTTTGCCAACGTTGTAAATGGTCTAACCCTACTAAAAGACTCTTTGGTGATAAGGCCGCTTTTAATACTTCCCATTTTAAATAAAGGCAATGTCCTAAGTGTTTTGAGTTTGGAGTAAGAAATTCTTTTTGGAAATAACTTATATTCTGCAACTCCTTTGTGGTAAGCTTTCGTTATTTCTGTCTTATATTCATAAGCTGTTTTTTCGCCAAAAAAGCTTGACAGATAGATGGATACAGAGTCGATGTTCTCTTTGAATAATTTTCCATTCTTTTCGTGCAATGCTGGCACCCGTAAATCCATATACACATAATAGCTGGGTATTGAGCTGGCCATCAATCGTCCATCGCAGGCATAAATATTCCCTCTATTGGGCTTTACGATAATATTTTTTTTTGTGCTTTTTGCCGCTACTGCCATCCATTGGCGTCTTTCTACGGTTTGTATAATTACTATTTTATACAGCACTAGTAAAAACGACAAGCATATAACACTATATACGATGCCAAATCTAAATACAATATTTTTACGTTTATCAGCCATCTATTCGTTTGTTAAGCTGTCTTTTATTTCTATGGCAGGCGTGTAAGTCTCCATCAGATTTAATCCTTTCGCTTTTACAATACTCAATACGTTTGACTGTCTGCTAATGGCCATTAGCTCAGCAGATATTGTCATCGATTCGTATTTTAAATCCAAGATTTCCTTTTTCAATTTAATTTCTTTTGCTAGCTGTGTTTCGCAATAATACCGGTTATCAACATACAGAAATGCCAAAAGAGACATCATTATCAATAACTTATACTGCTTTTTAATAAAATTTTTAGTCAGAATGTTTCCATTAAGGATGTCACGAATGGTGCTCGACTTTATATATTTTTTTTATCCAGCCCATTGAAGAATTTACTATTTATCTATTTACTATTTACCATTTTGTTAGCTACCAACTACCAACTACAAGCTACCTACTACAAACTATCCCTTTATTTCCGCGACTCTCAATTTTGCACTTCTTGCCCTTGGGTTGCGCTCCAGCTCTTCAGCATTGGCTATTATCACCTTGTTGTTTATTGCTTTCAGGGGCGAAAGGATATTTCCAAAAAAGTCTTTCTCCAAATTTCCTTCAAAATTACCACTTCTAAAAAAGTTCTTTACCAAGCGGTCTTCCAGCGAATGGTAGGTCAATACTACAATGCGTCCTTCGGGATTCAGTACTTCCAAACTTTGCTCTAACAGCGATTTCAGCACGTCCATTTCTATATTCACTTCTATGCGCAGTGCCTGAAATACCCTGGCCATGTCTTTTTTCTCTTTCTCTCTTCCAAAAAAAGGTTTTAGTACCTCAATAAATGGAAAAATGTTTTTGAAAGGTGTTGTAGCACGCGCCGCAACTATCGTTTTGGCTATTCGGCGGGAGTTGTGTAGCTCGCCGTATAGATAAAAAACATCGGCCAATTGCTCCTCCGTGTAAGTGTTAAGCAGAACAGCTGCCGTTAAAGGCGATTTCGTGTTCATCCGCATGTCCAGCGCACCATCAAAGCGAAATGAAAAGCCACGCTCAGCTTCATCAAAATGGTGGGACGAAACACCCAAATCGGCCAAAATGCCATCTACTTTTTCAATATCGTGGTAGCGAAGAAAATTCTTCAAGTACTTAAAATTACTTCTTACAAAAATGAAACGAGGGTCGTCGAGCGCATTCTTAATAGCATCCTCATCTTGGTCAAAACCAATCAATTTGCCATTTGGTCCCAGCAAGGATAGTATCTCGCTAGAATGTCCGCCGCCACCAAAAGTAACATCTACATAAACGCCGTCCGGTTTAATCTTCAGTCCTTCAATGGTTTCTGTAAGGAGAGCGGGAGTGTGGTAGATGACCCCTAGTTCCAAAGAAGAACCCCTAACCTCTCCCGCTATTGGCGGGATAAATTGCGGGGGATTGACGTTGCAATTGGTTTCTGTTTTTATTTTATTTTTATTCTTTTTCATGTGTCAGTTTGGTTTTACAAAGCTAATCTAATTCCCCTTTTGAGGGGTGCCCTCCCGATAGCTATCGCGGAGGGCGGGGTGGATTTAATTCCCCGCAATTTATCCCGCCTTTAGCGGGAGGGGCTAGGGGGTTTTAGTGTCCCCTAGGTGCTCTTCATCATTTTCTCTTTCAGCAGTTTAGCAAAATCTACAGCGGGCATTTTGGCTTGTTCGTAGCGTGCCTTGCTCCATATTGCAAATCGGTCTATCATTCCCACAAATAATACTTCAAAATTATCAATACCAATAACTTGCAGGTTTTTCTTTGAAATCAATACCCTGCCTTGTGAATCGATGTCCAACCACTCGGCATCCGATACAAATTGCATCAACAAAAGTTGGTCAGTAGGATTCCACTCGTCGAGTTTTGATTTGAAATCGGCCACTTTTACGCTCCAAACAGACACTGGATAAAGGACAAAACAATCATTCTCGGTATCCTTCCGCATCACAACCCGCTCTTTCTCACCTTCTGGCAACAATTTACGGTAAGTGGAAGGAATGAATATTCTCCCCTTTACATCGGCTTTTGCATCGTGTTTGCCTATAAATGTTGACATAGTTTTTTGGCTCTTTTTTTTCACGGTAAAAGTATAGATTTTTTTCCATATTCCCCACAATTCCCCACAAAATAATTATCAACAAGTTATTATTGTTATATTTAGAGTTATCAACAGGTTTTCAACATGTTATTTTTGCCTACGTTGTTTATTTAATAGACAGTTTATTAGCATTTAAAAGTCAATTTTCGTGTTCTTCTTTATCAGTATATTTAAAAGTGGGGCGCTTGATTGTGTAGAATATACTTTTTTCTCAAATTACTTTAAAATTCTTAAAGGATTAGATTTGAATGCTTATTTTTTCTCTGTATTTTTTGTACATTTGTGCTCTTTCATTTCTAATTCTACCCAAAATGACTCAAGACAAAGTAATAAAAATGGATATTGCACAGGTTTTAAAAAACAAAGCACCAAAAACAAAAGTACCAACATTCATTGTCAATTATTTACGACGCATTGCACATGAAGATGAGTTTAATATTTTTTTTCAAGCCAACCCAACATTAAAAAACTTAGAGTTTATAGAAGCAGGGCTTAAATACTTAGGTGTTACTGTAGATATAAAAGGGGAAGAAAATTTACCTAAAGATGGACGATTAATTTTTGCAAGCAATCATCCGTTGGGTGGTTTGGATGGTGTAGCTACAGGCTATGTGCTTGGTAAAGTGTATGTAGGGAAAGTGCGATTTTTTTCTAACGATTTGATGATGAACCTGCATCCAATGCGTGATATGTTTGTACCAGTGAACAAAACGGGTGCGCAAGGAAAAGGGCATGCCGAAATGATGCAGCAACTGTACGAGTCAGACAGTCATTTGCTTACTTATCCAGCGGGCGTCTGTTCCCGAAAAGTAAATGGCCAAATAACTGATTTGGTTTGGCAGAAAAATTTTATTAGCAAATCTATTCAATACCAGCGCGATGTGGTGCCTATTTATTTCGAAGGGCGTAACTCCAATTTCTTTTATAACCTGGCGCGGTTACGCAAATTTTTGGGTATAAAATTCAACATTGAGATGATGTATCTTGCCGACGAAATGTTTAAACAAAAAGGAAAGCATTTCCGCATTCGTATCGGTAAACCCATTCCTTGGCAAACTTTCGACAAAACAAAAAACCACCACAAATGGGCAGAATGGGTAAAAGAAATTGTGTATAAAATGGCGTAGTGAAAGTGGTGCGGCAGGCAAATAAATAACCCACATTAGATTTGTAACTTTTCAGCTCCGTTAAGTGGTATTTGAACGCAAATGGAACATTCCATAAACGGAACTTGCCATTACGAAAATGGATTGATACTCATCTTGAATATCAATCCATTTTCGTTTTTTTGTGTAGCATTCTCACTCTTATCGGGAAGTAGCATACTGCCAAGACGGCATGTTCCGCTATAGGTAATGTCTGCTGAAAAACTCCAGAGGAGTTATCTGTGCATAACCCCCAAATTTATTTGGGGGATGTCGGAATAATCAAAACTTAACTCCAGAGGAGTTACCCTTTGTTTTTAAGCATTTTCTAGTTTCTCATCAGCTATAGGTAATGTTGAAGTATTACTTTGGAAGTTGCCGTATGTGTTCGAGCGTTAACAATCGATTCATCCACGCATGCTTCAATCCTCATCTTCCTCATCTTCCTCATCAAAAAAATCGATATTTCGTCCAAGTCCTTCATCAATATCCACATCAAACGGTCCAATTCCAGGTGGGTTGAACAGCCCCCAGCGGTCGATGCGATAGTTCTGTTTGTCGAAACTAGCCACCCACGGTATAAATAATAATCGAAATTCTTCTATCTGTTTCCGCACCATTAAAAAGTATTCAACATGCTCAAAACCAAACATTTCTAGCGAGTGGTATTGAATCATCAAGCTGTGTGCAGATTTCCGAATAATGGCCGCGTTTTCCATGCGCAAGTCATACATGTCGCCTCCTTCGGCATTGGCTATTTTGGCACAAAGCATGTACGCATCTTGTAGCATATCGTGTTTTATGCTTGCTAGTTGACTCCCATCATCGGGTATTAAATCGGCTATTTGTCGTACCAAATCAATTATCTCACGTCCCTTTTTGTAAATGGGAAGCGTTTCCGTTTTTTGGTGTTCGTTTTCTTCGTCTTCAAACATAGTTTTAATTGTTGCGTGATATAAAATTGTACTACCTTTTCTAAATCCTTTGCGCGTCTTTTTTTATCCGAAATTTGACCCAAAAGTATGCCAGTGCACTGGCTGAAATTGTTATTACTAAAACCCAAATAGCCCATTGCCCAAAAGATTGGGATTTATAAAGCACTGTTGCCAAATTGCCAATTATCAGCCATTGAAATACATAAACAGATGTTACATTTTTGCCCAAAAATTGTAGGAAATGAACTATCATTGTTTTCTCAGCTCTTTTTTCGATAAAATACAAAGCATATATCCAAACGATAATAAAGGCCACACTCCACAAGAAAAACAAGAATTTAAAATGATAGTATTCCGCTAAATTGTTAGAAATACTGTTGGAAAAATCTATTGTAAAAGCAAGTACGCACAGCAAAATTACAAAAATAATTTTACTCCACCATTTTTTTGCTGCAGCATCCAAATCAAATTTGTCATTCATCAATTTACACCCAAAGCCCAGCAGCGGAAATGACAACCAAGGAATTAAAGGAAAATAGGACCAAGATGTTCCGCCAACAAGAAAAGCGAGAACATAACGTAGTGAGTGGTCTTCAAACTGATTGGGCTGCGTGAATTGTGACAGTAGGGCTATCGTTGCTGCCAACCCAAAGTAGAGGTAGTATTTGTTTGTCAAAATTTTTTTAATCATAGCAAAGCACACCAAACTTAAGCCTGCCAATGTTAAAATATCGGCACCCAACACAGAGTGTAAGGGATTAAACGCCCAGTTTTCGAAAACTATCTTGTACAATAAATGAAGGTTTAATCCAATATTTAAAAGCAAGCCTCCCAAAAATAGTCGCACTCCACGCAATGCCATTTCTGAAGTGCTTTTTTTGCTAAAAGCTAGAAAATAGCCCATCAGTAGCATAAAAATTGGAGCTGCTGGAATACCTCCCAGAAACAGGGAGATACTTCCTTGGGTGCTTTCGTACAAGTCTTGCGTAGCAAAAAGCTCCATAACATGAACCTGAATCATAAGCAGAACAGCTATTCCTTTTATGATGTCGGCAAGTCCAATTCTTTGATTATCATTCATTTGATTAGATGCTACAAGGTGTGAAAAATATATGTTTCTTGGCTTCTAACCGCTTTCTCATTTCCGTTAAAGACAAGCTGATAGCGCAGAAATCACTTGATTAATTTCAATCCTTCCGATGCCGAATTGTCGCCAGGGCGTATTACCAACGCTTGGTTAAAAAGCACTTTTGCCTCGGCTAATTTGCCCAAATAGAGTTTAGTCCAAGCCAGCATAACCAGCGAATCATAATCTAATGGATAGAGGTTCACCACTTTTTCAAAGTTTTTCATCGCATTGTTATACTCTTTTCGATTATAATAAACCACTCCCAGCCAATAGTTTGCTATCGTGTTTTGCGGGTCAATTTTAAGTATTTGCAAGTAATGAGCCCGCACGCTATTCCAACTTTCTATGGCACTGAGCGGTTTAATGCACCCAAATCGAGCTTCTATGGCATAAGGTTTCAGTGCGATGGAAATGTTGTAGTATTTAATGGATTCCGAATGTTGTTTTGCCAAGTAGTACAGCCACCCCATGCGGAGATTCACAAAATAACCATCCGATTTGTATATGGGCTTTAAATCGTTGATGGCCTGACTGTATTTTCGTGCATGCTCCGATTCGTAACTTTTGCTAAATGCGGTTTGGATAGCACCTTGACTCTGACTCATAATTCCGTTTGCGAGTATTACAAATACTGCAAGTAATGTGATTTTTTTTAGAGATTCCATATTATTCCAGTTGAAAATGAATGTTGATTGTAGTTTGTATTTATGTCGGTTATATTTTTTATATCATAGGTGTAATTGCCAAACAAAGTTAAGTGTGGTGATACCTTCCAAAAGCTGCTAGCTGCTGTACGAAAGGTAGTTGGGTCTATGGAATTATACACGTACAGCCCGTTATTGTCTGTGTAATCCAATCCGCCTATCGACTGCGAGAATATAATTCTGTTGTTGGTCGAGTCTGTTAACGAATACAACGAGCTTTGCAAATATATTTTTGCTTTTCCCGGTAATTGTACGCCAGCTTGCAACCCAATTTGATTTGTATAATAGCTATATTTTGTATAACTGTTATAATTTTTGAGTAACGATCCAGATAATCCAACGTCAAAACGGTTGAAAGTGTATGATAGTTTTACAGCTCCTAGATTTCCTTTGTAATAGTTTGTATAAGTTGAGCTATCAATTTGTGCGTTAATATAATGATAGGCTGCGTTTATTACTAAGTGCGGGCTTGCAGTCCAACCCATTAATGCATAGTATTCGTTTTGTTTTACGCTATAGTTTTCTACTTTATATTTTTCTACATTTGTCATATCTACGCTATAATCTCCAATGATTTGCGAATAGGTTGACATAGACTGATATAAATTTAAGTTGGGACTTAAATTTGTGCCCACGCCGCCACGCAAATAGGTTGGGTTACTCCGTGTGCCACTTTTGTTTGATTTGTAATTGTATTCAAAATCCAACAAACTTATCAATGCAAATGGTTTAAAATGAATGGCTTCTTGCGTTTTAGTTACTAATTTGCCTGCATGAAAACGTGCATTAACGGGATTAGCAGTATAAAGTCCGCAATAATACAAGTAAGTCCGTGTGTCGTTGTCGTAAGCATCAAATTTTAAAGCTTTTT
>JAIFKQ010000054.1 GCA_020049515.1 Paludibacter sp. | reverse complement strand
GAAAATTTGGAGTTTTTGAATGAAATTATTAAAGAATACGTTGACATAGTTTTTGCAAATGAAGACGAGGCGCGTGCTTTTACGGGCAAAGAGCCCAAGGATGCTTTAATTCACATTTCTGATCAATGCGATATAGCTGTAGTAAAAGTTGGAAAAGACGGCTCGCATATCAAATCTGGTGAAGTTATTGTTCAGGTTAATCCGCGCTTGGCAGTTTGTATTGATACTACGGGTGCAGGCGATTTGTATGCTGCAGGATTCCTTTATGGTTTGGCCTGCGATTATTCATTGGAAAAATGTGGTCAAATTGGTTCGTTAGTTTCGGGGAATGTGGTAGAAGTATTGGGTGCTAAAATGACAGATGAGGTATGGCAAGTGATTCATAAAGAAATAAGTGTTTTGATAAATGAATAGAATTTGTGTTTGTTTATTTATACTTTGAAACTAGAGTATTTTATCAAAACAATTTATTAAATATTTGATGTTCAAATCTTTTACTCTTTATACATCCATAGTGTTGGCTATGGTTTTTTGGTCGTTTTCATTTATTTGGACTCGGGTTGCCATACTTTCATTTCCTCCGATGACCCTCATTACGCTTAGGTTGCTGCTTGCTACGTTGCTGCTATTTTTTGTGACCAAAGCTACTGGAAAATTTCAATTGCTACGACGTAAGGACATTAAAATGTTTTTGTTATTGGCATTTTTTGAGCCTTTTTTGTATTATGTGGGTGAAACCTACGGTCTTACCATGGTAGAGCCCACTTTGGCTTCTGTCATTGTTTCCACCATTCCGCTTTTTGCTCCAGTGGTGGCTTTTGTGATTTTAAGAGAACGAATTGGTTGGCCTAATATCGTGGGAATTTTGGTTTCCTTATTTGGCGTTTTATTCGTTGTTTATGAGCCTGCAGGAGGTTTTATTGCCAATCCTTTGGGTGTAGCATTATTGTTTCTGGCCGTTTTTTCGGCTATCGGATATGCTACTATTTTGCGAAAAATAAGCACTTATTACAACACGTTGAATGTTATTTTCTACCAAAGTGTTTTGGGTTTACTGTTTTTTATCCCCACTTTTTTGCTGACTGATTTTTCGAATATACTTCAGTTGGAAGTAACTAAGGACGGGTTTATTGCGTTGGTAATGCTAGCTGTTTTTGCTTCCGTGGTAGCTTTTGTATTGTTTGCAGGGGCTGTGCGGCAAGTAGGAGTGGCGCGCACCAATGTGTTTGTAAATTTAATTCCTGTGTTTACTGCTATTTTTGCATGGCTTATACTCGGAGATGTAATTACGGTTAATAAATGGATTGGTATTGCCATTGTGGTAGTTGGATTATTTATAAGTCAATGGGGTAAAATGAGAAGGACTATTGTGGACTAGTTTTTTGTGCAGTTTCCTTCTTTTATCTATGGTTTTATGTTGTTAATTAATTTGGATATACAGCCAGTATTAGATTTACGTTTACATATTAAAATGTTTATAAATTTTATTCTCTTAAAAAGTCAGATATTGAAAATTTTTTTTTACCTTTGAATATTATTTATGCTGCAACAAAAACACTTTTAATTTTCACAATGAGGTTACAATCAAAATTAAATCACTTAGTTTTAAGAGAATTATTAGTCCCCTTGCTCATTATTCTTTTTATCCTCATTATTGGTTTTTGGGGCTTTATTCTCATAGAAGGACTATCGCCACTAAAATCTCTTTATATGTTGGTAATTACTTTTGCCACAATTGGTTATGGAGATATTGTTCCAATTTCGGATACGGGCAAAGTTTTTACAATCTGCATTGTTATCTCTGGGTTTACTGCAGGTTTATATTCTATTGGTAAAATTTCAGCTTTTTTTGCTGAGGGTGAATTGTCTAACTTGTTAAAACAACGAAAAATGAATAAATTATTAGATACAATGAAAGGACATTACATTGTGTGTGGTTACGGAAAAACAGGTAAGCGGGTTTTGGAGGATTTAATGCGTAAGGGCTACGAAGTGGTTGTAATAGAGAGTAATCCTGAGAGAAACGAAAAGTTACGAGAAATTTTTGACCAGAAATTTATACATTTGGATGGTGATGGAACCAACGATGATGTTTTGATACAAGCTGGAATAAAAAGAGCCAAAATACTTATTTCGGTACTTTCTACTGATGCCGAAAATCTGTTTGTTACACTGAGCGCTAAGGACTTGAACAAAGATATAAAGGTAATAACGAGAATTGAAGAGACAAAATCGGAGGGGAAATTTAAAAAGGCAGGTGCAGATTTTATTGTTTCTCCTATTGATATTGCCACCGACCGCATTATATCAATAGCCACTACAAGTACTGATTTTTTTAGTTTTGTTGATTTTGCAGGGGCAAAAGAAGAGTTAAAGGAATATAAATTTGGGCTGGTGGAAATAAAAAGTGGGAGTGATTTGATTAATAAAACCTATAGAGAAGCCAACATTCCGCAAAGAACAAATTTGGTTGTTATAGGTTTTTATTCTTCTATGAGCGAATTACAGGTGAATCCAAAAGCAGATAATGTTATTCAGTTTGGAGATAAGCTTTTGGTTTTTGGCAACGAACAACAAATTGAGAATCTCAAATTTATTGCTAGTCATAAAGGTTAAATTTATTGACATCTGCTGTTAATTGATTTTAGTCTCCTAAGCATTATAAATACGAAAGTAGAAAATAAAACAATATTCTTAGTCCAACTTTACCAAATTAATGAGCTAATCACATTAGGCACAATAGTTCACAATTCAAATACTGTTTTCTGCATTTAAAAAGTATTTCGTGTCTTAAAATACAGACTGATATTTATCTATTGTGTTCCGAAATTTATATTTTCTTTGTTTTATGTTATATTTTATTAAGTTTTTATTAGTATAATTAGCAGCTTTCTACGTCTTTATTTCCTATTCAGTGAAACTTTCATTTTAAGGTGCGTCTATTGTTACTTTATATAAAATTAAATGTCATTTTTGAGAAATATCTATCTCTGAATTTTTTTTATTTTCACACCATTATTTTCAAATAATGAAAAAGGAGCGCTAATTCCAATTGTTTGCCAGTTTTTTCCACTAGTTGGCTGATTGTGAGCTTGAATGATGTTTATTTTAATCCATTCTCCATTGAGCAGTATTTTTTTTGAAACAATGCTTTTTCCGCTATTATGTATTTCTTGGTACCAAACACTTGGAATTAGCGGAAAAAGAATTTGAAAACAAAATGCTGAAAGTGATTTATGGGTAATCCAATAAACCGAATTTGGGGTGAAATATAGAATTGCATTTGGCGAACCAGTGTGTATCCACCCTTCTATTTTGGGATATTTGCTATACATTTCCAAGTATAAATCACCATAATCTTTATCCCTAAATTTTTCAGAAACCCTAAATGTTATTCCATTGAGTGTAATAAGTAGGTCAACGTCTTCACGTTGCATAACCATGTCTGAAGGACTATCCGTATTAAATCGCACAATTTCAGATACTTTCATAATGTTTCTGTAAAAATTATCCGCCTTATCCGCTTGTTCGCGTTCGTGATTTAGGCTGTTTTCAAAATTATGAACCATTGTTTGAGTATTAGGTTGGTTTCAACGTTATTTATAAGGATTGTCTTACAACAAAACAATATACATCAACTTCGATCTTGCTTAGATATGTCATTTATTATTCAAAATAATAGTTGAAAGCCCACAAACCATAAAGTCAATACTGCAATATATTGAAATACAGTTAATCACGAAAAATATTTTAGGAAATGATAATGGATTATTATTCCTAATAGTATGGAAATTAAATTAAAACCATCCCAATTATTCATTGGGATGGTATAAGTATTTTTAGTGCCATTTTGTGAGCATACCTATGCTCAAATTTATTTATAAATTAGTATTTTCCCGATTTAGAAATTAGCTAATCTGTTTTAATTTTACAATTTTTCCTTTCCAAGCTGGTATATGTGTGTGAAATACTTGTTTGGAACTCAATGAAATAGAATTCATTACTTCATTGTCATCCAATAAATTTACACACTCAAATCTATTTCCCTCTTCAAGGTTTAGAAATTCGAAAACTTCTATCGGAAATTGAATTTCAGTATTCAACTCTTTGTCATGAAAATTCAACACAATAAGAATCAATTCATCCTCGTATTTTCGGAAGTATGCAAACTGTTCATGCGAATTGAATTTCGGATTATCGAAGTTAGCAAACTCTAAGTCGAACATCAAGCCTTCGCTAATTGCTTTTTCTAAAATGCAAATATTAAGTAGTTTTTGGTAGAAATTTCGTAATTCTATTTGCTCATTGGTCAATTTCTTTCCATCAAATTTGCCTGCATTTGTCCAATTCTGTAAAGATTTTACACCCCAATAATCAAAAATGGTTGTACGTCCATCCATTCCACTAAATCCTTCACTATCCATGCCTAATTCACCCAACTCTTGTCCGCAATATATCATTACAGGTGCCTGCGTGAGTGTTGCGGTAATAATCATGGCTGGTTGTGCAGACATTCCATTGCCCGAAAAGAATCCAGACCCAATGCGTTGTTCGTCATGATTTTCTAGGAAATTAAGCATTTGATTTTCGATACCACTAAGCGATTGCCATGCATTGGTGATTTTGTGTACTGGAAAATTTCGGCTTGTTACATTGCGGAGCATGTCGTACATTCCAACTTTGTCATACAGATAATCGAATTTACCGTTGTCAATATAATTTCTATATTCAGCAGGGTTATACACTTCAGCTATAAACATTATATGTGGATATTTATCCTTCACTTGGTCAATTGCCCAACCCCAAAATTCCACTGGAACCATTTCGGCCATATCACATCTAAAACCATTTACTTTTTTTGATGCCCAAAAAAGCAAAATATCACGCATTTTAAACCATGTGTCTGGTATTGGGTCAAACTGTTTCTGATGTCCTTCTACATAATTTACACCATAATTTAGTTTTACTGTTTCGTACCAATCATTCACGCTTGGCGAAGCTGTAAACTGGTCATTCCCTGTGGCTTTTGCCGGAAATTCGGTGTAACCATGTACATCAAACGAAGGTGAAAATGGTTGATGAGGAAGGTAATAGAAATTATTTAAAGGCGAAAATGCCCAATCAGTTGTATCATTTTCACCTAAATCTACAACTCCTTTTGGCTTTACATCCGAGTGATATTCTCGTGCCACATGATTTGGTACAAAATCAATTATAACATCCAATCCTGCCTTGTGTGTCCGTTTTACCATATTTTCAAATTCGGCCATTCTGTTTTCTACATTCACAGCCAAATCTGGGTCAACATCGTAATAATCTTTAATTGCATAGGCCGAACCCGCTTTACCTTTTACTACTCCGAAATGGTCCTTTTTTATTCCAAAAGCCGAGTAATCGGTTTGTGTGGCATGTTCTATTATTCCTGTGTACCATACATGTGACACGCCGAGTGATTTTATCTCTGACAATGCTTTGGCAGTAAAACTGTTGAACTTACCACAACCATTTTCCTCAAAGGTTCCGTTATGTTTATTGGTAGCAGTGAAATTGCCAAAAAGGCGAGGGAGAACTTGATAAATTACAAATTTGGACATGAATAGTTGATTAATGGCTTGCTTATTAATGCTTTTTTTTGTCGCAAGCTAGTGTTATTGTTAAATATTGAGTGCGTATGTTAGAATTATTTGTTTGGTATGCTGTGGTTGTTAAATGGTGTAGCAGCAGTGATTTTAAATTCAACCGTTTGTAACTTTTTTGTTCTTGATGAAATTTTGGCAGTAGCTAATGTTGAGATAATTAAATTTTCGAGATATACTGTCCCTTTTGCTGGTACCCAAAATCCGAAGTGAAACCCATCATCAGTAGCCTCAATTTCGGAACGATAACTGTAAATATTGTTGATGAAATAATACAACATGCCATTTAACTTGATTATTTTTAGTGTGTTAGCTCCGCTAGTGGTAATTTGATTTTTATGCAATTCGGTAAAAAAACTATACCAAGTGCGGTTACCCATATTCATTTTT
This sequence comes from Paludibacter sp., assembly GCA_020049515.1. Lineage (GTDB taxonomy): Bacteria > Bacteroidota > Bacteroidia > Bacteroidales > Paludibacteraceae > Paludibacter. Next base: position 50,162 of record JAIFKQ010000054.1, on the reverse strand, counting down.
TGATTGTTGTTGATAGTGAAATACTCCAATGATTCTTTGACTGAAGGTGCTGATGTAGAATCAGGTATAGTTCCAAAAATCAACCCATATTGGCTCGCTGGGTCTGTAGAAGTAGGATATTCAAGAGTCAACTCATAAGAAAAATCATTTACAGTATTGATGGATATTTTGGCAGTAATGAGATATATCAATTCACTTTTCGATTCGAATTTTAACCTACCATTGCTGATGCTAGTTGAATAATTTGAATTATTTTTTATATCCCACCCTGCCTCTGCCATGGTAGGGGAATTGAAATTTAACATAAATGAAGATTTAAACCCAGATGTATCAACCAGCAATTGTGTGCTAGCAAAATCGGGAGTAGGAGTGCTTTCGTCAAACAATTCGTCCAAATAATAAGCCCTGCGTTCACCCCGATAATTTATATTCCACTCGCGGTTTTCATCGTTTTCACCACCGCACATTATCGACTTCCAATCTCCATTTTCGAGGGTGTTATTTAAATGTCTTCTATTTAGCAGTCCATGTCCAAGCTCATGGAATATCAAATTCTCTTTCATCAGGTCGGCTCCCGCAAATTTTGAAATATCATCCCAATAACTCTTATCTATTTCTACACGTATGGGGTCTTCGTAATGTGTTAAACCAGCCGTGTTATTTTTTAAATTAGCAAATTCAATTATTAAGCCCTCGGCCTCTAGGTTGAAGGTTTTTCCACGATCGCCAGCTTGCTTTTCGAACCGATGCAGATATTCAGAAAATTCGGATCCTACTCTGTATTCATTATGGTCTTTACAGGATGTAAAAAAAATAATCATTAAAATAAGTGTAGCGTTAATGTTGTTTTTAAATGCCATATTGAAGATTGTTGAAAAAAAACTATGCAAATATAAACAAAAAACCTCTATCTACTGTTATTAGTACATTAACAGAATCTTTTTTAAACTAAATTATAAATTCGATTGATTATGTCAACAGTAAAATTTAAAGGCACAGACGTCCAAACAAACGGACAATTACCAGTAGTAGGAGATCAAGCACCCAATTTTACATTGGTAGGAGGTGGCTTGCAAGAAATTCATTTAAGCGATTATATCGGCAAAAAAGTAGTGTTAAATATTTTCCCAAGCATCGATACAGGTACTTGTGCAGCTTCCGTACGTAATTTCAACAAATGGGCAGCTGGAAAAGAAAATGTAGTTGTTATTTGCGTTTCAAAAGATTTACCTTTTGCTCAAGGGCGTTTTTGCGGCGCTGAAGGTATCGAAAATGTTACTACAGCTTCCGATTTTAGATACAATTCTTTTGCTTCTGATTATGGCGTATTATTTACCGACGGCCCACTTAAAGGCTTGATGGCTCGTTCGGTGGTGGCTGTAGATGAAACTGGAAAGGTAATTTATACCGAGTTAGTTTCAGAAACTGTAGATGAACCAAGCTACGATATTAAAGGATTATAAATAAAAAATTGCTTGTAGTGTGAAGCAAGCAGTTTATCTGTTGTAAAATAAATATTTACTACTTATCAACCTCTCTTCGCTGTGAAGCTAAGAGAGGTTTTTTAGTGTCAAAATAAACGGTCTTAAGGATTAATTTGGTAGGACCATTTCAAATAATTACACTTCAGCGTGAACGAAAATTAGTGCACAACTTTAGCCGTATTTATTTCATGAGGTTTATTTCTTTTCTCTCTTTTTGTTCAGTATTATTTTGCTTTAGGCAAAGTCATCGAAGTAGGAGTAAGTTTATAACCTGCTTTCTGTAACAGCTTTATCAATCCATTTTTGCCACTCAAATGCAATGCGCCCACTGCAATAAAACAGGGGGATTGATCTATTAATTGAGGTATTTTAGTTGACCAATTCGCATTTCTATTGTCAACTAGTTTTGCATATTCTTCATCTGTCATATCAGTTATTTTACCTCTCTGATTTGCTGATACTAGTAAATTGTCTATTTTTCCAGTTTTATACAATCTATTCAAATGCTCCATTTCTTTTATAATTCTTTCTTTTTGCAGCACTGTTTCTACCAAAACATCTGCTTGACGTTCTAAAGTTCCATTACCAAAAAGAAATGAAATTTGCTCTTCGGCAGTTTCCAACCCGATTACTTTTTTGCCTTTTTCGGTGGCTACCAACTGAAAGTAAGAGTCCGATTGCACATCATCCGAAACTCCTATCAGTTTTTTAAACATTTCCATTTCGTATAATGTCAGAATAAGGGTAGGATTCATGCTAGCTACATCTTTTAATCCGATTTTTAACACCGATTTTAATTCATTGTCAACCATATTGTATTCCTGTTCACTAAGTAAATCCTTCATTTCTATGTTTTTAGGTAGCATGGCAGCTTGTTGAATTAACACAGAAGCATCAATATTACTTATTACCAATTCGCCAACCATGACTTCGCAACTGTTAAAGGCTTTGTAAAGTTCAGGAACGCTATCCAAAAATGAAATTGGTATAAGATGATGTGTACCAAATAAGTAGGAGGGATGTTTTAATCCATTGCCAGTGATTTTCCATAACAGCTGGGATTGGCATTGAAATATACTGAAAGCTAATAAAGCAAGAATAAGGATGTTTTTTTTCATATTGAGCATCGTTTTTTTTTATGACGAACAAAGGTAATAAAAATGATTAACGAGCTTTCGAAATAGCTTAAAATATAGGACTTTTTTGTACCGAACTAGATTTATTATCAATTAGAATGAAATAATTAGTCAACAAAAGAGCTTTGTTAAATACTAAATTATTATCTTTGCATTTATAAAATTAAAATCAATCAATGGTCAATAATTTTAATGATTACTATCTGTTTTAGAAAAAAGTTTTATTAAAGTAGTACTACTGACTTTCAAATTCCAAACACTTCAATATTTTTTATATGAACGAATTAGAAACGCTTTTTAAGCAACATACCAACGAAAAATTAGTGAGTATAACTGAACTTTCTGCTTCGGGTTCCAATCGTCGGTATTTCCGTTTGGAAGGCGAAAAAACTTCGCTTATTGGCGTTGAAGGAACTTCCATTGACGAGAATAAAGCGTTTATTCAAATGGCCAAACACTTTTATACTAATGGATTACCTGTGCCAAGGTTTTTGATTCAGACTGCCGATGGTCGTTTTTATATCCAGGAGGATTTAGGCGATACACTGCTTTTTGATGCCATTGCTGATGGGCGTAAAACGGGGGTTTTTCATGAATCGGAAAAGGAATTGTTGCGCAAAACTATGCGCTTACTTCCTGCCATTCAAGTAAAAGGTGCGGAAGGTTTCGATTTTGCGGTCTGTTATCCACAACCAGAATTTAACGAGCGTTCCATTCTTTGGGATTTGAATTATTTTAAATATTGCTTCCTAAAATCTACAGGACTCGATTTTCAGGAAAATTTGTTGGAAGATGATTTTTCAAAACTTTCAGCCATTTTGTTGCGTTCACAAACCAACACCTTTATGTACCGCGATTTTCAAAGTCGTAACGTGATGATAAAAGATGGCGAGCCTTATTTTATCGACTTTCAGGGTGGGCGTAAAGGACCGCTTTTTTATGATGTGGCTTCCTTTTTGTGGCAAGCCAAAGCGCAATATAGTGCCGAATTGCGTGAGGAGTTGTTACATACTTATTTAAAAGCATTGCAGGAATTAATACCCATCAACGAAGACGAATTTCGTCATCAATTGAAACATTTTGTACTTTTCCGTACTCTTCAAGTGCTTGGTGCGTATGGTTTTAGAGGCTATTTTGAGAAAAAACCACATTTTTTGCAAAGCATTCCTTTTGCTGTCGAAAATCTCCGGTCAATGCTTAAAACCGATGACTCTGAATATCCTTATTTGCTTCAAGTGTTGAAAGAAATGACAGAATTAGAGCAGTTTAGGGAGGTAGAAATTCGCAAACCATTGGTAGTGAAAGTGTATAGTTTCTCCTACAAAAAAGGTATTCCGCAAGATAATTCGGGAAATGGAGGCGGTTTTGTGTTCGATTGTCGCGCCGTGAATAATCCAGGAAAATACGAACGCTACCAAAGTTTAACGGGCTTGGACGAATCTGTTAAAAAATTTTTGGAAGACGATGGTGAAATCCTTACCTATCTCGACCACTCCATAGCATTAGTTGATGCGTCAGTAAAAAGATACAAAGACCGTGGCTTTACCAATCTTATGATTAGTTTTGGCTGCACGGGCGGACGACATCGTTCGGTTTATTCGGCACAAAAAATTGCTGAGCATATTAATAAAAAGTTTGGCGTGGAAGTGCAACTTATACACAGAGAACAGAATATTGAACAAAATTTTATTGGGGAATAATATGAAGGCGATGATATTTGCAGCGGGATTGGGTACGCGTTTAAAACCTATTACTGATTCTATTCCCAAAGCTTTAGTTCCAATAAATGGAAAACCTTTGCTTCAATATATAATTGAAAAATTGAAGATTTCTGGTTTTGATGAAATAATCATAAACATCCATCATTTTCCAGAGCAAATAATTGAGTTTTTGAAGCAGAATGATAACTTTGGTATTCGCATAGAAGTTTCTGATGAAAGGGATGAATTGCTGGATACTGGTGGAGGAATAAGGAAAGCAGCGTGGTTTTTTGATGATGGAAAACCATTTTTGGTACATAATGTAGATATTCTTTCGAATGTAGATTTGAAAGAATTGTACCATCAGCATCTTGCCACAAATGCTTTGGCTACATTGTTGGTGAGCAAGCGTGATACTTTTAGGTATTTATTATTCGACGAAAACAAACGCTTGTGCGGATGGTTAAATGAAAAAACAGGAGAGACAAAACCGAAAGGAATTTTGGATATTTCAGGGTTCAACAAATTGGCTTTTGCTGGTATTCAGGTGCTTTCTCCAAAAGTTTTTGATCTAATGGAACCGTTAAATCCTAAATTTCCTATCATGGATTTTTATTTGTCAAATGCAGATAATCAAGTAATTAGTGGTTTCGTTCCTACAGATTTTAAGATGATGGATGTTGGTAAATTGGATGTGTTGGACGAAGCTGAAAGGTTTGTGAGGGAATAACCCCTAGCCCCTCCCGCTTCAGGCAGGATAAATTGCGGGGAATAGGAGTTAATATTGGTTTCTATGTTTTTTTTCTGTTTTTTCTGTTTTCAAATAAAACAAGTTAAAGTTGGTAGTAATCAATACTATAATAGTTCCCCTTTAGGGGCTAGGGGTTTCTTGTCAGCACCAAATCAATCAGCGTCAAAGCAGCCATTGCTTCTACAATAGGCACCGCTCGTGGCAAAACGCAAGGATCGTGTCGACCAAAAGCTTGCAGTTCCACTTCTTTTTGGTGAATGTCCAGCGTATCTTGTTTTTTTGAAATTGTAGCTACAGGTTTGAATAATACTCGGAAATAAATATCCTGTCCATTGCTTATTCCACCTTGTACGCCACCCGAATTGTTGGTTAAACGAATCGTTCATTTGCGAACCTTTCATGCTCACGCCTTCAAATCCACGACCGTAATCAAAACCGTGTGTAGCATTGATACTGAGCATGGCTTGTGCCAAACGCGCTTGCAATTTATCGAAAATCGGTTCACCCAATCCTACAGGAACGCCTTTGATAATGCACGAAATAATTCCGCCAATTGAATCACCTTCTTCTTTGAGTTCCTTGATGTAGGCAATCATTTTTTCGGCTGTTTCCGTTTCGGGACAGCGTACAATATTGCTTTCAATCAATGATAAATCGGCAGTTTCAAAATTCTGCGTCATGGCAATATGACCAACTTGCGATGTAAAAGCAGTAATTTCAATGCCCAACGCGAGAAGCAGTTTCGCGGGCTGAACTACGTCCACCACCACGATGGTCGCGAATTCCGTATTTCTGCTGGTAAGTAAAATCGGCGTGCGAAGGGCGATATACTTCTTTCAAGTGGTCGTAGTCGGTACTGTGTTGATTTTCGTTCCAAATCACGAATGCAATGGGTGTTCCAGTGGTTTTTCCTTCAAAAATTCCTGAAAGAAAATCGACTTTATCTCCCTCTTTACGAGGTGTAGAAATATCTGATTGGCCTGGACGGCGACGGTTTAATTCATTTTGAATGTACGTTTCGTCCATTTCTATTCCGGCAGGACAGCCATCTACAATTCCACCAATTCCACGTCCGTGTGATTCTCCAAACGATGTAAAAGTGAATAATTTTCCTATTGTGTTCGACATAACTCTTATAAGATAATTAATAATTAACAATTAATAATGAATAATTATTTATTGCTAAGTTGTTGATATTTAAATTTAACAGAATAAAACTACTAATGCGTTTTATTCAATTCCCCAAAGTATTGATTAATGAAATATACTCAAGAAATTTCTGGGTACCGGTGTTTCAAAATTCACTATTTCCAATGACATGGGATGATAAAACTCCAATACCCGGGCATGTAATCCCAATCGGGCAATTGGACTGGTGTTGGCACCATATTTTTTGTCGCCAACTATAGGGTGACCAATTCCTTCCATGTGAACACGGATTTGGTTTTTACGACCAGTTTCCAATTCTATTTCCAATAACGAGTATTGTTCGTTCGATTTTATGCGACGATAGTGAGTTACAGCTTGTTGGCCGCCATTGTCGGAATCGCTAGAATGAATTTTCAATGATTTTTCGTTTTCCGAAAGCCACGTTACTATTGTATCTTGTTCCTTTTCAACTTTTCCTTCTACTAAGGCAACGTAAACACGACGGGTAATGACACGATGCCAATTTTCCTGCAAAGCGAGTTGAATTTCACGGGTTTTGGCAAACATCAGTACGCCAGAAGTTTCACGATCTAACCGATGTACAGTATAAACTCTGTTGGTTGGCGAACTTTTCTTTACGTAATTACGTAAGATAGAAAAAGCAGTAGTTTCGTCATTATCGCCAGTACTTACGGTTAATAAACCTTCTTTCTTTTCGACGATAATAATGTAGGCATCTTCAAAAATGATGCGCAGTTTGGGGTGCGACAATTCAATATTCCCACGAGAGCTATTTACTACTAAAATATCTTTTGGTTTAAGTAGTTGATTGAATTGCGTAGTGATAGTATCATTTACAGTTACCTGACGGTGTGCCAACAATGATTTTACAGAGTTACGACTCATACCGCCCATTTTGGCCAATAGAAATGTCATTAACTCCACAGGTTCAGTCACTTTAAAGTGAGTTGGTTTGGGAGCGGGAACGAATTTTGCTTGATTTTTTTTCATGAGAAATATGTCTAAGGTCAAAAGTCTTAAGTCAAAGCTTTATATACCTTGAAATAATCATAAAGACGAGTATTTGAATTATTATAATTAAAGTCTTTAGTCTTTTGTCCCGATAATAGCTATCGGGATAAGGCTTAAAGCCACTTTTTCTGCTGCATTTTCTCCATCAATGGCCGATGATGAAATTCCGCCCGAGTAGCCGGAACCTTCGCCAGCCGGAAAAAGTCCTATAATATCAGGGTGTTGGCCCGTTTCGGTATTGCGAGGCACGCGCACAGCCGCCGATGAGCGTGATTCTACACCTACTACTACGGCATCGTTGGTAAGATAACCTTGCATTTTTCGGTCAAACTTTTTAAATGCCTCGCGTAATCTGGACGAAATAATATCGGGCAACCAAAAGTGTAAAGGAGAAGAAATTAATCCAGGTAGGTAAGAACATTCGGGTAAATCGGCTGAAAGTCTGCCTTTTACAAAATCTCCTAAGCGTTGTGCTGGAGCTACTTGACCTAAGCCACCATTGTTGCGAAACGCTAAGTTCTCAACATATTGCTGAAATTTTAATCCAGCTAGAACACCAAATTCTTTATATTCATTGGGTATATCTTCTGGGCGAATTTCAACTACAATGCCCGAATTGGCATAAGGTGAATTTCGTTGCGAAGCCGACATTCCATTTACAACAATCTCATTGTCACCACTTCCAGCAGGCACAATAAAACCGCCTGGACACATACAAAATGAATATACGCCACGTTCATTCACCTGATCTACCAAATTATAGGTGGCAGCAGGTAAATACTCGCTTCGTACTTTGTTGTGATATTGTATGGTGTCAATTAATTCTTGTGGATGTTCAACCCTTACGCCCATTGCAAAACCTTTGGCTTCCAGTGCAATACCTTGTTTGTAAAGCATTTCATAAATGTCGTGTGCCGAGTGTCCTGTTGCCAGAATCAGCGATTTGGCTTCAAAAATGCTTCCATCTTCTGTTTTGCAACCAATTACTTGCTTTCCATCCAGCAGAATTTCGGTCAATTTTTGCTCAAAATGAATTTCCCCACCGCATGAAGTTATTGTTTTGCTAATATTTCCAATTACTAATGGTAGTTTATCGGAGCCAATGTGTGGATGTGTATCTTGGAGTATAATGGCATCAGCGCCATGATGATGAAAAATCTCCAAGATGCGTTGAGGATTGCCTTTCTTTTTGGAACGGGTATAGAGCTTACCGTCCGAAAAAGTACCTGCGCCGCCCTCACCAAAACAATAATTCGATTCTGTATTAATCCCTTTATTTCTATGTAATTGGGCAATATCTACTTTGCGTTCGTGAGCATTTTTTCCGCGTTCCAGTATTATTGGTTTTAATCCCGATTCTATCAATTTTAGCGCAGCAAATAGTCCGGCAGGTCCAGCTCCAATAATGATTACAGGAGTATTTTGTCCAACATGGTTGTAGTTGAACTCTGGCACTATTGCTACTGGCGCTTCCTCGTCCCAATAAACTTCTACCGTAACGTTTATTTTGGGTAAAAAAGCCCTTGAATCAATGGATTTTTTTAATATCCTTAGATGTTTTATACGTAAAGGTGAAATTTCTAGTTTATCGGCAACCTGTTTGGTTAGTAAATCTTGTTTGTGAGCCTGCTCTGGAGTCAGAATCAATTGTATTTCGCTGTGCATATTTCAATATAATAATAAAGTTTGCAAAGATACACAATTAATCTTTAATTATATATTAACAAAAACAAATTGTTCTATTTCTAAATCATTTTGAGCTATCTATCTTTAGTCATTTTATTGTCAATTGATTTGTTGGATTTTATCGTTCCTTTGATTCTGAAAATATGGAGTAGGAGTATTATTTTTCCGAAATAAATTTTTAATTTCTACTTCGCTATTCATTTTTGAATTTATTTGTCGTATTTTTGTAACCGATGTTTTTTTCTTTTATCTCAATCAAACTGTTAATTTCATGAAAAGCTTTTACAAACCTTCGGCAATTTATATTTTTATAGATTTGCTTCTTTTGATATTTAGTTTTTATGTGGTATTGGATTACTTTCCACTATCTACGAATACACCATTCGAGAAATACTCTTGGCCTTCATTGTTTTACATACTTGTGTGGATTATTAGCTCCTATTTGTTAGGTCGTTATAGGCCTTTAAAAATACAAATGTATTTTATTGCCTCATTAAGATTGTTGGATGTGAGCCTTATTGTATTAGTACTTTTCAAACTTTTAATTTATTTCTTCTACCAAAATTATTCAGGATACGTTCTCTTGTCTATTTCATTGGGGGTGTTTTTTCTGAATTATTTAGTATTGTCTTTGTATTATGCTTATAAATATGCAGTGGCTTATAATGAGTATAATTTTCAAACAACCGAAAATAGAATCAATGCCATTGTAAAACCTGCTGATAAATTGGATGAAGATAGTTATTCTCAATTATGTAAAACTATTATGACTCATTCGAGTGATAGTGTTTTGACTTTTCTCAAAAAAAATGTTGATTTACAAAGTGGCAATACATTAGTTTATGTTTCGACCGATTATGTAAACCTACAAATGAATCCAAACTATCAGTATTCTACCATAATTCAACTTGAAAGACTTAATAATAGGCGTGGTATAAATAAAACACTGGCCACTATTAACGAAAAATTGCCAGATAATGGAACCTTTGTATGTTGTTTTGAATCGAAAAGTACATATAAAAGTCGTTTGCTAAAAAAGTATGCTAAAGGTCTAAATTATATTATTTACATTTTTGATTATTTATTTAGACGAGTATTGCCCAAAATATTCATTACCAAGAAAATTTTTTATTTTATTACCAATGGTAAAAACCGTATTTTTTCGAAAACTGAAGTAATGGGCAGATTATATTGTTATGGTTATAAGGTAGTTTTAGAAAAAAAAGTGAATAATTTGACTTATATTTTTGCGCAAAGAGTAAGGCAGCCAGAACCAGCACAGAAGCGAATATATGGACCATTAATCCGTTTGCGCCGTTTTGGACAAAATGGGAAACGTTTTGAAGTTTACAAAATGCGAACAATGCATCCATATTCTGAGTATTTACAAAGTTATATTTACGAACGAAATAGTTTAAAAGATGGTGGTAAATTTAATAAGGATTTTCGAGTAACAACTGCAGGAGCATTTATGCGAAAGTATTGGATGGATGAGTTGCCTATGATACTTAACCTGTTAAAAGGAGAAATGAAAATCGTGGGAGTACGTCCTTTGAGTGCTCAGTATTATAGCCTGTACACCAAAGAATTGCAAGAGAAGCGCAACAAATTTAAGCCCGGACTTTTACCGCCATTTTATGCAGATATGCCAGTAACAATGGATGATATACAAGCCTCAGAAATGAATTATTTGGACGCTTGCGAAAAGAAAGGTGTTTTTCTTACTGATATCCGTTATTTTTTTCTAATCGTAAAAAATATTCTTTTCAAAAAAGCCAGAAGTGCTTAGTTTTCTCGCTTAAAGTCTGTTGATTAGAATAATCGTTGAATTCAAAAGATGAAAACTCAAAAGATGAAAATTAAAGTGCTTATTATAAGTTTTTTATATTCTGTTTTTGTAAATGCCCAGGATATTTCACAACACATCTCATACACCAGAATTTACGATTTTTTAGACGAACTGGCAGGTGATGGTTACATTGAAATCAATTCGGTAGCAAAACCTTATTCACGCACTTTTATTGCTGAGAAATTACTCCAAGCCCAAGCGCAAAAAAACATTTTAAATACTCGTCAGCAAAGGGAACTCCAATTTTTTCTGAATGATTTTGCCTTAGAGCAAAATAAATTACCCGAAACGCAACTTAATATATGGGAAAATGAGCTCTCAACAGCTTCTCTTATTCAGCCCGCTTTTCATTATCGCGATTCACTTTTTAGGGCGCGCATAACGCCAATTTTAGGCATGCACATTACCCGTAACGATAACGGCAACATTACAAAGCGTTGGTATGGAGCTGAATTTCAAGCCATGATGGGCAAACATTTGAGTGTTTATGGAAGTTTACGTGATATTTCGTTCGAGGGACCCTTGTTGGCTCGTCCACAGTATCTTAATGATTTTCAGGGTTGTGAGTACAAGGAATCGTATGCTGCGGCCGGTGGTGGTGATTTCAGCGATTCGCGAGGTGGCATAAAGTATGCATGGAATTGGGGATCAGTAGGTTTGGTAAAAGACAATGTAATTTGGGGTGATAATTATCATGGGTCGAATATACTTTCGGGTCGCTCGCCGGCTTTTCCAATGCTTACACTCCATTTGAAGCCTGCAAAATGGTTCGAGATGCAGTATTTTCATGGCTGGTTGGTCTCAAATATAAGGGATAGTACACGGTATTATGTTGACAATGTGGGAAATAAACAATACAGGATGGCTAATAAATTTATTGCTGCCAATATGTTTACATTTACTCCAGTTCGCAAATTGAATATTTCAGTAGGAAATTCCATTGTTTATGCCGAACCCAATGTGCAGGCTGCTTATTTTATTCCAATCGCTTTTTACAAATCGCTGGATCACACGTTAACAAAAGGATTGGCCATTGAAAATCAAAACTCTCAGGTTTTTCTGAATATCAGTTCTCGAAATATCAAACACTTGCATCTTTACAGTTCGGTATATGTTGACGAAGTAAGTTTTTCACGCTTTTTGCCCAGCAATCCCGAAAAAAATCCTATTTCTTACAAAATAGGGGCTAATCTTGGTAATTTTCCCATTCAAAATTTATCTATTGTAGGTGAATTTACAGGGAGTAACATTATTAATTACAAACATTCTATTCCTGTACTTAGCTGGGCTTCAAATGGCTATAATTTAGGGCATTATTTGGGAGATAATTCACAAGAGATATACGTGGCGTTAAAATATAAACCCATTCGAGGATTGGATTTGAACTTGTCGTACGTTGATGCAAAACATGGAAATGAATATGCTTACAATCGGGCAAATATTCTTGAAATTATCAGTCAGCCAGCACTTAGCGATATAATTTGGACAAACAAAACACTTGCTTTCAATGCTCAATATGAAGTTTTCAACAATGCTTACGCAATAATAAATATTGCAAGAAGTGATATTCAGGGATATGATGCAACTTCTACACGCATTGAAGGTGAGGCAAAACAAGCAGATAGAACGGCGCAAAAGTACTTGGATTTATTTACGCCTAGCTATTTGCATGGAAAAAATACGACTGTAACGGTAGGGTTTAGCTTTGGATTTTAAAATGAAGAGATTGAAGATTTGAAAATTTAAACTACACCGAAAATTGATTTTATATTTTTGAATACACAGAGCACAATTGTACAAAGACATAAAGTTTAGACAAAGATATAAAGTTCAGAATAACAGCAAATAAACTCCTTATTATCTTTCAGTATCCACGTTGCATGGCATGTTATCATACCGCCAATACTGAATTTTCCGCTTCTCGGAATGAAGAAAAACTCCATCGGAATACTCTGTTTGCATTTAGAAAAACTTAGCTAAGTGATGTTAAGGTTCCTATATGCATAACAAATCCATAAAGCGGCTGAATGTGAATAGCTATGTATGAAATGTATGGAAATGTTTATATCATAAAACTAGATGTCAATGCTTTAAATTCAGAACTATTTAATTTTTTATTCGTTTTAATATTAAGTGAGAGTAATTCAACCAATTATTATCTTAAGCTCTTGAAAGTAAACCTCAAAACACACAGACAAAAATGAAAACTCCTCTATTAATTGGTATAACTGGTGGCATTGGTAGTGGCAAAACTACCTTGTCGAACTTGTTGCGCCTGGAGGGTTTTAAGGTTTACGATTCTGATATAGAAGCACGGCGTTTGCAGAATGAGCACCCACATATTCGCAAGCAGCTTGTAAATTTGTTTGGAGATGATATATATGGCTCTAATGGCCTTAATAGAAGTGCTTTGGCACAAATTGTTTTTGGAAAAACCGACTTGCTATTTCAATTAAATTCCATTGTTCACCCAATTGTTTTAGATGATTTTAAAACTTGGACTGAGACCCATTCCAATCATAAATTTCTGTTTATGGAATCGGCTATTTTGTTTGAAAGTGGTTTTAATTCAATGGTTGACAAAGTGATATTAACAGTAGCTTCTGAAGCCATTCGCATAGCGCGTGTTGTGAAACGCGATGGTGTTACTCCTGAGCAAGTACTAGCCCGAATTTCTCATCAACTTTCTGACAATGAAAAGATTCCACATGCCGATTTTGTTATTCATTCGGACGATGATAAACCATTGATAGATAAAATGAGAAAAATTGTAGCTCAATTATCTGAATTTTAAGCACAAAAAAACGAGACTGCCTATTCGACAATCTCGTTTTTTTAATCTTTAAATTCCTTTAATTTAAAAAATCTTCAATTCCTACATGGTTAATCATACTTGTCTTCCGCAGGCAAGTTTATGCACTTTGTGGGTGTTATTAAGTAGAATGGAATTTTCAAATTTTCATATCTTCAAATCCTTTTTTCTAGAATCCAAAACTATAGTCTTTTCCGTATCTTAAATGCTGATTTACATAGTTTTCGGTATATAAGATAGTGACATCGGTTACTTCACCTTTTGCATTTTTCACTAAAGTATAAACAGGGTTTACAAAGCCACGATAGGGTGCTAGGTTTAGTTTTTTGTAACGCTCCAACACTTCTGCATGCAATGTTTGATTTACTTTTACGGCATACATTTCTACCAGTTGTTTTCCGCCTTCAAAATCGCCAGTGGAACGAATGCGTTGTATCTCGGCCAATAATTCACCAAATAATCTTCTAAGTTTTTGGTAATCATTTATCACGATAAATGTTTCACCATCGCGTTTTGTAAATTCAATTACTTTATCTGCCTTTCCTTTTTCATACACCCAGCCAGCTATCAATTGTCGATTGCGCATGTGGGCTTCTTCGATATTTTTTCCAGGCTGAATGCGGGTGAGTTGCGTCATTAATCCATTCATTATAAACTGATAATATTCAGCTTTGTAGGCTTCATTGCTTGGCAATAAGGTTAGTTCTAACATTTTTGGGTCGCCCATATAATACAATCCAAACAAATCGGCACGCGCTTCTTCTATTGTTGAACCATAGGCTTTTAGTGCGTCGGGGTCAACTCCAGGCAGTAATTTTCCCGAGCCGTGACCCAAACATTCGTGCAAATCGGTGTGCAAATTATTGGTCATTGACGCATATTCTTTGGCTCGTTTTCGTTCCACATCGCTCCACATAAATTCTTCCGCAAAGCCGTTTCCGAGCGATGCTTGATCATAAGCTTCGGTAATATTTTCGATGGTTACTGATTTAGAACCGTGGTCGCGACGAATCCAGTTGGCGTTGGGTAAATTAATACCAATGGGCGTGGCAGGATAACAATCACCTGCTAAAATGGCAACTGTAATCACTTTGGCCGAAACACCTTTTACGGTTTCTTTTTTAAATTTCTTGTCAACAGGTGAGTTATCTTCAAACCATTGTGCGTTGGAGCTAATAATTTCAGTTCGTTTGGTGGCTTCTATGTTTTTGAAATTCACTATCGATTCCCAGCTCGCTTTCATACCCAGTGGGTCGCCATAAGTTTCGGTAAAACCATTCACAAAATCAATTTGTGAATCCAAATCTTTTACCCATTTAATGCAATAATCGTCATAAGTTTTTAAATTACCCGTTTTGTAAAAATCAATCAGTGTGAGAATTACATCACGTTGTTTGTTGTTTTCGGCCACACTAGCTGCTTTTTCGAGCCACACAATAATCTGCTCAATAGTCTTACCGTACATTCCACCCACTTTATACGTTTTTTCTACCAACACACCATTTTCTTTTACCAATTTACTATTCAATCCGTAAGAAATGGGCGTATTATCATTCGGATTCTTCATTTTTGCATAAAAAGCCTCCACTTCTGCTTGCGTAACGCCTTCGTAATAATTATTGGCCGAGCTAAGAATTAAATCAACGCCTTCGGCCTGGTTGGTACGTTTTGGAAAAATGCTGGAATCGAATAAGATAGGAGTGAGCTTGGCAACAAGCTGATCCACAGTTTCACCTTTACCTAGTGGTAATTTTTTAGGGTCAATGCTTTTCACCGTTTTTGAAAAATAAGCCGCTGAAAAGTCGGGAATAAATTTATCTTCCGAGTAGTGATGATGAATACCATTTCCCATCCAAACACGTTTCATAAAAGTGGTTAACTGCGCAAACTCAGCTGATTCTTTATCTCCTTTGTAGTTTAAATAAACAGCTTCCAATGTTTTACGAATAGTCAGATTGTATTTGTTGTTTTGGTCAAACAAAATGTCGCGCCCAGCCAATGCGGCTTCAGTGAGATAGTAAATCATCTCCTTTTGTTTCAAACTCAGTTTCTCGAAATCGGGAACGCGGTAATGTAGAATTTCAATATCAGCAAATTTATCTACCGAGTATTTGAAATCTTCTACGGGCGGAGTGACTGCAATTGTTTTGCTAGTCGTAATAAGCAAACCTGCCATAATAATAAGGGTTGTTTTTTTCATTGAATAATAATTTTTGTATCATTAAGCGCAAAATATGTATTTTTTGCTCCACAAAAGTAAATAACTTTTCTGCTTAACCTACAATAATACAATTATAAATTATTAATTGTTCATTATTAATTTCTTATTTTTATCTTTGTGGTATGTTACAAAACTTCATTGTCAGCCGCATAAAGGAGCAACTTCCATTCGAACCTACCGAACAACAAGTGCAATTGCTTGATCTGTTGGGTGTTTTCTTGATGTCCACCAACAAGGATAAAATTTTTATGCTTCGAGGTTATGCCGGAACGGGTAAAACTTCGGTGGTAAGTGCTTTAGTGCGCGCTTTGAACCTACTGAAACATAAAACGGTGTTGTTGGCACCAACGGGTCGAGCGGCCAAAGTAATAGCTGGTTATTCCGGTTTTCCGGCTTATACGATTCATAAAAAGATTTACCGACAAAAATCAATGTCGGAATTTCGATTTCAATTGGCCGATAACCTAGAAAAACACACCTTATTTATTGTGGACGAGGCATCTATGATTTCGAATACGGGCACCGAAACAGCTTTTGGTTCGGGACGGTTGCTCGACGATTTGGTGCAGTTTGTATATGGTAGTGATGGTTGCAGCCTACTGCTTTTGGGCGATACAGCTCAGTTACCGCCTGTTATGCAGCCACATAGCCCAGCGTTGGAACGCGATAAATTGTTGGGTTACGGTTTGTCGGTTCACGAATATACACTTACACATGTGGTTAGGCAGGCGCTGGAAAGTGGAATTTTGCACAATGCCACCTTATTGCGTCAGCAGCTTATTGAAGAAAAAACCAGCGAATTTCCTCGCTTTCAGTTGGACGGATTTACTGATATTCAGAAGCTTGGTGGCATGGAATTGATTGACGAAATTCAGCGCTCGTACGATGGAGTGGGAGTGGAGGATACTATCGTGGTTACCCGCTCTAATAAGCGTGCCAATATGTATAACAACGGCATTCGCGCCCGTGTTATGATGAAAGAAGAGGAGCTTACCAATGGCGATTTGCTGATGGTAACACGCAATAATTATTATTGGAACAAGCCTTACAAAGAAATTGATTTTATTGCCAATGGCGATATTTTACAGGTAGTTAGGGTTCGGAAATTTTACGACATTTACAATTTCAGGTTCGTAGATTTGACCCTGCGATCGTTGGATTACGAATGGGAAATAGACGCTCGCGTGTGGCTTGATGCGTTGCAGTCCGAATCGCCAGCAGCCATGAACGAAATGACCAACCAGCTTTTTGCTGCCGTAGCTGAGGATTATCCCGAAATAACCAACAGACGAGAAATGTTTAAAAAAGTACTTGATAATGAGTTTTTTAATTCCTTGCAAGTGAAATTTGGATATGCCGTTACTTGCCACAAAGCACAAGGCGGACAATGGAAAAAAGTATTTATCGATCCAGGTCAAATTGCTGATGATCAATTGAACAGCGATTTTTATAGATGGCTTTACACGGCACTTACCCGTGCTACAGAAACAGTTTATTTGGTCAATTTTCCTGATAAAAGTTTTTAATAATTAGAAATGATGACATGTGCTAGAATACATATAATCAGGATGTTGGTTTTGTGCCTTATAAGCATTGTTTGTTCAAATTTTATCATTGCGCAACAGGCTAGCACAGTCTATTACATGGAAAATGTGCCAAATCGCCACATATTAAATCCTGCTTTTCAACCTTTGGTGCATTTGTATGTCAGTTTGCCAATTATTGGTTTTTCGCAAATGAATGTTAGTAATAATTCAATTACGTTGAACGATATAGTGAAAAATGAAAATGGAACAATTTCATATTTTTATGATTCAGATGACTTAAAAAAAGATTTTTTTGATGCTTTGAAGTCAACTGCAATCTTTCGTACACATTCTCAAACAAATTTGATAGCAGTTGGATATAAGCATAAAAATATTTTTTTGAGTTTTTCAGTTACCGAAAAATTCGACGCAACAATAGTTTTGCCCAAAAATCTACCCAATTTGTTCCTATATTTATCTCCCACATTTATTGGTAATTCCTTTGACCTCACTAAGCTACAAACTGATTTTACTGCTTATTCGGAAACTGCATTTGGTTATGCTCATCGGGTTAGCGATCAATGGTCGGTAGGTGGAAAGTTGAAGTATTTGTCGGGTAGAGCAAATGTATCAAATACCAATACTAAAATAGTAACGGATTTAAGTACTGACCAATGGAAATTTAATATTCAAGGTGTCGCCAATATGTCTAGTCCTTTAGAGGTGAATATTGGCGAAAAATTTCAAAGTATTTCGGTTATAACGCCTAGCAACTTTTTTGATTGGCTGAAACCATCAGGAATGGGTATTGGAATTGACCTTGGACTAGATTACAGGTTAACGAAAAATATTAATCTATATGCTTCAATAATCGATTTGGGATTTATAACTTGGAATAAAAACACTTTAAATGTCGATTACAGTATGGATCAATCCTTTTCAAATTACTATTATAAAAGGGTACTTGACAAATTAATTGTGAAGAATGAAATGTTTGATTCACTAAAAACGATACTCAAAAATTCTAAAACCGAATCCAAAACATATACAACAAAAACAAGAGCCCAACTGAATGTGGGAGCAGAATATACGTTTCCAACTAATTATTTCAGTGTTGGTTTATTATCAAACACGCAGTTTTATAACCAAATAGTTGCTACTGAAATCACATTTTCTACTAATGCAAAGCCCAATGAATGGCTAAATGCTTCACTTAGTTATTCTATAATTAATGGAAAAATGAGTACTTTTGGTGCTGGTCTAGGATTAAAAACAGGTTTTGTTCATTGGTTTATTTCGGCCGATTACATACCTATTTTTAACTCTACACTTCCATTGTCCCATTTTGGTTTTACAACTCCAATAAATGTTCCAATTCCTTTAAATTCATCGAGCTATAATTTTAGTGGGGGAGTTGCATTTGTATTTGATACCCCTAAGCGAAAAACTGGTTTAATAAATAAACACACAATTAGCAAGAAGAATAAAAAATTTTTTCAACCCAGATCTCGAAATACTTACCACCTTGCATGGGAAAATCCTCAAACAGGTTCAATTAGATAAATAAATTATGCTATTAGGCTCTTTCACTGTTGGTTATAATTATTGAGTTAAAATTGGTTTTAGTGAACTTTTTACCTTCGAAAATGTCATCCAAATTAGTTTTATTTCTTTATTAGTATATGAATAGCCCCTAAAACAAAGAGTATATAAAAATTCAAATATCAAATTTAATAGTAAATAATACTTTGTTGAAAAGTCTTTACTAAAATTATTATTTTTTTTAAGTTGTTTTTGTGCGAAAAGGAAACAACCAATATATAAAGTTCTTATCTTTGCCTCAACAATATATCATTATAGTATATATTGAATAATAAAAATTTTTATTGGATAGAAATATTTTGCTAATTATTTGAAAATATTGAAGTGTAGTATTGGAATAATTATTTATCTAAAAAAAAACATCTTTATGAAAAAGCACACATTTCTAAAATCTATAACCTTTTTGTGGGTTATAGCACTGTTCTTTTCTTGTGATCCAGGAATTGATTTAAGTAAAGTGGATGGCACAGTTCAGTTTGACCAATCTCTTGTATTTCCGTTAGGCGAAGCTAATGTAACTGTAAATAAGTTACTTCTGCAATTAGATTCTGTTAATAGTAAATATGTCACTACGGGCGCTGATTTAAATGACCCTATTACAAGTGCTGTTTTCTTTTCCGTTGAATTAGATAAGCGTTATAACATTCCTGATTGGGATCCACTGAAAAATAAGAATATAACTCCTTTTTATGTAGGTTTTACTTCTCTTACATCCCCAGTTATCATTCAAAAGGATAGTTTATTACCCATCTCAAATAATGATTTTTTAATTGATTTAGGTTTTAATAAGGCTACCGAATCAATCCGAGTAGATAAAGTTGATGTTGAAATAGCAACATTAAGTGTAAAAGTAACAAATACAGATTTTCCAATCCAACCTGCCGATTTGAACATTAAAATTGTGTTCCCAGAAATTACCAAAGATGGAATTAAGGGTTATTACTTAGATGTGCCTCTTACGGTATTTGGTGAAGTAAAAGAACTAGATATTAGTAAGTTTATGATCAATACAAGCCATAAAGTGGGACTGCCAATTTATTTTCGAATAACAGCATTGAAAGATATGACAGTAAAACCTACATCTAAATTAAAGATTGAATTGGATGTAAAAAGTATTATTTATAATGTCGCTTATGGTAAATTTAAACTTACTTCTATGTCATCTAGAGAGCTTACAGTACCTTTAGACATGCTTTCTACCATTCCCGAAGGTTTGCGTTTTGCCGACCCAAGAGCAATCTTTGATGTTGAGAGTAATGTTGGTTCATGCATGAAATTTGATATTAATTATGTAAAGGCATTTAGTTTTAATCAACCCTCAAATGATATTTGGGCATTATTTAATGGAAATATATACACGCACGAGTATTTGAAAGAAAGAGCTGTTACGCCAGGTGAGATTGTTCATAATCAATTAATAAGATTGGATAAAGATTATGGAAATACTAATAAGCTTTTTGATAATTCATTACAACGGGACTCGCTCAAGTACAAATTTTCAGTAGTGAACGATTCTACATTAGATAAAACAGGAAGCCCCATGTTTATTATTCCAAATATGTATGTTAAGGCTAATGTTAAAATTCAAGTGCCGTTGCAAATTAAAGATAGTTTTGAGTATAATGGATCTATAGCTATTGCTAGTAATGCCTTCAATGGTATAACAAAGGGTTCTTTGGTTTTAGATGTTATGAATGGAATGCCAAGTAAAATTGATTTAGTTGTTCGATTTCTGGATGCGCAAGGCAACCGAATTATAGATGCACTTGGCAATCCGATTAATGATACAACTTTTACAATTAATCCACCAATTTTTGATGGAAGAGGTATTGGATTAGTTGATCATACGAAATTATATACTTCTCAGCCACACGAAGTTGCGTTGACTCCATCAAGAATAGCATCACTCAAGTCCGCTCGGAAAATGGAATATATTATTAAGCTTTATAGCGAGGATAAAGATGAAAACAATAACAGATTTATGTATTTTACAACTAAGGATTTTTTTAAGGTTAAATTGGGGGTTTTTGTAAAAACTGACACTACGCTTGATTTGCTAAATAATTAAACTTACTGCTGCCTTTTGCATCCAGCGTTTTTTATATTCTAGTATCAAAATTCGCTGGATTTATTTGACTGTTTTAGTTTAAAATGCTCCTTACATGCCGAAGAACATATAGTTATTCGAAGTAAACAGAGTGCAATTGGGAATACCGAAAATACAAGATGATATTCATATTATTATAATTGACAGGATTGCTTGTAAAATTAACATTGTAAGTATTGGGCCAAATTCAACAGAGAGAATTTTTGTGAAAATTAGTCCTTAGGTTACTACTTGCAAGTATTGAAAATTGATGAATGAATAAATTGGCTTACACAAGATGATAGTCATTATAATTAAACGAATAAATTTATGAAAATAAATATACGTAATGTAGTTTTTGCTTCCTTGCTAATCACCTCTATTTTTAAAGTAAATGCACAGCAAGTAAATACAATGTACTTTATGGACAATGTGCCTCTTCGCAATACATTGAATCCCGCTTTCCAGCCCGAAAGTAATTTTTATCTTGGCTTTCCTATAGTTGGGTTTACTCAATTTGGTTTAGGCAATAACTCTTTCGCTCTCAAGGATATGTTATGGAATGGACCAAACGGAAAACCTATTTTATTTGCTAATAAAAATGGCGATAAACCTAGGTTTATTAATGCTTTAAAACCTAATACGTTAATTAGTAGTAATTTACAGTTAAATTTGTTAGATGTTGGTTTCCGTACAGGCAATTCATATTGGAACTTTTCGTTGACTCAGAAATTTGATGGAAGTATGAATCTTCCTATAGATTTGATGCGAATTTTGACTTATGGTACTAATGACTTATCACAACCAGGATTTCGAAATGATTACGATTTTACTACGCTTGGTTTTGATATGTCAATATACACAGAGGCTGGTTTGGGTTATTCCAAAAAAGTGAATGATAAATGGTCTTACGGAGCAAAAGTTAAATTTCTGTACGGGCAAGCAAATATGTCCATGAATAATAAAATTGCAACTTTAGAAGCGGGAATTAATTCATGGGACTTTGATATAAATGGAAATTTCAATTATTCATCTCCAATTGACTTGAATGGAAATAGTTTGTTAAATTTTAATCCCGTTATTCCTCCTAAAACAGATTTCTTCAAACCTTCAGGAATTGGGGGAGGAGTAGATTTCGGTTTTCTTTTTAAACCAACAAAGAGATTATCAATTTCTGCTGCGGTTAATGATTTAGGAATGATTCGATGGACAAAAAATATTAAAGAAATTGATTATAACATCAAATATGTTTACACAGGATTTGATAGTTTAACATTGGAAACTGTCTTTGACAATAAGATAGATACACTAATTATATTAGCTAAAAAGTCACTTAAAGAAACAGTAGGGGTTGAAAATGCATATACTAGTTACACTTCTCCAAGGTTAAATCTTGGAGTTGAATATGGTTTTCTCAACAATAAACTGACATTGGGATTACTCTCTAGCAGTATGCTTAAAAATGCTAATTTATATGGTGAGCTTACTGGTTCCATTAATATTAAACCAATTGATTGGTTCAATATGTCTGTTTCTTATTCTGCAATGAGTGGCAGAATGAGTAATATTGGACTTGGTATTGGACTTAGAACAGACATTACACATTGGTTTTTTACAGCCGATTACTTATCATTAAGCAATGCAAAATATCCGATTAAAAGCATTTCAGACACTTTAGGCGTTACTTTACCCACCTTTCTACAAAATTGGAATATTCCAATTGCATATAATCGAAATAGAATGAATTTTGCTGTTGGTGTAAATATTGTTATTGGAAATAGAAAAGATGCTGATAAAGACGGCGTGGTGGATAGAAAAGATAATTGTCCTGAAACTCCAATGAGTGTATTGGTTGACAAAAAAGGCTGTCCTGTTGATAATGATGGCGATGGAGTGCCAGATTATCTTGATAAATGTCCTAACACACCAAAAGAAGCTTACGATAAAATTGACATGACAGGTTGTCCACTTGATAGTGATAATGATAGCGTACCAGATTATTTGGATAAATGCCTCGATACGCCTATTGCCTCTATCGGATTTGTGGATAGAGAAGGATGCTCACTTGATACAGATAAAGATAGCGTTTACGATTATCTTGATATATGTGCCAATACTCCTCAAGGTGTAATTGTTGATTCAAAAGGTTGTCCGCTAGATTCTGATGGAGACAGCGTTGCCGATTATCTTGATCTTTGCCCCGCTACTGTTGTTCAAGCACGTGGAATGGTTGATAAAAATGGTTGTCCTTTAGATTCTGACTCTGACGGAGTAGCCGATTACCTCGACTTATGTTCTGGAACACCAATTGAAGCGCGACTATTTGTAAACAAAGATGGTTGCACACTAGATACTGATGAAGACGGTGTAGAAGATTATTTAGATAAATGTCCAGAAACTCCCAAAGAAGTTCGTCGAATGGTTGATGAAAAAGGCTGTCCAAAAGATACTGATGGAGATGGCGTTATGGATTATTTAGATAATTGCTTAAAAATTGCAGGTCTAGCATCCAATAATGGTTGTCCTGAAGTGAAGAAAGAAGTGAAAAAATTGCTCCAAAAGGCATTGCAAGGAATTCAATTTGAAACAGGAAAATCAGTTATTAAACCAGCATCATTCACTATTTTAAAGCAAATTGCCGAAGTATTAGTTGCCAATCCAACTTATTTAATAGAGATACAAGGACATACTGACAATGTTGGTAATCCTGCTTCTAATTTAATGCTTTCCAATAAACGGGCAGCTGCAGTTAGAGATTATCTCGTAGGTAAAGGCGTAACAGAGAAACGAATGACTTCAAAAGGATTTGGTGACTCATTGCCAGTGGCTAGTAATAAAACCACAGCTGGAAAAGCTAAAAACAGACGTGTCGAATTTGTAGTTACCTTTGAAGAAACTACCTTTGAATAAATATTTTCAAAATAATGAACGTATTTTTTGATTTTTTTTTCTTTTCAATAAAACAATTTTCAATTATAGATGTTATTCATATTGATTTGCTTTTTTATTGATTGTTAAATGCCAACCTTAGAATTGGTGGTTGTTTTGAAAATTCATATATTTTTTTTTTCATTATGCTAAACAATTTTTGAATTTGAAATGTTACTAGTTTCAATTTACTATTTATATATTCTTAGTTAATTTTGTTTAGTATAAACAATACAAAGTTTAGTTTCTTTTCGAAATTTCAACAAATCCAAAATTTGGTTTTTTTCATTCAATTCAAAAGAATATCAATAATAATATCAATAATAATATCAATAATAATATCAATAATAATAATAATAATAATTAAACATCAAAAAAAGATTATGAGAACAATTAAATTTTTATCCTTTGTATCCGCATGTTTGCTAGTATTAAGCTCTTGCGATGCGTTAGCAGATGCTACTACCCAAGAAATAAAAGGTACAGCTCCAGCTATTGAATTTACCACGACTGCTCCAGTAGTAGCTTCGGTTAGCAAAGTTGCCTCTGCAACTAATTTAGATCCTGTTATTTACGAAACTACCCAATCAATTGATTTTGTAAAAGCCGAGCTAACTAAAAACAGTTTATCTATGGATAACATGACCGGAATGGAAGTAACTGATGTTCTGTTTTATATGCCAGATGGTGGTAATATTAGTGATTTTAAAGGTGTCAAAATGTATATAGATGATGTGTTGATAGCTGAAGAGAATGCTGAAGGTATAGTTGCTCTTTATGCGCAATTTGGCTATATTAAATTGTCAATTAAGACACCAAGCATTTTGGAAAGTATCAAGGGCAAGGAAAGCATTAAGATCACAATTAGAAATCCAAAGGTACCAAGTGTAGCCACAAAAATAAAAATGACTTATGACTATCTGTCTAAAATACAGCTGATTAAGCTTGACTAGTTAACTCAAATAGGCTGGTTCAATTATTTTTGAACCAGCTTTTTTTTAAAGTTAGGCTGTAGTCTTATTTATTTTGTGAGAGATTTCCTCAAAAATTATTCATTAATATCGTTAAAATATGGAACTGAACAAACATTACAAATTCTTAATCGCTTTTTGCTTTTTTATAGCTACACTTTCTACCTCTGCCCAGCAAGTTAATACCTTGTATTTCATGGAAAACGTTCCAGTTCGAAATTCTTTGAACCCTGCTTTTCAGCCACTTAGTAAATTCTACTTCGGTCTGCCAGTGCTAGGTTTTACTCAGTTTGGAGTTGGTAATAATTCACTGTCATTAAAAGATGTGTATTTCAATAATGCGAGCGGAAATCCAATTTACATTACAGATAAAACAGCTAAAGTACAAGCTGCCCTTGATGCTCTTAAACCAACAACTGTAGTAGGCACAGATTTTCAAATAAACTTACTGGATTTTGGTTTTAAAACAGGCCGAGCTTATTGGAATTTTTCTTTAAACCAAAGGTTGAACGCCAATATTGGTCTGCCAAAAGATATATTTACTCTGTTGACAGAATTGAATGCTGGAAAAGAGGAATCCAAAATGTATGATTTCCCTACATTTGGATTTGATTTTACGTCTTATACCGAAGCTGGTTTGGGTTACTCCAAGCAAGTAAATGATAAATGGGCTTATGGTGTTAAGTTGAAGTTCTTGTATGGTAATGCCAATTTATCATTCAAAAACAGTGAATTAAATTATTCTTTTGATGGCACTACAAGAAAAATTGTTGGCCAAGGTGAACTTAATACATCATCTGGACTACTCATTAATGGCAACACAATCTCTATGCCATCATCAATACTCGATCTTGCTAAACCTGCAGGGATAGGCTATGGTGCCGATTTAGGTTTTGTGTATAAACCAACTAAAGCTCTTAATTTGTCAGCCGCAGTTACCGACTTAGGCGTGATTAATTGGAAAAATAATCCAGGAAATGTTAGTTACGCTATAAACTATGCAACTACTAGTACTAATTTAGATACAATTAACAATCAAATTGGTGATAAAAATGCATCTCTTGATACTTATAACGAAGGCTACAGCACTACTATCTCTCCCAAAATAAATTTGGGTGCAGAGTATTGTTTCTTTGAAAATAAATTAAGTTTGGGGTTACTTTCAAGAACCACAATCTATAAAAAAATACCTTTACAAGAATTTACTGCCTCTATAAACGGTCGTCCAATTGACTGGTTTAACATGTCAGTTTCTTATTCTGTAATGAATGGTAGATCAAGCAATATTGGTGCAGGATTGGGCATAAGAACTGGCGTTTTAAACTGGTTTTTATCAGCCGATTATTTGCCTCTTTCTTATTCAAAAACCATCTTACCATCTTACCCAATTCCTTACAACACCAAAGCTTTTAACTTAGCTTTAGGTGTTAATTTAGTGCTTGGAAACAGAAAAGATGCAGACAAAGACGGTATTGTAGATAGAAAAGACAAATGTCCAGAAACTCCATTTAGCGTAATTGTTGATAAAAAAGGTTGTCCTGTTGACAATGATGGCGATGGTGTGCCAGATTATCTTGATAAATGTCCTAACACACCAAAAGAGGCTTACGATAAAATTGACATGACAGGCTGTCCGCTTGATAGTGATAATGATAGTGTGCCAGATTATTTAGATAAATGTCCTGATACACCTATTGCATCTATCGGATTTATTGATAAAGCAGGCTGCTCACTCGATACAGACAAAGATGGCGTTTACGATTATCTTGATAAATGTGCCAATACTCCTCAGGGTGTGGTTGTTGACTCAATAGGATGTCCGCTAGATTCTGATGGTGACAGTGTTGCCGATTATCTTGATCTTTGCCCGGGCACCCTAGCTCAAGCACGTGGAATGGTTGATAAAAATGGTTGTCCTTTAGATTCTGACTCTGATGGAGTAGCTGATTATCTTGACTTATGTCCTGGAACACCAATTGAAGCACGCTCTTTTGTAAACAAAAATGGTTGTACTCAAGATACTGATGGCGATGGTGTTGAAGATTATTTGGATAAATGTCCTGATACTCCTAAAGAAGCTCGCGGTATGGTTGACGAAAAAGGTTGTCCAAGAGATACTGATTCCGATGGCATTATGGATTATTTAGATAATTGTCCTAAAGTACCAGGGGTAGTATCTAATAAAGGCTGTCCTGAAGTGAAGAAAGAAGTGAGAAAATTATTCCAAAAAGCATTGCAAGGAATTCAATTCGAATCTGGAAAATCAGTTATTAAGCCAGCTTCGTTCACTATTTTGAATCAAATTGCTGAAGTATTGGTTGCTAATCCAACTTATTTAATAGAGATTCAAGGCCATACAGACAATGTTGGTAATCCTGCTTCTAATTTAGTGCTTTCTGATAAACGTGCGGCTTCAGTTAGAGATTATCTGATTGGTAAAGGCGTAACAGAGAAACGAATGACTTCAAAAGGATTTGGTGACTCAGTACCAGTAGCAAGTAATAAAAACACTGCTGGAAAAGCTAAAAACAGACGTGTAGAATTTGTAGTAACATTTGAAGAAACTACATTCGAATAAACTAAATGATTATTTAAAAGGGAGTTGTATATGCAACTCCCTTTTTTATTTGAAAAAACTCAAAAAAATGATTGTTGTTTGCAACGGTTTTAATACTTTTGCGAACGAATTCAGAAGTACAAGTTTTTTCAAGAAACTACTTCCAAAAAGTTTTTTTAATGCATTAAAAAACGAAATTCAACAAGTTGCAAGAACCTTTTTACATGAATACATTTCTACTTGTGATGTTTTTCAACTTTCTTTTCTGGTTACTTTTTTATTTGCATTAAAAAAAAAGTTTAATTGCAACAATGTCAATGACAAAAATATAAGTCATAAATTACAAAATTATAAATAAATAATCATGGGAAGAGCGTTCGAATATCGAAAAGCAACAAAAATGAAACGCTGGGGCAATATGGCACGCGTTTTTACTAAACTGGGAAAACAAATAACAATTGCGGTTCGTGAAAGTGGGCCAGATCCAGATACAAATCCACGGTTGAGGGTGCTAATTCAAACTTCAAAAAAGGAGAACATGCCCAAAGAAACAGTTGATAGAGCCATCAAAAAAGCAGTGTCGAGGGATGAGGCAGATTACAAAGAAATGGTTTACGAGGGCTACGGTCCAAATGGTATTGCAATAGTTATAGAAACGGCAACAGATAATCCTACACGAACTGTAGCTAATATCCGAAGCTACTTAACCCGTAATGGAGGCTCACTTGGTACGTCGGGATGTTTACAGTTTATTTTTGACCATAAATGTGTTTTCAAAATAGCAGCTAAACCTAACGTATCACTCGAAGACTTAGAATTGGAATTGATTGATTTTGGTGTGGATGAATTGGCTGATGACGAAGATGGTATAGTATTATATGGCGAATTCCAATCTTATTCATCTATTCAGAAGTACTTGGAAGAAAAT
The DNA here is from genome assembly GCA_020049515.1 of Paludibacter sp. Taxonomy (GTDB): domain Bacteria; phylum Bacteroidota; class Bacteroidia; order Bacteroidales; family Paludibacteraceae; genus Paludibacter. The sequence continues at coordinate 21,744 of JAIFKQ010000054.1, read as the reverse complement.
GGATTTGAAATTTTTAGTGCCGAATTTGAGCGCATTCCAAACGATATGAAAGAACTAAACGAAGAACAAAAAGCACAAGTAAATAAGTTGTTGGACAAAATTGAAGATGACGAAGATGTACAAAATGTTTTTCACAACATGGTAGAATAAACATAACCTGACAAAGGTCAAATGACAAAGGTCAAAAGTATAAGGTAGAAAAACCTTTACTTTTGACCTTCGTTTTTTTTGATAAAATACTATTGACCTTTGAATTTAGTCTTTCGACAATGTCAATATTGTTCTTTCAAATTTGGAAAATCACCAGACTTTACATCTGCTACATAATGTTCTATTGCCTCATTCATAATACTTTGCAAATTGGCATAGCGACGAAGAAAGCGAGGCGAAAAATTCTGATTGAGTCCAATCATATCGTGCAATACCAATACTTGACCATCCACACCTCGGCCAGCACCAATGCCAATAACAGGAATAGTAAGCTCGGAGGCTACCCGCTGAGCCAAAGAAGCAGGAATTTTTTCGAGCACCAATGCAAAACATCCTGCTTCCTCCAATAGATGCGCATCCCGTATCAATTTTTCTGCCTCCATGTCCTCTTTTGCCCTTACAGCATACGAACCATACTTATTGATAGATTGAGGCATCAATCCTAAATGACCCATTACTGGTATTCCTGCACTCAAAATTCGCTTTACAGATTCTAGGATTTCTTCACCACCTTCCAGCTTAAGGCAATCTCCATGGGTTTCCTTCATTATGCGAATTGCCGAAGCAAGTGCTTCTTTTGAATTTCCTTGATAACTTCCAAATGGCATATCCACAACTACCATAGCCCGTTTTACACCTCTTACAACCGATTTTGCTAGAAATATCATCTGATCAAGCGTTATTGGCAAAGTGGTTGAATTTCCACACATTACATTTGACGCAGAATCGCCAACCAATATGATGTCTATGCCACCTTCATCAACAATTCTACCCATAGTATAGTCGTAGGCGGTAAGCATGCTGATTTTTTCTCCACGATGTTTCATCTCTAATAATCGTTGTGTGGTAACTCTTCTTGTATCTTCGCTATGTATCGACATAATTTCTTTTTTTTGGTTCGGATGGCAAAGGTAGATATATTATTTTCAATCTACAATTTTAATTATTTTCATTAAGCAACGTTTCTTTTATATTTGAATTTGTAATACTTTTTATTGATATACTTTAGAATTGCTTTGATTCGTATAAATTGGAATCTAATTGTTCCATTACATGGCATATTTAAAATTATCACAACAATACAAGCTATATAACAAATTAAGCACATACAAATGAATATCATTTAAAAAATCAATTTCTTTGGCAATGAGAGAGCTTTTATATGTTTATAAATCAATTTGATAATAAATACTATAAATTATAGTAATGCTCTATATAGGTTAAAATGGAAAAATAAGATTATTCTTTCGCAGATTAAAGTTACCTTTGCAAAGCCAATTTAAACCTTCAGAATTCTTTAATTACAAATTTTATGGATGATAAATTTCTTTTCCTTAGAAACTCAGATATGTTCTCACATTTGGTCAATTTGAAATATATTCCACGATGGTTGGTACTTTGTTTGGATGTAATTATTTGCATAGCTTCTTATTATGCAGCACATTACATTTCAGCACAACTGTTTAATTCTAGATTAGACGAAAGAGTATTTTCCTTTTATCAAAGAGTTGGATTTGTAATATGCCTTCAAATTGTTTTTTTCTGGTTGTTTCATACCTATTCTGGTGTTTTAAGGTATTCAGGTTATGTAGATGCTGCCAAATTGTTGATGGCCGTACTTTTAAATGTTGGTTTAATTATCCTTATTAATTATATTTTTTATTTTACAAACTCAGAGTATTTATTTTATTATACCTCGCTTTTAGTTTATGCGGTATTGTCATTTTTACTTCTATTTATTGTTAGATTAGCCGTTAAGTCTATCTATGATTATTTTAGCCAAAATTCAGGTCAGATAACTCCAGTAATGATTTATGGTTCAAAATCTGCAGGTATTGGTATAGCCAAATTTCTTCGGTCGGGTCCCGAGAATAAATACAAATTGGTTGGCTTTATCGATGATGATAAAAATGCTACAGAAAGGTTAATAATGGGTTTGAAAGTTTATAAGCTGGATGAAGCCACAATAAAAAATATTGTGGCTAAAAAAGCCAAAGCCATCATTGTTTCACCTTTGAAAATGAAGGAAATTAATCCCAAAACTGATTTAGACATATTTTTAAATAATAATTTGTCTATACTTACCTCACCACCAATGAGCATTTGGAAAAATGATATGCCAACCATTAAGCAAATTAAATCAATTCAAATTGAAGATTTGCTAGAGCGAGCTCAAATTAGTATTTCCACAGAAAATATAGCAAAACTTCTTAAAAACAAGGTTATATTAATAACAGGAGCTGCCGGTTCAATAGGTAGCGAAATTGTACGACAAGTAATTAATTACAATCCTGCTTTAATTGTATTATTGGATCAGGCCGAATCACCAATGCATACCTTGAAATTGGAATTGGAAGAACAATTTCCAGATCAAATCTTCACTGCTTTTTTAGGGGATGTTCGTAACAAAGAACGTATGGAATACATGATGGATATGTACAGACCAGATTATATCTATCATGCTGCAGCCTATAAGCATGTACCACTTATGGAGGATAATCCTGTTGAAAGTATTCAAGTAAACGTTAAAGGGACTAAAACTATGGCCGATTTGGCTGTTAAGTATAAAGTGGAGCGATTTGTAATGGTTTCTACTGATAAAGCAGTTAATCCAACCAACGTGATGGGCGCTTCCAAGCGAATTGCAGAAATTTATGTACAATCATTATTCAAAAAACTTATTGCCGAAGGTAATCATAATACTAAATTTATTACTACTCGCTTTGGAAATGTTTTAGGGTCAAATGGTTCGGTAATACCTCATTTTAAAAATCAAATTGAAAAAGGGGGACCCGTAACTGTTACTCATCCCGAAATAATTCGTTATTTCATGACTATTCCAGAGGCTTGTATGTTAGTCTTAGAAGCAGGGGCAATGGGAGAAGGTGGTGAGATATTTATTTTTGACATGGGAAGTCCTGTGAAAATAGTAAACCTTGCTAAAAAAATGATTCGACTGGCTGGGTTTACTCCCGAAGTTGACATTAAAATAGAATTTACTGGATTGCGACCAGGAGAGAAGCTGTATGAAGAACTATTGAATCATAAAGAAAAGACTATGCCAACCCACCATCCTAAAATTATGATTGCTACAGTTCAAATGTATGATTATGACGAAATTTCTTTGCGAATTGATGAATTGATACAATATAGCATGCTTTGTAAAAATTTCCTTACTGTTTCGCTGATGAAAAAAATTGTACCTGAATTTCTCAGTAAAAATTCACAGTATGAAAGATTAGATGTCTAATTTAGAAAAGTTTAATATGTCTAATTTTCATATTGAACCATTTAAATTCTTATTATAATCAGTATAGCATTGCAAGAATTTGTAAACGTTAATTTGTTCTGATAAATTTGGGATACTTAATGTTTAGTTAATTATTGCGTTGCTAATTAAATGGCTAGTCATTACTGTATTCTAATAATTTGCATTTACAATTCAAAGAAAAATGTTGAAACAGATAAGCTAATCAAAAAATATAATCCTTTCGTAGCAATAAATTCTAACAATCAAAACTTCCTAAATGATTTCTGTAGAACAACTTACTGTTGAATTTGGCGGTTCTCCGCTTTTTGATGAAATTAGTTTCTTAGTTAATCCTAAAGAGAAGATTGCACTCGTAGGAAAAAACGGAGCTGGAAAAACAACACTTCTTCGCATTTTCTCGGGCAAACAGCAACCTACAAAGGGAAGAATAACCGTTCCCAAAGACCTCACAATAGGTTATTTGCCCCAACACATGATTCACAATGAGGGCACCACGGTGATGCAAGAAGCTGAAAAAGCATTTGAGCACATTACAGATTTGCAAGCTGAAATTGAACGAATGAACATTCAGTTGGCCGAAAGAACCGACTACGAAAGTGAAGCATACCACCAACTTATCGATAAACTCACACACGATAATGAACATTTGCAAATTATTGGAAATGGGAATTTTATTGGCGAGATTGAAAAAACCTTGATGGGATTAGGATTTATGCGTTCTGATTTTGATCGTCAATGCTCAGAGTTTAGTGGCGGGTGGCGAATGCGTGTTGAATTGGCGAAAATACTGTTACTTCGGCCCGACGTTCTACTACTAGATGAGCCTACTAATCACCTTGATATTGAGTCAATTCAATGGCTCGAAAATTTCCTTACAACTTCCAATAGTGCCATTTTGCTAGTTTCACACGATAGGGCATTTATTGATGCGGTTACTGGTAGAACTATCGAAATTTCACTGGGTAAAATTTACGATTACAATGTAAATTATTCCAAATACCTCGTGTTGAGAATAGAACGACATGAGCAACAAGTGCGTGCTTACGAAAACCAACAGAAACACATTCAGGAAACGGAGGAATTTATAGCTCGTTTTCGATATCAGGCTACCAAGGCTGTTCAGGTACAATCGCGCGCCAAACAACTAGATAAACTTGAACGTTTGGAAGTTGATTTAGAGGACAATTCCCGCCTTAGTTTGAAATTTCCACCTGCACCGCGGTCGGGAAGTATTCCTGTGGAAGTTGAGCATTTATCCAAAGCTTACGGTGATAATTTGATTCTCGATAATATTGGGATGATAATCAATAGAGGCGAAAAGGTAGCTTTTGTAGGCAAAAACGGTGAGGGAAAAAGTACACTTGTAAAGTGCTTGATGGAGGAAATTGAGTATTCTGGTACAATGAAACTAGGACACAATGTAAAAATTGGATATTTTGCCCAGAATCAAGCTTCTATGCTTGACGAAACCCGAACCGTGTTCGAAACCATTGATTATGTGGCTGTAGGCGATGTGCGTACAAAAATTAGAGACATTTTGGGTGCATTTATGTTTGGGGGTGAAGCGTCGGACAAAAAAGTACAAGTACTTTCGGGTGGTGAACGTAGTAGGCTGGCAATGATTCGCTTACTGCTGGAACCCGTAAATTTGCTTATTTTGGACGAACCAACCAATCACCTCGATATGCGCTCCAAAGATGTATTGAAAGAAGCTATAAAAGCATTTGATGGAACAGTAATTGTTGTTTCACACGACCGTGAATTTTTGAACGGATTAGTGACAAAAGTGTATGAGTTTGGAAATAAAAAAGTACGAGAACATTTGGGCGGAATTTACGAATTTCTCCAATACAAAAAAATGGATACTTTACGTGAGCTAGAAATTTCTACGTCATTAAAAGCAGCTGCTGCTGAATCTGTTGACAAAGGAGTATCGGAAAATAAACTGAGCTACGAAGCGCGCAAAGAACAAAACCGAAAAGTAAAGAAAGCCGAAAGGGCAGTGGAAGAAATGGAAAAATCCATTTCGAAATTTGAAGAGGATATTGCAGAAATGGATAAACAACTAGAAAAACCCGAAAAAGCATCCGACAATGAATACATTCAACTTTACCAACGAAAAAAACGAGAACTGGAACAAAAAGTGTATGAGTGGGAATTGTTAAGTGAAGAACTAGAAGAACTTATAGTTAATAGTTAATAGTAATCAGTTTGTAGTTCGTTTTTTCTCCAAATCTTCAAATTTTCATCCCGATCGATAGCTATCGGGACCTCAAACTCTTCATTAAATGCGAACCTTATATCTTATCCCTACTTCCTTAGGCGAATGTTCTTTCGACAAAATTTTGCCTGCAAACAATACTGAAATTGTTAGTAATCTGAAGCATTTTATTGTAGAAGATGTGCGAACAGCTAGACGTTTTCTGAAAAAAACAAATCAGGCTATCGATATTGATAGTTTGACTTTTTATATTCTTAATCAGCATACTACTCCCGAAGAGTTGAGTGATTTTCTGCGTCCAATGTACGAAGGAAATGATATGGGGGTGCTTTCGGAGGCTGGCTGTCCTGCTATTGCCGATCCTGGAGCTGACGTAGTGGCTATTGCCCAAAAAAACAATTTCACCGTAGTTCCTCTTGTTGGACCATCTTCAATATTACTTTCACTGATGGCTTCTGGATTCAACGGACAGAGCTTTGCATTTGTAGGCTATTTGCCCATACAGCCAGGCGAAAGAGCAAAAGCTCTGAAAAAACTTGAATCGAGGGCATATTCCGAAAATCAATCTCAAATTTTTATCGAAACTCCTTACCGTAACATGAAAATGTTAGAGGAAATTCTTCAAACCTGCCAGCCAAACACCCATCTTTGCATTGCTGTTGATATTACCTTGGAAACGGAGTTTATCAAAACAAAAACAGTAAAAGAGTGGAAAACGAAATTACCCGATTTGAGCAAAAGGCCTTGTATATTTTTGATTTACAAATAATAAGTGCAATTCTAAGTTTGTGTATTATTCTTTTCTGTCCCACATTTTGTACACCCAACGAAGATGGACTTTATAAGTTGAAATTACTGCTGTTGCGCTAATTTTTAATATATACTTATAACTGCCTGATATAAATAAGCGTTCTTTTATTTTACGATTTGATTTGAAAATGTAATTTTGCGTCAAGAAAAGTAAGGTCGTAATCTTTATATTTACGATATAATGCAAATATTCGATTTCTATGAGTTTGACAAAACTCTATAATAAAACTACTTAGCAAATCTCAGATTAAATCAAAATGTCAAACAACTTCAGTTTGATTTATTCATTGATAAATGCTAACAATTAACGCAACGGCAGTAAGATGAAATTTTATTATTTAGTTTACATGGGTTAACTATTCGAATAATTATTTACATGCTAAATTTACAATTAGTTCTCAATACTCCCAAATAATGTTAATTATGCGTGATTTTTTTCTGACTTTTTCATCCGTTTATTTTATACAATTGTTGGTTTTTATCAAATAATCATTTAAGAAGTTGGCGGTCACTTTAAAATGCGTACCTTTGCAAGATATTAATAATTATTCCATGAGATTTGACGAACTTCCTCTTTGTGATGCCGTGCTTGACGGATTACAAGCCATGAATTTTAAAGAAGCCACTCCGGTACAAGCCGAAACTATCCCCGTAATTTTACAGAAACGCGATGTAATTGCTTGTGCTCAAACGGGTACTGGCAAAACAGCAGCTTTTATATTGCCACTTTTGCATAATTTGCAATCAGAACCGCATGCCGAAAATGCAGTAAACGCGATAATTATGGCACCAACGCGCGAATTGGCACAACAAATTGACCAGCAAATGGAAGGATTTTCTTACTTCACTTCATTTTCGTCTGTAGCCGTTTATGGTGGCAACGATGCTCAAGCTTGGGATGTGCAACGAAAAGGATTGCAAAAAGGTGCCGATGTGGTTATTGCCACTCCTGGGCGACTCCTTTCACACCTCAATCTTTATGAGATAGATTTTTCGCAGGTCAAATACTTCATTCTCGACGAAGCTGATCGTATGCTCGACATGGGCTTTTTCGATGATATTATGCAGGTGGTGAATCGTTTACCTAAAGACCGCCAAACAATTATGTTTTCGGCTACCATGCCGCCCAAAATTCGTCAGCTAGCAAAAACGATATTGAATAATCCCGTGGAAGTGAAAATTGCAGTTTCAAAACCACCTGAAGGGATAATGCAAACGGCTTATATTTGTCACGAAGCCCAAAAGCCAGGTATTATCCGCAACCTTTTTGTAGGTCAAGAACCAAACAAAGTCATTATTTTTTCGGGCTCAAAGCTCAAAGTTAAAGAGCTTTACAAATCATTTCGCCAAATGGGTCTTTCGGTGGGTGAAATGCATTCCGACCTGGACCAAGTACAAAGGGATCATGTAATGCACGAATTTAAAAATAACCGAGTAAATATACTTGTGGCAACAGATATTGTATCGCGAGGCATTGATATTGATGATATATCGTTGGTTATCAATTACGATGTGCCACATGATGCCGAAGATTATGTACACCGTATTGGACGTACTGCGCGTGCAAGTGCCAAAGGAATGGCTATCACTTTTGTAAGTACCGAGGAGCAATATAAATTTAAAATGATTGAAGAATTTCTTGAAAAAGATATTTACAAAATTCCTATTCCCGAAGAATTAGGCGAGGCTCCTGAGTACAGTCCAGAGAAAAATCGACACGCAAAAAAAACTTTTACTAAAGGAAAAGGTTCGTTTCATAGAAATAAAAAAAGATAATATGTTGTTGGTTTGTGAATAAATATGGTTTGTGATTTCTGTAATTATCCCAAACATAGATTCAACTTTTAAAGTTTAAAACATCTAGGTTGATTCAGTTTTATAGTTAAAATAAATGTGGTTAGATATTGTTTTTGATTTATGAGTTAAAGTATAAATTGAAATAGAATGAAGTAATAATGGAAAAACATTATAAATTCCCCAAATAATAACTAAACTTAACTACTAAGCCTAGGTTATATAAATCAGATAAATGTTGAAATACCCAAAAAACAAAAGGGTGCATTAAGTATGTTAGATACAAGATTTATGTAACCTTCTATTTTCAATGAAAGACCATTTTCCATATAATAGATTGAAAAGGCAGCAAATTATTGATCAAACTAACTTGCTAGCGTCGCTGCGTGTTCCTTTTATATTTATAATCGATTATAAAGCTGAAAGTGGTTTTCTTATTAAACATGATGAATTAGATGCTAATTACATTCAATTTCAATTTCCAAATACAGATACCAACACACCAATTGAAGCGTTTGAAATTTTTAATTGGGACATTAATCCAGTATCTTTAAATTCGTATAAGCCTAAATTTGAATACGTTATTAATCAAATAAAAATAGGCAATTCCTTTTTGACCAACCTAACTCAGCCAACCGAAGTGAGCTCAAATTTATCCATGTTTGAATTATACAAACAGGGTCCGGCTAAATATAAATTGTGGCTAAGGGAAAAGTTTATCGTACTATCTCCCGAAACTTTTTTGCGCATACAGGGTCAAACAATTTCTTCTTTTCCGATGAAAGGAACAATAGATGCAACTATTCCTAATGCAGAACAAATGATCCTCAACAACCCAAAAGAAAAGGCCGAACATGCAACCATTGTAGATTTAATCCGTAACGATTTGAGTTTAGTGGCTACTAATGTAGAAGTGAAACGATACAGATATATTGAAAAGTTAACTACCAATCAGCAAGATTTACTGCAAGTTAGCTCTGAAGTATCTGGTCAGTTACCTTCTGATTTTTATAAAAACCTAGGAGATATATTGTTTGCTTTATTGCCAGCAGGTTCTATCTGTGGAGCACCAAAAGCCAAAACATTGGAAATAATTGAAATGGCCGAAGGATATAGTCGAGGATTTTATACAGGAGTTTGTGGCTATTTTGATGGTGAAAATCTCGACTCAGCAGTTATGATTCGGTTTATTGAAAATGATGGTAACAAATTGATTTTCAAAAGCGGTGGTGGAATTACAGCCCGAAGTGAAATGCAAAAAGAATATGAAGAACTAATTCAGAAAGTTTATGTACCAATTCCTTGAAACAATTCAATTATTTGACGGTGAATTTAAGCGCCTCCCACTGCATCAAATTCGGATTAAAAAAGCTTTGGCGGAGTATTATCCTCATGAAGTTGTGCCTGAATTGATAGAAATTCTATATCAAACAAATTTCCCACCCAAAGGCTTGTTTAAATGTCGTGTAGTTTATGATTCCCAAATCCGATTAATAGAATTTCTACCTTATAACTCTCCAATGATTTGTACTTTGAAAGTTGTTGTTACTGACATCCCTAATTTGCCTTACAAAATGGCTGAAAGGGCTGATTATCAAAAAGCTTTTTCTCAAAGAGAAAATTGCGATGATGTTTTGTTGGTTAAAAATGGTTTGTTAACGGACACTTCTTATTGCAACATTGCATTATACGATGGAAAACAATGGTTTACGCCCGAAAAACCATTAGTTGAAGGGGTTAATAGGGCACAATTAGTATTAGAAGGCAAATTGATTGAAAAAAATATTAAACTTGATGATATATTGAACTTTCAGCGTATATCTTTGTTTAATGCATTAAATGAGTTTGAAAAAATAAACATTAAAATTTCCAGTGTAAGTTTATGAAAATACTAAAACACTATATTTTTTAAACTTTTTATTGAGAATTGACAGAAATACAATTAAATTATTTTCATTTTCCTTTTGCAACTGCAAAAATATAGCTATCTTTGCAGCGGTTATAAAAAACAGACAATGAACAGAAGTTACTTACATATTTTACTACTCGGTATTATTATTCTCTTGCAAAACAAGTAGAAGTGAGTTGGTATGTATGTAACAATGCAATAAGTATATAAAGCCTTTCTCACTTCGGTGCGAAAGGTTTTTTTAGTATTAATATGTCACTTGTTTTATGTTAGTGGTCGTTATAATCGACTTTTGACTTTTTGACTTTTGACTTTAGACAATAAAATTATGGATAGATTATTTATTTTCGATACCACCCTGCGTGATGGTGAGCAAGTTCCTGGTTGCCAATTGAATACAGTTGAGAAAATTCAGGTGGCTCGTGCTTTGGAAAGCTTGGGAGTGGATGTTATTGAAGCAGGATTTCCAATATCAAGTCCTGGTGATTTTAATTCGGTTGTTGAAATATCAAAAGCCGTTACTTGGCCAACTATTTGTGCTTTAACCCGTGGTGTGCAAAAAGATATAGATGTGGCCGCCGAAGCACTTCAGTATGCTAAGAATAAACGTATTCACACGGGTATTGGAACATCAGAGTTTCATATCAAATATAAATTCAATTCTACTCAGGACGAGATTCTTGAGCGTGCCATTGCCGCAGTAAAATATGCCAAAAAGTATGTAGAGGATGTAGAATTTTATTGCGAAGATGCTGGACGAACCGATAATGTATATCTTGCTCGCGTGGTAGAAGCCGTGATTAAAGCTGGTGCAACTGTAGTTAATATTCCTGATACAACAGGTTATTGTTTGCCTTGGGAGTATGGTGAAAAAATCAAATTCTTGATGGAAAACGTGAAAGGTGTTCACAACGCTGTGCTTTCTACTCACTGTCACAATGACTTAGGTATGGCAACTGCCAACACTATGGCTGGGGTGCTGAACGGTGCTCGTCAAGTGGAAGTTACAATTAATGGTATTGGTGAACGTGCAGGTAATACAGCTCTTGAAGAAGTGGCCATGATTTTGAAATGCCACAAAGGATTGAATATCGAAACGCAAATAAATACGCAGAAAATTCATTCTACTAGTCGTTTGGTATCTGGATTAATGAATATGCCTGTACAATCAAATAAGGCGGTTGTGGGTCGCAATGCATTTGCGCACTCTTCTGGTATTCACCAAGATGGAGTGTTGAAAAATCGCGAAAGCTACGAGATTATGGATCCAAAAGATGTGGGTCTTGATGAAAACTCAATCGTATTAACAGCCCGAAGTGGTCGTGCAGCCCTAAAACACCGTTTGAGCATTTTGGGTGTTGAAGTGGAAGGTGAAAAACTTGATGCCATTTACGAAGGTTTTTTAAAGCTGGCTGACAAAAAGAAAGATATTAACGATGATGATGTTTTGTTGCTTGCAGGACAAGAACGGAGCGAACAACAACGCATAAAACTGGATTATTTGCAAGTAACTTCGGGCGTAGGAGTGAGGGCAGTAGCCAGTATTGGTTTAATCATTGCCAACGAAAAATTTGAAGCAGCTGCTTCCGGTAATGGCCCAGTAGATGCAGCTATCAAAGCTTTGAAACAAATCATAAAACGCAATATGACTTTGCAAGAATTTACCATTCAAGCCATCAACAAAGGGAGTGATGATATTGGCAAAGTTCACATGCAGGTGGAACATCAAGGTGCTGTATATTACGGATTTGGTGCCAATACGGATATTGTGGCAGCTTCGGTGGAAGCATATATTAATGCAATAAATAAATTTGTGAAGTGAAGCCCCCTAAATCCCCCGAAGGGGGACTTTAAGAGTAGTGCTACAATAAAAAAAATAAAGCAAGAAACATTATGAATACAGACACTAAAAATTCCCCCTTTGGGGGACAGGGGGCTACCCTATTTGATAAAATCTGGGATGCTCACGTAGTATCTTCAGTTGAAAATGGTCCTACTCAGTTATATATCGACCGTCATTTTTGTCACGAAGTTACTAGTCCACAGGCTTTTAATGGACTTCGTGAACGTGGATTGAAAGTTTTTCGTCCAGATAAAACAACTTTAACAGCCGACCATAACACGCCGACTATCAATCAAGAGCAACCTGTTAGCGACCCAATTTCGCGTAATCAGTTGGATACATTTGCACGTAATGCTGCTGAGTTCAATTTACCATTGTATTTTCCGTTAGGTCATACTAAAAATGGTGTGGTTCATATCATTGGCCCTGAAAATGGTTTTACGCATCCAGGTGCTACCATTGTTTGTGGTGATAGTCATACTTCTACGCACGGTGCTTTTGGTGCTATTGCTTTTGGTATCGGAACCAGCGAAGTAGAAATGGTGTTGGCTACGCAATGTGTACTTCAAACTCGCCCCAAAACCATGCGAATTACTTTTAATGGTAAATTTGGAGCAGGCGTATTGGCAAAAGATTTAGCACTTTACATGATTTCTAAGTTGACAACTGGTGGCGCAACGGGTTATTTTGTGGAATATGCTGGTGAAGCTATTCGCAATTTATCTATGGAAGAGCGGATGACAGTGTGTAACCTTTCTATCGAAATGGGCGCTCGTGGCGGTTTGATAGCTCCCGACCAAACCACTTTCGATTATGTAAATGGTCGTGAGTATGCTCCAAAAGGCGAAGAATGGGATACCAAACTCGCTTACTGGAAAACCTTGAAAACCGACGAAGGTGCTACTTTTGATAAAGAACTTGTGTATGATGCTGCTGATATTCAGCCTCGTATCACTTACGGAACAAATCCTGGAATGGGAATGGGAATTACAGATTCTATTCCAACTTTAGACGAAATAGACGAAGCTGGGCGCATTTCTTTCCAAAAATCATTGGAATATATGGGTTTCCATGCAGGTGAAAAACTTGAAGGAAAAGCCATTGATTATGTGTTTTTGGGTAGTTGTACCAATGGACGTATTGAAGATTTTCGTGTCTTTACAGATTACGTGAAAGGAAAGAAGAAAGCTGATAATGTTATTGCTTGGTTGGTTCCAGGTAGCTGGATGGTAGAAAAACAAATACGCGAAGAGGGTTTGTTAGAGATTCTTACCGATGCAGGATTTGCATTACGTCAGCCAGGCTGTTCGGCTTGTTTGGCCATGAACGACGATAAAGTACCAGCTGGAAAATATGCAGTTTCTACTTCCAATCGTAACTTCGAAGGTCGTCAAGGTCCAGGTGCTCGAACCATTTTGGCTGGTCCACTAGTTGCTGCAGCTGCTGCCGTCACTGGTCGTATCACTGATCCAAGATAGCCCCTAAAACCCCAAAAGGGGACTTTGAAATGAACCGATTTCATAATAGTTAAAATAATTATAAATAATACAAACCGTTACTTCTCACGGTTCTTCCCCTTTTGGGGGAGTTAGAGGGGGCTTCATATATGGAAAAATTTATAACATTAACATCCACAGTTGTTCCACTTCCGATAGAGAATGTGGATACAGACCAAATAATCCCAGCTCGCTTTCTGAAAGCAACTGATAAAAGTGGTTTTGGTGATAGTCTTTTTGCCGATTGGCGTTACAATAAAGATGGAAGCCCAAAGGCCGACTTCATATTGAATGACCCGACTTTTAGCGGTTCTATTCTTGTTGCTGGAAAAAATTTCGGATCAGGTTCTAGTCGGGAGCATGCTGCATGGGCTATTGATGGTTACGGATTTAAAGTGGTAGTATCTAGCTTTTTTGCAGATATTTTTCAAAATAATGCTTTAAATAATGGTGTACTTCCAGTAGTGGTTTCTGCCGAATTTTTAGCTGAGATTTTTGCTTCGGTAAATGCCGACCCTAAGACTTCATTGACAATAAACTTGCTTGATCAAAGCATTACAAGTAATGTAACAGGTAAAACTGAAACATTTGAAATAAATGCTTATAAGAAAGAATGTTTGGTTAATGGGCTTGATGATATTGATTACCTTTTGAGTAAAAGAACTCAAATTGAAGCTTACGAAGCTGCAAGAAATTGATTTAGCCTTTATTTATTTTGCAAAGTTTTAAACTTTGCAAAAGATTAAAAGTATTAGTACTATGATAGAAATAATGGATACCACCCTTCGGGATGGAGAACAAACATCAGGCGTTTCATTTGCGGCAGAGGAAAAGTTGAGTGTGGCTCGACTTCTTCTCGAGGACTTGTGCGTTGACAGAATAGAAATTGCTTCTGCTAGAGTATCGGACGGGGAATTTGCATCTGTAAAAAAAGTTACTCAATGGGCTCAAAATAATGGGTGTATAGATAAAATTGAAGTGCTCGGTTTTGTTGATGGACGTTTATCGCTCGATTGGATTTCTGGGGCTGGCTGCAAGGTTATCAATCTTTTGTGTAAAGGATCGTTGAATCATTGTACACATCAACTGAAAAAAACGCCCGAAAAACACATTGATGACATCAAACAAGTATTGGCTACAGCTCACGAAATGGGTATAAGTGTGAATATCTACTTGGAAGATTGGTCAAACGGTATGCGAACATCGGAGGATTATGTTTACTTTATGGTTGATTCACTGAAAGATACCCATATAAAACGTTTTATGCTTCCCGATACATTGGGCATTTTAAATCCATCCGAGACTTATGATTTTTGTGCCAGAATGATTGCCCGTTATCCTCAATTACATTTCGATTTTCATGCTCACAACGATTATGATTTGGCTGTTGCCAATGTTTTTGAAGCAGTAAAAGCTGGTGTACAAGGCTTACATGTAACTGTAAATGGACTGGGCGAGCGTGCAGGCAATGCTCCTTTGTCAAGTGTTGTGGCATTACTTCATGATCATTTAAAAGTAAAAACAAAACTCAAGGAGGAGAATATTAATGCTGTGAGTAAGGTGGTAGAAACCTACTCGGGCATACGTATTCCGCACAATAAACCAGTGATTGGTGAAAATGTATTTACACAAGTTGCTGGAATTCACGCAGATGGTGACAATAAGAAAAATCTTTATTACAACGATTTATTACCTGAAAGATTTGGACGCGAACGCCAATATGCATTGGGGAAAACATCTGGTAAAGCAAATATATTGAAAAATTTGCAGAAACTTGGCATTGAGCTTGATGATGAGAAAATGCAGCGCGTTACAGCCAGGGTTATTGAATTGGGAGATAAAAAGGAGATGGTATCTATGGATGAACTTCCATATATCGTTTCTGATGTTTTGAAAAACGTAGAGAATAACCAAGTTGTTAAGTTGTTAAATTATTCTTTGTCGCTATCTTCAGGATTAAGGCCAGTGGCATCAATAAAAATGGAAATTCGGGATGTTGTTTATGAGCAGTCTGCATCGGGCGATGGTCAGTATAATGCCATTTCAAAAGCCATGTGGAAAGTTTATAAAATATTAAATAAGCCAACTCCAGAATTATTAGATTATGTAGTAGTTATTCCTCCAGGAGGAAAGACTGATGCTTTTGTTCAAACAATTATTACTTGGAAATTTAACGACAAAGTATTTAAAACTAGGGGGTTGGATAGTGATCAGACTGTGGCAGCCATAAAGGCTACTATAAAAATGCTAAATATTATTGAATAGGCATTTATAATCATAAATTTTCTGATTCAACAAAAAATGCAATAAGAACAAATAATACCAATAAAAAAAGGATTGTAAGTATCTGTTTTAATTTGGTGTATTTTTCTCCTTTTTTTATAGAATTTAAAATTACTGCAGTGCTGACAGACATAACTGAAGCAATAACAATCAATTTGTAGTACATAATCTTGATAGGGAATGGAGCTACCACTACAAAGATATATTGACTCAATGAATAAATCAAATATTAAACTATAAAATTCAAAAATAAATAGATGACTACTCAACATGCAGATGCGCAAAGCATACAACAACAAAAAAAGATAAATATTGCCGTTTTACCAGGTGATGGCATTGGTCCTGAAATAATAGAACAAGGGTTAAATGTAACCAAAGCCATTTGTGAAAAATTTGGTCATGAACTTACTTATGAGTTTGGTATTGTGGGTGCTTGTGCCATTGACGAAGTTGGTGAGCCTTACCCTAAAGCCACTCACGATTTGTGTATGAAGTCAGATGCTGTTCTTTTTGGTGCAATTGGACATCCAAAATACGACAATGACCCTAGTGCTAAAGTTCGTCCTGAGCAAGGTTTGCTTAAAATGCGTAAAGACCTAGGTTTGTATGCCAACATTCGTCCAGTAAGCACTTTTCCATCATTGATTCACAAATCGCCTTTGCGTGCCGATTTGGTAGATGGAGCTGATTTTATGTGTATTCGTGAATTAACTGGTGGAATGTATTTCGGACGTCCTCAGGGTAGGAGCGAGGATGGTAATACTGCTTATGATACTTGCGTTTATACGCGAGAAGAAGTAGAGCGTATTTTACATTTAGCCTACAAATATGCAGGACAGCGCAACAAGAAAGTAACCATCGTTGATAAAGCTAATGTGCTAGCTACCTCACGTTTATGGCGTCAGATTGGTCAGGAAATTGCACCTCAATACCCTGAT
Organism: Paludibacter sp.; assembly: GCA_020049515.1. GTDB lineage: Bacteria > Bacteroidota > Bacteroidia > Bacteroidales > Paludibacteraceae > Paludibacter. The sequence continues at coordinate 4,969 of JAIFKQ010000054.1, read as the reverse complement.
ATTGAGACAGAATTTATGTTTGTGGATAATGCAGCTATGCGTATTATTCAATGGCCAAAAAGCTTTGATGTGTTGGTAACCGAAAATCTTTTTGGGGATATTCTTACAGATGAAGCTTCTGTTATAACTGGTTCGATGGGTATGCTTCCTTCGGCATCCGTAGGTATTCATACTTCGGTTTTCGAACCTATTCACGGTTCATATCCTCAAGCTGCTGGTAAAAATATTGCCAATCCGTTGGCTACAATCCTTTCTGCTGCATTGCTTTTCGAGTATGCTTTTGGTATGATGGAAGAGGGAGCCTTGATTCGGCAAGCTGTAACGGCAAGCATCGAAGCTGGTGTTGTTACCGAAGATATTGCAGATAATGTAAAAGCTTATTCAACTTCTGAAGTAGGGGAATGGATTGTTAATTATATATCGGAGTGATGAGTCTGCTTTTATGAGTCGTTTTTTGTATGAAAAGAGCATAATCTTATAAACGCAACTCGAACATACTGACTTATCGGTAGCAGCTAAAACAACACCTAATTTTATTTGATTTTATTTGATTTACGTTCATAAAATACTTATGGGTGTTGATACAAAAATTGAATTGTAAAAAATGACCAGCTATTTTTAATTAGTTGGTCATTTTTTTGTGTGACGAGCAATTACTGATTTTCTGTAATTGCTGTGAAATTAACGGAGGAAATTCATTGCTATGCAAGTATATTATTGGTAAGGTGAATTACTTCAGGTTATCAAATAGAATCTTCCTCGTTGATAAAGATATAGTAATATCGGAGTCGGAAAATAAGCAAATGTAAAAAAAAATGTTTTCAAGTACTTATGAAATTGGTCATATTGCGCTACAAATCGATTATGTATTCAAAAACGAGAAATGCTATTGGCATAACTTTCAAAGCTTTATTTTGGAAATGCCTACCACCAATAAATGCCTTATGTAAATCAGGTTTTAATTTTTTTTTGCAATTTTTTTACATCTTTCGAGTGCAGAAATAGAAATTGAAGTTCCCAAAAAAATGATAATGTGAGAGGACAAAACGCTAACTAATCTCATTTGTCTTATATCGTTACATAAAGATTTGAACAAACTGTACTTTCAACTGTTTAATTTACAAAATCGAAAAATGAAATCTAACATAACATTATTATTTGTTTTTGTGTTATTGACCCTATCTCAATCAGCGTGTACGCAAAACAATAAAAATAATAATCTTAAAACCGTAGATAAAACAATGGAATATAACGAACTTACACCGCAAGAAGAGGCGGTAATTTTAGGAAAAGGTACAGAAAGACCATTTACAGGTATATACGTTGATAATAAAGCCAAAGGGATTTATGTGTGCAAGCAATGCGATGCACCACTCTATAAGTCTGATGATAAATTCGATTCACATTGTGGGTGGCCAAGTTTTGATGATGAAATTAAGGGTGCAATTACCCGTCATACAGATGCTGATGGGAGAAGAACAGAGATTACATGTAGCAATTGTGGTGGTCATCTAGGTCATGTTTTTTTTGGCGAAGGAATGACCATGAAAAATACACGTCATTGTGTTAATTCAATTTCAATGAAATTTATTCCTGCTTCTGAAAAAGTAAATGAAATTGCATATTTCGCATCTGGCTGTTTTTGGGGAACTGAATATCACTTTATGAAAGCAGCAGGTGTGATTGAAACTACAGTAGGATACATGGGTGGAAAAACATCAAATCCTTCATATCGTGAGGTTTGTAGCGGCGAAACCGGACATGCTGAAACTACTGAAGTTAAATTTGATAGTTCCAAAACATCTTTTGATGAATTAGTTAAGTTGTTTTTTGAAACTCATGATTTTACCCAAGAAGGAGGACAGGGACCAGATATTGGTGACCAATATCGATCGGTTATTTTTTATAACTCGGAGGAACAAAAAAATACTGCTCAGAAATACATTGACATTCTAACCCAAAAAGGATTCAAAGTAGCTACTGAATTACAAAAAGCGCCTAAATTTTGGTCAGCAGAGGATTATCATCAAGCCTATTACGACAAAAAACATGGCACACCTTATTGTCATATCTATCGAAAAATATTTTAAACAGTACCTTTCTTATAGCTCTTTGTTTAGAATAGTAAGGATTTTATTTCATAAATACAAAATAAACTGCTAGTACTAAACATACAAATGCAGCCAAATGATTCCACTGTAAACCTCCAGAGTTAAATATAAACGAAGAAAATATCATGAAAACAACAAGCGTAATTACTTCTTGAATTATCTTTAACTGCATCAGTGTAAAGGTGCCACCATTACCAATAAACCCAATTCTGTTTGCTGGAACTTGAAACGAGTATTCTGCTAGTGCTATTACCCAAGAAAATAGAACTACACCATATAATGGTAGATTGTTAATATGCCCTGTTTGTTGTAGTTTTAAGTGTCCATACCAAGCAAATGTCATAAATATATTTGATAAAACTAGGAGTACAATAGTGTATAAAGCATTCATTGTATGTGGTTTGTGAAGTAATAGTTGAATTTATTTTTTGAAAAAAAAGCGACTGTAATTTAACTTACAATCGCTATAACTAGCTGATTCACTGAGGTTGTACCCAAACCGAGACTCGAACTCGGATAGCCGAAGCCACTAGTCCCTGAAACTAGCGTGTCTACCAATTCCACCATTTGGGCAAATGATAATATAAAAACAAAATAAAAAAGCGAAACCAAATTGTTTCGCTTTTTTTGTAAATTCTTGCTTGGAGCGAAAGACGGGACTCGAACCCGCGACCCCGACCTTGGCAAGGTCGTGCTCTACCAACTGAGCTACTTTCGCATTTTGTATTTGTTTGACAGAAAACACTTTCCCTGTTATTACTAACTAAAATTGTATCATTCCCAAAGGTATTGTGTAATTTGATACTCAATAAACTAATCGACGGAAATTAGGAAACAGTTTTTTTTTCAATTGAGGTGCAAAGGTACTTTAATTTGGTGAATACGCAAGTGATTCAAACAAAAAAAATATTAAATATTTTCTTGTTTTTTACTTTGTAGTCACTAATAGTTTTTTTACCAGAATCTTATCTGAAAAAATAGGAAATTTAAAAATAGGAGTATTCATAGCATTACGTTGGAAATAGAGAAGTTTGTATTAATTTTACCGTCAAAATTAAATATCATTTATGGACGAGTTAAGTAAAATTGATTATAAATCACTTCAAAAAATACAATTGAAATTTAAAAAAGCAATTGATGACTATGGTTTGATAGAAGATGGTGATCATATTCTGATAGGTCTTTCGGGTGGCAAAGACTCGCTGGCACTTTTGGAATTATTGGGTGAAAAGATGAAAATTCATGTACCTCGGTTTCAATTGACTGCTGTTCACATATCTGTCGAAAATATCCCTTATAAATCAGATTTATCTTATTTGGAGGCTTACGCCAGAAAATGGAATATCCCATTTTTACACCATATTACAAATTTTGATGCAACAATCAAAACGAAAAAGTCAACTTGCTTTTTGTGTTCATGGCATAGGCGTAAGGCGCTGTTTTCTGTAGCAAAAATGCTGAAATGCAATAAATTGGCATTAGGTCATCATCTCGACGATATGGCTGAAACGCTTCTTCTTAATTTAGTGTTTCAGGGGTCGTTTGGTACTATGCCACCTAAATTGAAATTGAATAAATTTGATATGACCATTATAAGGCCATTGGCATTAATATCTGAAAATGAGATGAAACAAATGGAGCATATTCGTGGCTATCAGAAGCAGATAAAAAACTGCCCTTACGAAAAGGACTCAACGCGTAGTGCTGCCAAAAATCTATTGACTGAATTAGAAAAATTGAATCCAACTGTGCGGCAAAGTATTTGGGCTGCAATGGAAAATATAAAACCAGAATATCTGCCAAGAAAAAAAGATAGTATAGATAAATAATGAAGTGCGTGCAGTAATGATTTGAATTGCAAATTAGTTGACTTTCTTAAAGCTAGAATGCCAATAAGTAACTATTAATGAAATACTTTGATGATAATTATTGGTTGTAATTTAGTGCTCCATAACCTAACTTTTCTAAATTTGTATAGTTTTGAATTTGTTAATGGCAATACAATTTTAAATGCAGTTATTTAGCAGTTAGAAATCTTTTAGCTGCTTAGAAATTGACAATTTCCAAAGCTTCCACACAACTTTTAGTATGCATCAATTTATCACGCCATTCGGCAGCACCTTCAAAACCAGTAATATAGATTTTGAAATAACGTTTCAAGATGTTGAAATTCTTTTTGTTATCCCATGTTTTGTCGTAAAGCGCAATGTGTTTTTTGAGTAAATCGAAGCGCAACTCTTGCGTAATTTCTTTATCAATAGAATTAAATAACCATGGATTTTTAAAAATTCCAGTGCCCACCATTACCCCATCTACGCCGTATTTAATTATTCTCTCTTGCGCATCGGCATAACTACTTACGTCGCCATTTCCGAGAATTATGGTGGAGCTTCCAAGTTGATTGCGCAATTGCACCACTTTGGCTATTTCGTCCCACAAAGCCAGTCCTGTTGACATCATTTTTTGCGTACGTCCGTGAATTGTCAGGGCGGCAGGATTCACTTCAAGCAACTGCCCCACCCATTTTTCGGTTATAATTTCGTTAAACCCAATGCGCGTCTTCACACTCACAGGCAGCTGTGTGGCTTCTTTGGTGGCAATAATAATCTCTTTGGCCAATTCGGGATAGTTGATTAATGCCGAGCAACTTTTGTTCTTCACTACTTTTTTTACTGGGCAGCCCATATTTATATCTATGCCGTCGAAATTTCCCATTTTGGAAATAAGTTTGGCACTTTCGTAGAATTTGGTTGGATTAGAACCCCAAATTTGCGCCACCAGTTTGGTATTTGTAGCCTGGTTCATTGCACTTTCAGTGGCACTAACCACGAGTCTATCACTCACTTTTGCACGTCCAA
>JAIFKQ010000165.1 GCA_020049515.1 Paludibacter sp. | reverse complement strand
ATACCTTGGCCGATTTTGCATATCCAATCATCAAAATGCCTGACCTTCGGATGGATGTTTCATTGAATCACTTTGCTACATTTGGTCAAAAGGCACATGCTACCACCAAAGGCGCCGTGGCGTTTGACAAGTATTTTGATAAGTTCGATTTGTATGCCGGCGTGGGTGGCGGACATGAGTTTCTGAAGTATTATGGCGATAATTTCAACAAAGTAAATAATGCTATAAATCTAAAATCGTTTGACCAAAATGCTAGTTATCAAGCAAAAAATAGTGGTGGAGTTAATTCAAACTCAATGGATTTGCATAATCTAACGAACGATTCTACCAATGAAACTTTCTGGCGATTCAATGCCAATATTGGCATCAAGTCCTTGCCACTTTCTACCGATTTCAGATATTTGACCGAAGTGCAATACAATATTTTTGATGCACACAACGGAATGACAGAACACGAAATTCATTCCAAAGCAGGCTTTAATATGCAAAGCAATGATAACCGATTGGGCTTGGACCTTGATATGCATAACTTAATGTATAGCAATGAGATACCTTCATTGATAAAGAACGTAGAAGCTTATTCTGTGTTGGCATTGAATCCGTATTTTAGCATTGAAAAAACGAACTTTGAAGTGCGATTGGGCGTGAAGTCAAGTTTCTCGTTTGTACAGGGCAAAGCATTTAATCCGTCGCTGGATGTGCGCACTGAATGGAGAGCTGTACCGAAATACATTTCCATATATGCAGGATTATCTGGTGGTTATGAGGTAAATACGATGAATGCCTCTTATTCCGAAAATCGTTATTTATCGCCGGGCAATCGCGTGGACGATACCTACACACCTTACCAATTTTTTGCTGGGCTGAAAGTAAAACCAATTTATAACTTGCTTCTAGATGCTTACGTAAATTACAAACAGATTGATAATCAGTATTTTTTTGTAAACAGAGAATATAATAATTCAACTCTCACTACGAGCGACTCAACCATCTTCACTAATCGATTCGACGTAATTTACAGTGCCGCCTCGCAGTTGAAAATTGGCGCACGGGCCAATTACAACCTTCGCAACAGAGTAAATGTTGCATTGAAAGGTGCGTACAATGGCTGGACTGTTAATAATGAGATTTACGCCTGGAACAAACCCAAATGGGAAGCTGATTTGAACACCGATATTCATTTTACGCGTGAGTTAAGTGTGTCGCTCAATGCTTTTGTGGAAGGGGCGCGCTATGCAAAACTGGGAGACATTTCCTACCGCATGCGTCCAAAAATTGATATTAATCTTGGCACATCTTATGCATACAACAATTGGCTCACATTTTTTGGCAAAATAAATAACCTGATAAATAATCCTTACCAAGAGTATTATGGGTACCAGGTGCAGGGAATTAATGCGCTGGTAGGGGCTTCGTTTTCGTTCTAAGAAAGTGGGCTGCTTTTTAAACTAGTCCTAAATTTCTTTGAAGACACAGTAGCTATCTGGTTGAAAACCTTGTGCAACAACATATTGATTAATCAATACGTCATAAATTGCCTAACGTAGCAATAGTTCGGATTAATAGTTCATGAATAGCATTGAGTAATTTCCGACATAAGCTTAAAATGACTCAACCCTGCTGATTTTCGAGCGATGCAAATTCGAAAGAAAGTTGTAATTTTCATTTTCTGGATATTCTCAGTATTTTCATTTTTATATTTAAATTGAATGAAATAAAAAATGCGCCTCACTAAATAAAATGGTGAGGCGCAAGAATAATTACCAATGTAAACTTCGTCTTAATATGGGTGGCTGCTTAAACAACCAGCTTCTTAAACCTAATCCGTTTCGGCGTATCGTCACCAAGTCGCATTTTCTTGTTTTCTTCGTACTCCGAATAAGACCCCTCAAACACAAATATCTCCGAGTTTCCTTCAAAAGCAATAATGTGGGTGCAAATACGGTCCAAGAACCAGCGGTCGTGCGAGATAACCACCGCGCAACCAGCAAATGCTTCCAAGCCTTCTTCCAAAGCACGCAACGTATTTACGTCAATATCATTTGTAGGCTCATCCAGCAGCAACACATTGGCTTCCGACTTCAGCGTAATGGCCAAATGCAAGCGATTACGCTCACCACCAGACAGAATGCCGCACAACTTTTCCTGATCACCACCGGCAAAGTTGAACCGCGAAAGATAAGCACGTGCATTTATTTCTTTTCCGCCTACGCGAATAAAATCTGTTCCACCCGATACCACCTGATACACCGTTTTTTCAGGGTCAATGTCGGTGTGGCTTTGGTCAACATAACCAATTTTCACCGTTTCGCCTACTTCAAACGTACCTTTGTCGGCACCTTCAAGTCCCATCATCAACCTAAAGAGGGTTGTTTTACCAGCACCATTAGGTCCAATAATTCCAACTATCCCGTTGGGAGGCAACATAAAGTCAAGGTTTTCAAACAGCAGTTTCTCGCCAAAAGCTTTTGAAACGCCAATCGCTTCCACCACTTTGTTACCCAATCGAGGCCCGTTGGGAATAAAGATTTCCAATTTCTCTTCCTTCTCTTTTTGGTCTTCGTTTATCAATCGGTCGTACGCTTCAATACGGGCTTTTCCTTTTGCGTGGCGGGCTTTCGGCGCCATGCGCACCCATTCCAATTCTCGTTCCAACGTCTTGCGTCGTTTGCTGGCTTGCTTCTCTTCGCCCGCCATACGTGCCGTTTTCTGCTCCAACCACGATGTGTAATTCCCCTTCCAAGGAATGCCCTCGCCACGGTCAAGTTCCAAAATCCAACCCGACACATTGTCAAGGAAGTAACGGTCGTGAGTAATCGCAATCACCGTTCCCGCATATTGTTGCAAATAATGTTCCAGCCATTCCACCGACTCAGCGTCCAAGTGATTGGTAGGTTCATCCAGCAAAAGTATATCTGGCTGACGAAGCAACAAGCGGCACAAAGCCACACGGCGGCGTTCACCACCCGAAAGTACCGAAACCAACGCCTCTTCAGCAGGGCATCGCAAAGCATCCATCGCCCGCTCCAGTTTATTATCCAAATTCCAAGCGTCCGCATGGTCCAGCAAATCCTGCAATTCACCTTGACGCGCAATAAGCTTATCAAAATCAGCATCTGGCTCGGCAAATTGTTCGTTGATGCGCTCGTATTCCGCCAACATATCCACCACTTCCTGCACGCCTTCCTGCACAATTTCCTTCACCGTTTTCGTTGGGTCAAGCTGTGGCTCTTGTTCCAAATAACCCACCGAGTAGCCCGGAGAGAATACCACCTCGCCATCGAAGGTTTTTTCAACACCTGCAATGATCTTCAACAGCGTTGACTTACCCGAGCCATTCAGACCGATAATCCCAATCTTAGCTCCGTAGAAAAACGAAAGATAAATGTTGTTCAACACTTTTTTTTGTGGAGAAAAAGCCTTGCTCACTCCCACCATCGAGAAAATAACTTTTTTATCGTCGGCCATAATATATTGTGAAATAATTTATAATTAAATAGTTCCTTCATGTAAATCCCATATCGGGAAACACATTTCGTAGTCGTTCCAAATGATATCTCCATAAACTATGGAGTAATTTTTAAATTCTTTTTCGTCAAGATATTTTCTAGACATAGGATTTCTTGCATTTAACAAGAAGTTTGAAAAGTCAATCGCTTTTTCAACTCCATCCGAGAAATAAATTTGAATTTTATATTCTTCGAGATATTCTGCTTTTGTAATTGAAATAGCCATAGTGCTAAAGTTTTTTAGTTATTTTCTCTGATGAGAATTCTATATTGTAAACAAAGAAATCTATCCATTTTCTGATAATATCATCCCTATAAAGTTCAACTACTTTTTTAAACTTCTTCAAATTCTGTGTGTCAAGGGGATCTTTACCTTGAACATTTTTGATGATTATCTCTTTGAATTTCCCATTTTCAAAAATAATTTTTGCATTACTTTCAGTATCTTTGGTACTTTCCGTGAACATGTATCGGTTCATGGTCTTGAGAGTAAAACAAAAATATTAATCCGAAATACTCCTAAAGTTTTGGCATTATCTTAATTTTTAGTTAGATGATTTTACTCGTAAATGACAAGTTGAATATTACCGCAAAGATACAAAGAAAGAAGTAATTGAAAAAGTGTATATGATTAAATAATAAAGCCGCTGAGAAAATCTCCCAGCGGCTTTTAAAATTATTTGTTGGTGAATGCATTATAAATTATGAACTATAAATTATAAATTATGCATTATGCATTAATAATTATGCATTATGAATTAAGCATTATGCATTAATAATTATGCATTATTTATCCTTCGTGTTCACCATCCAGTTAGAAAATATATTTATGTATTCCCAAAACGAAACAGTTAATTGTTCGGGTGCACCAAGTTCCAACAATGCTTGTTTGTAGCAGTTGAGCCACACAATTCTAGCTTCGGGAGTAATCGTAAATCCTTTATGTCTATCTGCCATACGAGGCTGTCCGCGATGTTGATTGAAGTAGTCGGGGCCACCACAAATTTGTATCATAAAATCAGCCGAGTTTTTTTTCGACTGTTCCAATTCTTTATCATCTATAGGAAATAATTTTTTAATAGAACTCTCTATCAATAAATCATAATGTCGGCTCACCATGTTGCGAATGCCCTCTTCGCCAACTACTTTGTAAAATTCTCGGTCGGGGATTGTTACATTATCCCGTACGCCAAACTGTAATTCTTTAATTTGTAAATCCATGTTTTTTTTTGTCTATCTAACGCTTAACGACTTGATTTGTTCGATAGAAGATATAAGTGCCAATATATATATTCGAGTTAAGTATGCACATTTGCCTTGTTTAATGACTCGTAATATATATTAAATCAAATAGTTGGTCTATTTCAGGTCTATGCTTTATAATTGATTTTGTTTTCATGCACCTAGCTGTTTTCAAGTTTTGTTGATTCGGTTTTTTGTTGAATAGTAATACGCCAGAAATTTAATATTGACATTTAATATGGAAATTATAAGTAGTAGTTCACTCCATTAGCGCTCAAGAATTTAAAATCGACTTATCGGAGCAGACTCATTATTAGAGTTTTTAAAACTCTTGACTCAATTGTATTATATTTTTTTTGCTTTCAACATGTTTTCTAACTGATAATTATTATGTAAATTTGCACGCAATATTTTCATAGCATTATTTCATCATAAATTAATGATTTTAGGATCTTAATTCGTTGAATAATAGCGGTTGACAATAGAAACTAAAAATACAACACACTATGTCATTTATTGCCGAAAGAGTAAAAATTGAAGGTTTAACCTTTGATGATGTGTTACTTGTTCCTGCCTATTCAGATGTTTTGCCTCGCGAAGTCAATCTAACCACTCGTTTTTCACGTCGTATTGAGTTAAAAATTCCAATTGCATCTGCAGCAATGGATACAGTTACCGAATCCAAAATGGCCATTGCGATAGCACGTGAGGGTGGTATTGGTGTAATTCACAAAAATATGACCATAGCCGAACAGGCTAAATTGGTTGAAATTGTTAAACGCGCCGAAAATGGAATGATTTCAAATCCAGTTACAATACTCAAAGGTGCCACAGTGGGTGATGCCTTGGCTTTAATGGCTGAGTATAAAATTGGTGGAATACCTGTAGTTGATGGTGGTGGTTATTTGGTAGGAATAGTTACCAATCGCGATTTACGTTTTCAGCGTAATTGGGAAAAACAAATTGACGATGTAATGACCAAAGATAATTTGGTTACCACCTCTACTACTACCGATTTGGAGCATGCAGCTGACATATTGCAACAATATAAAATTGAGAAACTTCCAGTGGTTGATAGTGATAATAAACTTGTTGGATTGCTCACCTACAAAGATATAACCAAAGCCAAAGACAAACCAATGGCATGCAAAGACAGTCGTGGTCGTTTACGCGTGGCTGCTGGAGTGGGAGTTACAGCCGATGTTTATGAACGTATTGATGCCTTAGTAAATGCAGGCGTTGATGCCATTGTAATCGATACCGCGCATGGTCACTCAAAAGGTGTTATAGATACTTTAAAAATAGCGAAACAAAAATATCCCGACATTGATTTGATAGTTGGCAATATTGCTACCGGAGATGCAGCTAAGGCCTTGGCAGAAGCAGGTGCAGATGCCGTAAAAGTTGGCATTGGACCAGGCTCTATTTGCACTACGCGAGTTATCGCGGGCGTTGGTGTACCACAACTTTCGGCTATTTATGAAGTTTCAAAAGCCTTGCAAGGTACTGGTATTCCAGTAATTGCAGATGGTGGTATCCGTTATTCGGGCGATATTGTAAAAGCTTTGGCAGCTGGTGCCAATACCATCATGGCAGGTTCGTTGTTTGCAGGGGTGGAAGAGTCGCCAGGAGAAACAATTATTTTCAATGGTCGTAAATTCAAATCCTATCGCGGAATGGGCTCGTTGGAAGCAATGGAAAAAGGATCGAAAGATCGTTATTTTCAGGACATGGAAGAAGACATCAAAAAAATGGTTCCCGAAGGTATCTCTGCGCGAGTAGCTTTCAAAGGATCATTGTTTGAGGTTGTATATCAAATGATTGGCGGATTACGTGCCGGAATGGGTTATTGCGGAGCGCATACTATTAATGAACTTCACCAAGCCCAATTTACACGCATTACCAATGCCGGTGTTGCCGAAAGTCATCCACATGATGTTTCTATTACTAGCGAAGCACCTAACTACAGTAGAGGAGAGTAAGAGTTTCGCGTTTCGCGTTCGTGTTTTGGGAGAATAATTCTATTCTTTTTTAGTTTTTTTTAATCTCAATAATTTTTAATCCTTTCAGCGGTCGTATGCCCTGAAAGCAATTAATAAATTATTTTCTAAAAAAATAAATACCCGTTTCTACAACAAAAATCAAATAATACCGTTTAAATTTAGTTACAATAGACATTTTAAATTTAGAATAGAACTTGTAAATTAGATTTTTCTATTTATTCACCATTAAAAGTATTTATGAAATCACCAGTAATTGCATTAGTAGCATTTTTATGTTTATCAGCTAGTTTGTTTTCACAATCTACTGACCCTGTGCTAATGACCTTAAACGGCAATCCTGTATTGAGGTCTGAATTTGAATATATTTACAATAAAAACAACTCAACCAATGCGTTAGATAAAAAAACATTGGACGAATACGTAGATTTGTTTGTAAATTTCAAATTGAAAGTTGAGGAAGCAAAGTCTCAGGGAATTGATACCACAAATTCATTTATTACAGAGTTGGCTGGGTATCGTTCTCAATTAACGAAACCTTATTTGACTGATTCTAAAGTAGATGATGATTTATTGTTGGAAGCTTATAACCGGCTAAAAGAAGATGTGGATGTAAGTCACATTCTCGTACGTATTCCTGCAAATGCAACTCCTGCAGATACATTAAAAGCATGGAGTACCATCCAATCTATATTGAAAAGACTTCAAAAGAACGAAGATTTTGCCAAAGTTGCCAAAGAAGTTTCTGAAGATCCTTCAGCTGCCGAAAATAATGGACGACTAGGTTTTATATCTGCTTTCCGGACAGTATATCCCTTTGAATCAATGGCTTATAATACTCCAGTAGGTTCATTGTCTAAACCAGTACGTTCGGCATTTGGTTACCATATTATTCAAGTACATGCTCGTCGCCCGTCGTTGGGTGAAGTATTAGTCTCGCACATAATGAAATTTACAACTAAGGGCGATGAGGCTAGTAATATAAAAGCAAAATCGACTATTGATTCTATATATCAATGCATTAAAGCCGGTGATAATTTTGGAGATTTGGCAAAAAAATTGTCGCAAGACAAAGGTTCAGCAGTGAAAAACGGTGAATTACCTTGGTTTGGAACTGGACGTATGGTGCCCGAGTTTGAAACGGCGGCTTTTGCTCTCAAAAATGTTGGTGATTATTCTGAACCAATTCAATCGGCTTACGGATGGCACATCATTAAATTAATAGACAAAAAAGGAGTAGCATCTTTTGCAGATATGAAAGCTGATTTGGAACGTAAAGTTAAGCGTGATGAGCGGGCTAACCGAGGACAACAAGCATTTCTAACCAAATTACGTAGCGATTATAATTATCAAGTAATTACTTCTAATGTAGTTGAGTTTTCAACTTTGGTAGGGTCTAAACTGCTGAGCGATTCTGCTTTTATTGCCGAATCTGGTAAATTGACTAAACCGCTTTTCAGTTTTGCTGGAAAAAACTATTCACAAGCTAATTTTGCTAATTATTTGGCCAAGAACACCAATTCTGATAAAAGCATTGCTTCTGAAAAAATTAATGAGAAATTAAATGCTTTTGTCGATAGCGAATTATTAGCTTATGAAGATTTGCAATTGGAAAGAAAATACGATGATTTTCGCTTTTTAATGCAAGAGTATCACGACGGAATTTTATTATTTGAAGTGAGCAACAAAGAAGTATGGGAAAAAGCATCGAAAGATACTGAAGGCTTAGACAAATACTTTAAAGCACACAAAGCTGATTATACCTGGGAAAAACCACACTTCAAAGGACATGTTATTTATTGCAAGGACAAAGCAACTTTCAAAGTGGCTAAATCAATTGTAAAAAAAGCTGACGCTGATTCTATTGATAAATACTTGCGTACTAGACTGAATGACAGTATTCAATACGTAAAAACAGAAAAAGGATTATATGTTCAAGGTGAAAATAAAGTGATTGATAATAAAATTTTCAAAACCAAAGATGCATACATTCCATCTGCAGAATATCCTTATGTGTTTGTAGTAGGTAAAATGCTAAAAAACACGCCCGAGGATTATACAGATGTTCGTGGATTGGTAACAGCCGATTATCAAGAGTTTTTGGAAAAAGAATGGATTCAATCGCTTCGTGCAAAATACCCCTTTACAGTTAATCAAGAGGTATTGAAAACGGTTAAGAAAAACTAACAATACCCCAATCGCAAAAATAAAAGCCCTACCTTTGGCTTTTATTTTTGCGATTTTTAATTTAATTGATATCCCCGAGTTGGCCTATAATGCCAGGCATTGTCAATTGAAGCCATATACACCTCAACACATGAAACGGATTTCTTATTTTGCAATTCTACTATTGGTCATACTCGGTTTGCTGTCGTGTGCTCCCAAAACCCCCGAAGTAGAAAAGAGTCCATTGCTTGAAGTGGAAGGCAAATTTCTTTATTTGGATGATGTGCAGCAAATTATTCCCCCCAACATTTCTGATTCTGACAGCGCACAAATAGCACAAAGTTTTATAAGAAAATGGGTTACTGACGTGTTGATGTATGAAAATGCCAAACGTAATGTAACTAATCTGTCTGAGATAGAGGAATTGGTAGAAGGGTATCGTAAGTCTTTGACAATTCATCAATATCAACAAAAAATGATTGAGCAACGTCTTCCAAAAGAAATTTCGGACGAGCAATTGCAAGCTTTTTACACCGAATTTAGCAATCAACTACAGTTAAAAGAAAATATCATTCAGGGTTTGTTGCTTATAGTACCAGCCAATGCACCACAATTGGACAATGTGCGCAGGTGGGTTCGGTCGGCCAACACAAAATCATTGCAAAGTATCGAAAAATATAGTGTTCAGAATGCCATTAGCTACGACTATTTTGGGAATAAATGGATGCCATTTACTCACATACTTAAAAAAATACCACTTCAGGTAGAAGATCCTTCGTATTTTATTGTTACAAACAACTTTGTAGAAACATCAGACAGTTTACAACACTATTTTTTGCGTATAACCAACTTCCGTACAGCTGGATCTGTAGAACCCTTTGAAATGGCAAAAGATAGAATTTCAAATATATTGCTTAATAAAAATAAAGCAGACTTTATTCTCAAATTTGAAACAGAATTGTATGATGATGCCATTAAGAACGAAGATGTTACGTTTACGAAAAAATAAATAATTGCTCACTTACTTACTTGCAAGCATATAACTAATAATTTGGCACTTATAATTTTTATATCTTATAATGCTTTCTCATAGTCAAACAACATATATGAAAAAAATAACTCTTTCCATTTTCTTGCTTTTAAGTGTATCTCCTTTAACAATGATAGCGCAAAATAATATTATTGACGAAGTAATATGGGTAGTAGGCGATGAGTCTATTTTGCGTTCGGAGGTAGAGGAGCAAAAATTGCGTGCCCAGTACGAAGGAACTCCTATACAAGGCGATCCCTATTGTGTTATACCCGAGCAAATTGCCATTCAAAAACTGTTTCTACATCAAGCTATACTAGATAGCGTAGAAGTGAGTGAGTCCTCAGTGAATAATCAGGTAGAAAGCAGATTGAGCTATTTTATTTCGCAAATTGGGTCGAAGGAAAAAATGGAAGAGTATTTTAGGAAAAATACCACTGCCCTACGCGAAGATTTGCGTGAAATGATTCGTAATCAGCAAATTATACAGCAAATGCAGCAGAAGCTAGTAGGTGATTTGAAATCTACACCTGCCGATGTTCGTCGTTTTTTCAATCAATTGCCCGCTGATAGCATTCCTAGCGTACCGGCGCAAGTAGAGTTGCAAATTATAAGCTTTGAGCCACCCGTAGCACTCGAAGAGACCAATAGAATTAAAGACAGATTGCGTGATTTTACCGAACGAATAAACAATGGAACTGGAGATTTTTCAGTGCTAGCCCGCTTATATTCAGAAGATACCGAAAGTGCAAAACGAGGCGGAGAGCTTGGCTTTATGGGGCGTGGGCAGTTAGTACCAGAATTTTCGGCTGTAGCTTTTAATCTTATTGATACAAAAAAAGTGTCGCGTATTGTTCAAACAGAATTTGGATTTCATTTAATTCAATTAATCGAAAAAAGAGGTGACAGAATTAATTGCCGACATATTTTGTTAAAACCACGTGTGTCTCTCAGCGAAAAAGTGAAGGCTATTACTAACCTCGATTCCATTTCAAAATTAATACGAGAAGAGAAATTGACCTTTGAGCAGGCTGTTATGAGTTTTTCTCAAGATAAAAATACAGCTATGAACGCAGGATTAATGCTCAACGAAAAAAGTGGTAATTCTAAATTCGAATATCAGGATTTGCCACCCGAAATAGCTAAGAATGTGTATGGAATGAATGTGGGAGAAATTTCAAAACCTTTTAGCATGATTAATCAATCGACTAATAAAGACGTGGTTGCTGTTGTTAAAGTGAAATCAAAAGTTGAAAATCATGCGGCTAATTTAACTGACGATTATCAATTAATTAAATCCATTTATGAAGATAAAAACCGTGAAACATTCCTGAATGATTGGATTGTGAATAAACAAAAGGAAACCTATATTAGCATAGATCCTGCTTGGACACAATGTAAATTTCAATATTCAGGTTGGATTAAAAAATAATAAATCCTTTCATTTGTTTAAGAATTGAAGTTCATAACGCTGAATGAGAATATATATTTCTTTCTTTTCAAAATCACTTCTGCCGTTGGTAGTAAAATATAAGCATATCGTAGTTTTCGGTATGCTATGTTTGTTTATGGCCGTACTCCATGCTCAAATTAAGCCCAAGCAGCTGCGTAAAGAAATACTAAAAAGTCAGAAAAGCCCTTCGAAGATAGACGCAAAGAGTACAAAATCGAAAACGGCAAAACCCGTTATTAATCCTAAACCGTTGGCCACCATCGTAAACCCACTTGCCAACAAGAACGCAACACTCGTTTATTTGGAAAATTCAGAAACTTTATCTTTCGATCAAATTCTGAGACCGAATGTACAAGTATTGACTGGAAATGTACGTTTCCGTCATGATAATGCATTGTTGTATTGCGACAGTGCTTATTTTTATGAGAACGCCAACTCGCTTGATGCCTATGGAAATGTTCGCATTGTGCAGGGCGATACCTTATTTGTGTATGGCGACAGGCTTTACTACGATGGAAATACAAAGCTTGCTAGGCTAAGATACAATGTTAGTCTGGTAAACCGCAAAACAACACTTACTACCGATAGTTTAAATTATGATCGGTTGGGCAATTTGGCCTATTATTACACTGGGGGTAAAATTGTAGATGAGGTCAATACGCTCACTTCCTTATGGGGCCAGTATTCCCCTGCCACCAAAGAGGCCTTATTTAAAAGAAAAGTTCATTTGCTTAACGAAAATTTCACCTTAGATTCTGATACGCTGAAGTATAACACCAATTCAAGCATTGCCAACATTGTAGGTCAGTCGCATATTGTTTATAATAAAGAAACCGACATTTATAGTAAGCGTGGATGGTACAATACTGCTACGGAGCGCATGATGTTGTTAGACAGATCTATAATAAAACACAATGATGGCAAAACGATGGTAGGCGATACCATTTTTTATGACAAGAAATCTAAATATGCCGAAGGATTTTCCAAAGTGGTGATGAATGATACTGTTCAAAAATCAACGCTAATTGGGTATTATGTTTATTATAATGAAATAAAGAAAAGTGGGATGGCTACTGATTCCGCCATGTTGGTAGATTGGTCCAGCAAAGATACAATGTATGTTCATGCCGATACATTGATTACCTCCAAGGATTCTATTTACGATGTGGCACGCGGATTTTACAACGTACGGTTTTATAGATCTGATGTGCAAGGTTTGTGCGATTCTTTGACTTACTCGTCTCGTGACTCTATAATGAATATGTATCATGAACCTGTTTTGTGGGCAGAAAACAATCAGCTTTCGGGTGAATTTATCCAGGCTTTTACAAAAAATCAGAAAGTGGTTCGCGTTAATATTCAACGCGCTGCAATGGCTGTACAACAACACGATTCGCTGTATTTCAATCAGTTATCTGGAAAGGAAATAATAGCACATCTTGACAGTGGTCAGCTAAGAAGAATTAATGTAAATGGAAATGCAGAAACAATTTATTTTCCAGTAGATGATAAGGATTCTACACTTATAGGAGTTAACAAAACGCAAAGTAGTTTTGTAGTGCTTCACCTCAAAAACAAGAAAGTAGATAGAATCGTTCTCACAAGTGTTTCTAATGGCAATATGTATCCAATTACTCAGTTGGTGGGAGATGCCTTGTATTTGAAGAATTATTTTTGGTTGGCAGAGCAACGACCAATGAAAAAGGAAGACATTTTTAGCGTGTTTAAAAAATCAAAACAGAAACAATCTACTGGTTCATTACAGGTTAAACCAGTTTTGGGAAATGGTAATCCAGGTTCTAAAACTGAAAACTCTGAAAGCCTAGAAAACTCAAAAACGTCAAAAATTAAGTCGGCTACAAACAAAAAAGGTTCAAAAGGTGAGGATGGAGAATAAAGTCAATTGAGAATTATACTATCAATTTACCATGTTTTTTTTCTTTCACCTTGTTTTTTCTTACCCTCGGAATCATATTTTCAAAAAAGACTCCAATTCTATACAAAAAAAGCCGCTAATACAGCGGCTTTTTTTGTATAGAAT
This sequence comes from Paludibacter sp., assembly GCA_020049515.1. Classification (GTDB taxonomy): domain Bacteria; phylum Bacteroidota; class Bacteroidia; order Bacteroidales; family Paludibacteraceae; genus Paludibacter. The sequence goes on along the minus strand of JAIFKQ010000165.1, from coordinate 4,095 downwards.
TTTCAATTAAGAATTTTCAATTATGCTTTTTCTTCCATAGATTGAGGAGTAATTAATTTGTATCCTTTACCATGAATGTTGATAATTGCCACATTTGGGTCTAGTTTCAACAACTTGCGTAATTTGGTGATATACACATCCATGCTACGTGCGTTAAAATAATTATCATCAACCCAAATAGTTTTAAGTGCAAAGTTACGTTCCAATATATTATTGGCATTAGCAGCTAACAAATTTAGCAATTCAGATTCTTTGGTAGTAAGTTTTTTAACTACACCACCAAAAGAAAGTAATTGTTTTTGAGCATCAAATGAAAATCCACCTAAGTTATAATTGATAACTTCTTTTGCTTTTTTGCCTTTTACACGGCGAAGAATCGATTCAATACGATACAGTAATTCTTCCATACTGAATGGTTTTGATAAATAATCGTCCGCTCCAAGTTTAAATCCTTGCAAAATATCTTCTTTCATCGATTTTGCAGTAAGGAAAATAATAGGCACTTCGGTATTAGTAGTTCTAATATCGGCGGCCAATGCAAATCCATCCTTTTTAGGCATCATTACATCAAGTACACATAAATCGTATTTGTTACGCGTGAAAGCTTTATAGCCTGACTCCCCGTCTGGTTGCAAATCTGCATCATACCCTTTTGTAATCAAATACTCTCTTAAAAGCATGCCAAGATTTTCGTCATCTTCGCACAATAATACTTTAACTTTTTCGTCTGTCATAATTCGTAATTTTTTAGTGTTGGTATTGTAATAGTGAATTTTGTTCCTATGTTTAATTCGCTTTCAACTTTAATTGTTCCCTTGTGTTCAGTTACGATTTTTTTTACGTATGCCAAACCCAATCCAAAGCCTTTTACGTTGTGGAGATTTCCTGTAGAAACTCGAAAGAATTTCTCGAAAATCTGTTTTAGGTCATCTTTATGAATCCCTATGCCGTTGTCCTCTATACTAATTAATAAATTTTCCTTTTCATTCCATGTTTCAATGTTCAATAACAATGGTTTATCGCAGTATTTAAGTGCATTATCCATTAAATTAAATATCACATTTGTAAAATGAACCTCATCTATCAGCGCCAAATCTTTCGTTGCCAATAGTTTTGAAGATATTTTGCCCCCTTTGTTTGTTACTTTAAGCGAGAAATTTCCAATAATATCTGTTATCAGCGAGTTAATACGTATGTCATTGAGCTTAAGTATCGACTTATCTTTTTCAAAAATGGCCATTTGAAGCACTTTTTCTACCTGAAAACTCAACCGTTTTGTTTCATCTCGTATTACATTTGATATTTTTATTAGCTTTTCAGGAGTTTTTCCTACGCCTGGGTCTTGTAGCATTTGCGATGCCAGTGAAATCGTTGAAATTGGTGTTTTAAACTCATGTGTCATATTATTAACAAAATCGTTTTTCATATTGTTCAACCTTTTTTGCCTAAAAATAATGATTATAGCTACCATAAAAATCACTAATATCAAGGAAACTAGTGCTATAGAAGGCAAAAGCAAATTCATTGAATTTAAAATAAAATTTTGCTTAGTTGGAAAAATAACTTGCAAATAGGCTGTTTTGTTGGAGTCTTCTAGGGGAAAAAGTTTTTGTGTGTAAACATTGTTTTCAGAATTTTCTATTTCCTGATGAATACTTTTATGACACTTATATATCAACTTTCCCTGTCTGTCAACAATAGAATAATAAAATGGTAATTCTACACCATTATTTACCAAAATGGTAGATAATATTCCATCTAATTCTTCAAAATTAACTCTCTCGCTAATATCTTTATTATCTATCTCTTTCAACCATCTAAAAATCGCTTGATCCAATATCGTTTTTGAGCGTGAAAAATTCTGTCTGAATTTTTCCTGTAAATAACGAGAGGTTTCCTCAATAGTCGATTTCCCGTGGCGTGTGGATAGTCGTATTATAGGACGATTTGGCAACTTAGACGAGCTGCTATCATCATTTGCCATGCTGTCAATATTCTTTTTCAACCGAACATTTTGAGCATCCATGCTCATGTTTTTTTCGCTATTCTGTGAAAAATTGGGGTCTTCAAGTGTTTGACCTAAATATTCTAACGCTTCATTTTCCTCTACAAGACTTACGGTTTGAAATAAACTTCGTTGGACGTTTTCATTAAACTGGCTTTCTATCATTTCGGCATTGATTCTTACATAGCGAGCTTGTAAGGCAATGAGCCCTACAAATGTCAGCAACATAGAGACTATTAATATCCAAATAGTAGTTTTTTTCATATAACGCTACAAACTTACAAAAAAATAAAACGTTAACTAGTATAATTACAATATTTAACTCGAAATATTTTTAAAAATAACAATTGTAAACTGTTTTGAAGTTAATTATCTCTAGGTTAACATTAAATTTTAAATTTATAACCTCACCTCCAAAAATCAAATTTCAAACATACTTTCCATTTTTATCTCTTAAACTGTTTTGCCCTATGTCACTACATATTTCAATAACCGCTTTTAATTTTATAGGTAATTCGGTGTAATCTAAGTGAATCTATTCGTAAAATCTGATTTGCTATTATTCGGATTTATGTTTTAAAAATATAGCTTTTTAGTAATAATTCTATTTTAAATACGGTGCATTTTTTATCTTTCATTTCTTTAAAGAAAATAATTCCTACTTGTTAGTATTGGTCATACACATATCCCTAAATTTAAAATTCAAATGCGACTCTATGTATAATTTTTTGATTTAGGTTTTTTGCTTTATAATTTTATTTTTTTGCAGCTATGACTTGTCCGATTTCTATATTCTTATTATTTTGATAATAATGACAATTATATATAGCTATCAGACGTTTGCTTTTATTTCTATTCAACTGGTTTTTTTTGAGTATGCTTGAATACATTCGTGTATTTGATGCATATTTAAAATGACGATGCAAATGAATAAATTGCAACTGTTATTATTTGATAGGTAGTCTATCTGTCTAATTGGTATTTTTTTTTGACAATCCTGAAAATAATCTTGCAATTACATTTTTATACTTGCAATGTGCAGCTGTTGTCCTTATTAATACAACTTACAGAACATTTTTACTATCAAACAAGTTAGACTAATATGCTTGTTAACCAACTCTAAAAGAAATTATTATGAATCTACTCGAACAATTAAAACTGTACACCAAAGTGGTGGCCGATACAGGTGATTTTTCATCCATTATTGTTTATCAACCCATTGATGCTACCACCAATCCCTCGTTAATTTACGCTGCTGCAATGGACTCAAAATACAAAGCATTGGTAGTAGATGCAGTGGTTTATGCCAAAGGAAAATCGGCGGATAAATCAGTTCAACTCAAAATTGCCATGGATAAACTGGCGGTAAATTTCGGTTTGAAAATACTGGAAATAGTACCCGGTAGAGTTTCTACCGAGGTAGATGCCCGCTTGTCGTTCGACACCGAAGGAACAATTGCTAAAGCGCGCGAAATAATAGCACTCTATGAAGCCAACGGAATTTCGCGCGAAAGAGTATTGATAAAAATAGCATCCACCTGGGAAGGAATTAATGCTGCCGAAGTGCTTGAAAAAGAAGGAATTCACGGTAACTTGACTTTGTTGTTTTCAATGGCTCAAGCGGTGCGGTGTGCTCAAGCGCAGGTAATGCTCATTTCTCCTTTTGTAGGCAGAATATTGGATTGGTACAAAAAGGAGTGGAACGTAACCCAAATTAATCCTGAGGATGACCCAGGCGTGCTATCGGTGACCGAAATATATAATTACTACAAGAAATTTGGCTATAAAACGATTGTTATGGGCGCAAGTTTTAGAAATATTGGAGAAATAATTGAAATTGTAGGTTGCGATGCATTAACTATTTCGCCTATCTTACTGAAGGAATTAGAAAATTCAGAGGGTGTACTTCTTAAAAAACTTGATGCAGAGAAGGCTAAATTAATGGATATTAATCCTATAGTTATGGATGAGAAACTATTTAGATGGATGATGAATGAAGACGCCATGGCCACCGAAAAACTCGCTGAAGGAATACGTAAGTTTACTGAAGATTTATTGAAACTTGAAAAGCATTTGGAAACACTGTTGTA
>JAIFKQ010000179.1 GCA_020049515.1 Paludibacter sp. | reverse complement strand
AAAAATCTCCAGAAATTAGTAGGTTGTTCAACCCTTTTTATTCGTCGAACAACTTCTTTTCGCTCTATGGTTTGTGGTTATTATTTGCAGAGGGAATTTCGGGGAGCAATGAATACGGAAGGAATCCAAAAGGTGGGATTTAGATAATTCCATTTAATTAATTCGTTTTTGTTGTGTGCAAAAGGTCTATCAATAAACGCATTATGGAGTTAAATGCAGTAATACTTGAAAACAAATCATTCAAACAAATTTTACAATATGTCAATACTAATAATAGGAGTTGGAACAGTTGGTGCCGGCATTGCCGACAAAATAAACGAGATGAAAATGCCAGGCGTAAATTGTGCTGTTGTTGTCAATGGAGTTGATTCAGATGCATATCCTTCTATCACCAAAGGAGTTGATATTTGCGATTATGACCCAAGAAATCCTGGCGGAGAAATTGAAATTGCGAAGCGATTAGCCCAAGAAAATGTGGAGATGATAAAGCAATTAATCGTTTCGGGAACCAGTGAAGATTGGAGTAGGGAAGGGGAGTAGAAGTAATTTATTTTTGCCAGAACTCGGGTGCTTTCCGTTTTAATAGGAGCGAGGGTATTCTTTTTCAAGTCAGCTTCCTAATTTTCTAATCTCCTCCGCCTGTTTTTTTATCGGTTTCGGAAAATCCTAATCCGATTCGTCAACATTTGAGTGGCTTCCCGAATTTTGAAATCCACTTCCAACTTTTTAAACTTCCTTCTACAGCTGTAGAATGTCCTTCTCTCACTTTTAAATGCCTTAGCTAATGTTGGAGTGTGAATATCTGATTTTGAATGGGTATTCGGAATTGTTAAGGAGTTTTTCCTCTATTAAATGGCATCTTACAAAAAGTAAAGGGGAAACACAAAAAGTAATGTGATGCATATCACAAAATAATGTATGCACAAGCATAGCAAAAACGGGAATATATAGATTTTTTTGTCATACATTTGCAGAATTATTTCTCTAATCAAATTCAAATAAAAATCTAATGGATATGGAAGACACTCAAAAAACAGACATTCAGGCTTTGCAAACTCAAATTGATGCGCTGAAAAATAAAATTGCGCAATTAGAAGATGCTCGCAAAGACCAACTTTCGATAGCCGTGGTTTCGGGTGATATGGATAAAATTTTGGCTGCCATGGTAATTTCTATCGCTGCAGCCGCTATGGATACGCAAGTGAAACTATTCTTTTCGTTCTGGTCACTATCGGCATTGCGCGACCCAAAGAAAACGGGAGAAGGAAAAGATGTTATTTCAAAAATGTTTGGCTGGATGCTTCCTAAAGGTCAAGGCAAATTGGCATTGTCCAACATGAATATGGTGGGTATGGGGCCAATGATGATTAAGTATTTGATGAAAAAACAAAATGTAATGTCGCTTGAAACCATGTTTAAAGAAGCTGGGGAATTGGGCATCGAAATTGTAGTGTGCGAAATGTCAATGGGCCTTATGGGTTTCAAAAAAGAAGAATTTATCGATTATCCACATTTGAGTTATGCTGGTGCTGCTACTTTTGTGGCCGATGCTGGTGAAAGTTCAATACAATTGTTTATCTAAAACGGCCCCCTAAATCCCCCGAAGAGGGACAAGAGAAGAACCCCTAGCCCCTAAAGGGGAATAAGACGCAGTTTCTTAAATTAATCATAAAAATTATAACAAATATACTAACCACTCTTATCCCCCTTTAGGGGCTAGGGGTTAACAACTTATCATTATGACAGAACAAGAATTAAAATCAGCAGTAGTAGCAAGATCGGTTGACGCACGTGGAACAGCTTGTCCAGGTCCATTATTGGAAGCAAAAAAAGCAATTGGTAGCATCGTTTCTGGCGATATTATGGAAATCCTTTCGGCCGACGAAGGTACAAAACAAGACATACCAAAATGGTGTGGAAAACAAGGTCATGAATACTTGGGTGCCGTTGAAGAAAACGGTTATTTTAAAGTGTATATGAAGAAAAAATAAAGTTTCTATTTTGAACCACAATAGGAACAATAGTTTTTTTTCTATTGTGCCTATTATGGTTTATTTTCAACAGTTAAATCAATCGACTTCATGGCAGACATAAACAAAAAGAGTGCGAAAATACTTGTGTTTTCCACCGAAAAAATATCCGACCCCGCCATTGATATGGCGGGATTGTTGAAATTACATTATCCACCAACTGTTTATACCATTTCTATTCCCTGTTCGAGCGGGATAAAACCCAGTTGGATTTTGTACGCTTACGAAAAAGGATTTGATGGCGTTTTTATTGCTGCCGATGGAAGTGATTGTGTTTATGGAGAATCGTGTACCGAAAAAACTGGACATTTGGTTGGAAAAACACATAATTTGATGAAAGAACGAGGAGTTGAGCCAGCCCGCTTACGTATGGCGGCTATTTGTTCGGTTTGTAGTGAATCGTTTGTTAAACAAATGCGAACATTCAACGAGTATTTATTAAAAACATTACATGCTTAATGGAAAATCCGATTAAAAATATTAGCTACGATGCGTTGGTAATTGGTGCAGGAATTGCCGGTGGCGAAACTGCTTTGAACCTTGCTAACACAGGCTACAAAGTATTATTGGTAGATAAGGAATTATCGGTTGGTGGCAAAATGATTATGTTAAGCAAGGTTTTTCCTACACTCGATTGTGCTGCTTGTATTACCACCCCAAAAGTTTCTGAAATATCACGTCATCCCAATATCACAATTTTTACGAGTAGCGAAGTTGCCAATATCCGTAAAGTTGGCGACAATGAATTTGTGGCAAAAGTAACTACAAAGCCTCGTTACGTTCATATTGCCGATTGTACTTCCTGCCAGTTGTGCGAAAAGGCCTGCCCGGTAAACGTTCGCGACCAGTATCAATTTGGTCTGGTAGGTCGAAAAGCTGCATTTATTCCCTTTAGTATTGCCAGTCCCAAAGCTGCTGCTATTGACATAGATAACTGTACGTTGTGTGGCGCTTGCGAACGAGTTTGCCCTACAAATTGTATCGATTTTACTATGCAACCCGAAGTTTTTGAACTTCATGTACGGACAGTGGTTGTTGCTACTGGTTTCAATTTGTTTGATGCCGAAAAAATGCCCCGTTATGGCTACGGAAAATACAAAAACGTGATTACCGCCATGCAAATGGAGCGCGAATTGGCACCAACCCGTCCTTTTAATACCGTCCTTCGTCCTGGTGATGGAAAAGTGCCTGATAAAATTGCTTATGTTTTATGTGTGGGTTCGCGCGATGCCTCGGTTGGCAATCCAATTTGTTCGCAAATATGCTGCATGTATTCTATTAAACAAGCACAATTGTTAATGGGTGCATTGCCCATGGCCGACGTAACTATTTATTACATCAATATTCGTTCGTTTGGTAAAGGATTCGAAGAGTTTTATCAGCAAGCCAAAGGCATGGGTGTGAACTTTGTAAAAGGAAAAATTGGGCGTATTACCGAAAAAGAAGGTGGCAATTTAATGCTTCGCTATGAGGATATTAACGAAGGAAAATTACAAGAAGCCGAACACGATATGGTAATTCTTTCTACTGGTGTTGTGCCAAATACGGGAATTGATAAATTCTTTGTAAACGAAAATCTTATGCTTGACCAGTTTAATTATGTTGGACAAAGTGATATGCTTGCTAGTCCTGCCAAAACGAGTATCGATGGCGTTTTTGTAGCTGGTACGGCCACTGGACCGATGGACATTCCAGATTCAATTTTGTCTGCTGGAGCGGCATCGTCAGAGGCTATAAGTTATTTAATCAAACATTCTTAAATATTTTTTACACTTTAAAAAATACAGCTTTATGAAAAAAATATTATTTATAGTAATGGTATTTGCGTTGATTGTATCGTGCAATTCAAAACCAGCGAGCGATGAACATGCATCGATGATGAAAATGGACACCTGTTGTGTTGTTGACTCTTTACGCGATGGTGTATTTATTCATATTACCGAGAGCTACAACGACCCTCACAGAGTGTTGATGCCCCTAAAAATGGCAACAATGATGGCAATGGACAAAAAAGTACTTGTATATATGGACATTAAAGCGGTAGAACTATTGGTGAAAAATGCAAAAGATTTAACGTATGCTGATTTTGAGTCGGCACATACTTATATTAAAAGATTAGCCGAAATGAAAGTTGGTGTTTATGCTTGTCCTACATGCCTTAAAGTGGCAGGTTTCAAACCAGAAGATTTAATGGATGGAGTGCAAATAGCTCAAAAAGATAAATTCTTCAACTTTACAAAAGGTCGTATTATAACATTAGATTATTGATTAAAATTTGGTTTTTACAAAACATAAATTTATAGTGCTACAAAACATTTTAATGTAATGTTTGGTGATTTCTAATGCGTAAGAAAAAGAAAAAAGAATGAAAAAGAAAAAAATAGGAGTTTATATTTGCCATTGCGGAGGTAATATTTCCGATTACGTGGATGTAGAAAAAGTGCGTCAGGCGGTAGAAGGTGATGACATTGTTTTCTTGGCCAAAACAACCATGTTTGCATGCTCTGATTCCAATCAACGTGATATGGTAGAAGACATTAAAGCCAATGATTTGGATGGAGTAGTAGTGGCTTCGTGCTCACCAAAGCTTCACCTGCTCACGTTTCGCAACGTGTCAGTTCGTGCCGATTTGAATAAATACACGTATGTACATGCCAATATTCGTGAACAAGCTTCGTGGGCGCATTCCGACAATAAAATGGGCGCTACCGAAAAAGCAATTCATTTGGTAAAAGCTGCTATTGCCAAATCGCGCTATGCCGATGCGCTGGAAACCAACAAAATAAAAGCCATAAAAGCGGTTGCGGTTATTGGTGCAGGAGTAGCTGGAATGAAAGCGGCGCTGTCGTTGGCAGAAAAAGAATGTGACGTCATACTCATCGAAAAGGAATCGTTTGTGGGCGGTCGTGTGGCACAATGGGATTCACTATCCACAACCACCGAAACAGGTAAAGAAATGGTGAAACGCCTTTACAATGAATTAGTTAAACACGAAAATATCACTATTCTTACCAATTGCGAAGTAATTGAAAACAAAGGGAGTGTGGGTAATATGTTGTTGAAAATCAAGAAAACACCACGCTATATCGGCGGCACTTGCCATCCAGAAGATTTGAAACGGGCTATTGAAGTTTGCCCAGTAGAAGTGCCAGATGAATTTAACTTCCGATTGACCACGCGCAAAGCCATTTATAAAAATTATCCCAGCGAATATCCGCAAACACCGGTTATTGATATTAAGAATTGTACCCGTTGTGGAGCTTGCGAAAAAGTTTGCCCAGCCATAGATTTCTCTGAAAAAGAAGAAATATTGGAATTTTCGGTTGGATCGGTATTGATGGCCACAGGATTTGATTCATACACACCCGCTTACGGCGAATTTGGATATGCTACTTCGGAAAATGTAATTACTTTGCCACAATTTAAACGCTTGATTGATACACAATCGGACAAATTGATTTACAAAGGAAAAGAAATTAACAATATCGCTTATATTTATTGTGTGGGTAGCCGCCAAACGGATGGCGAAAACACCTATTGTTCCCGAAACTGCTGTACATCAACCATTCATGCTGCGGTAACTGCCAAAACAAAATTTACGGACATCAATAATTACCATTTCAATCGTGGTTTAAGAACTTACGGGAAGCAAGAAATATTGTATGCCGATTCGTTGAGCGCAGGCGATATTTACTTGCAATCGTACGAAGATGGATTGCCAACTGTTACACTTGAAGGAAAGAAAACCATTGTGAAAATCAATGACATTCTGACCAACGGACGAGAAATTGAAGTAGAAGCTGACTTGGTGGTATTGGTAACTGGAATGGTGCCACGTGCTGATAATAAAGTGGGTAGCTTGTTTAAAATACCAAAAGGCAGGGATAAATTCTACAACGAAGTACACATGAAATTGCGTCCTGTAGAAACGGTTATCGATGGCGTTACCATTGCTGGGGCTTGTCAGGGACCAAAAAACATTGCAGAATCGGTAAATTCAGCCCTTTCGGCAGCCACCAAATCATATTCAATTTTAAGCAAAGGAGAACTAGAAACCGATCCATTGGTGGCCACTATCGACCCCGAAAAATGTACTTGGTGTGGTGCTTGCGAAGCTGCTTGTCCATTTGATGCTATTCTCAAAATTGAGAAAGGTACAAAAGTGATTGCGGATATTAACAATACAGTTTGTAAAGGTTGCGGAATGTGTGCGCCAGTGTGCGAACCAGATGCGGTGAATCTGATTGCCTGTTCGAGTGCCGAAATCATGAGTATGATTGATGCGTTGGTGTAATTGATAATTCATAATTGAAAATTCATAATTCATAATTATTGAACAATGGAAGTAGAAAAAGGAAAAACAGCAAAAATCCTGCGTGAAAAACTAGGTGGTATTCCTGAGCAGGCAAAAGAGAATCTGAAAGAATATAATCGTATCAAGAAATTGATATTAGAGGCTTTGGCTGACGGTGAATTAACGATTAAACAAATCACAGAAAAAGTAAATATGCCTTCAGATGAAGTGGTTTATTATTTAATGTCACTTGTAAAATATGGAATAGTAAAAACGGGTGATGTGGATGATATGGATGAGTATTACACCTATAAATTGAATAAGTAAAAACCATTTACTATTTTTTCATTTACTATTTACTATTTTGTTGGCACTATTAACTATAAATTGTCAACTATCAACTGTCAACTATCAACTATATTTTATGGCAAAGATAAATCCAAAATTTGGAAAAGAACTGAACAAATACGGTGCGGTAAATTTCAACGCATGCTACAATTGTGGTAACTGCACGGCAGTATGTTCATTGTCCACCGAAGAAGATTCGTTTCCACGCGAAATGGTACGGTTAAGTGCGCTGGGGCTGGAAGATGACATAAAAGCGTCGCTAAAACCTTGGGAATGTTACTATTGTGGCGAATGTTCTACACACTGTCCGCAGGAAGCTAATCCGGGTGAATTGATGATGTCGCTTCGGCGTTATCTCACTGCTCAGTACGACTGGACTGGACTTTCTGGTCTGTTATACAAATCATTACCCATCAGTATTGCAGCATTTATACTCACTTTTGTAGGAGTAATGGCTTTTGTCATTTCGGTTGGTTTTGAGCTGGAAAAAATGCTTCATTTTGGCCATTTATTCGAAATGATAGCCATTGGCACAGTAGGTTTAGTGATTTTATTGCCCAACATTATAAAAATGTGGTATTTAACCATTCTTAAACCGAAAGTAAAAGTGCCCTTTATGAAATATGTAAAAAGTATGGGCGAGTTATTCATACACATGTTTACGCAAAAACGGGCTTTGGGATGCGACGATAATCAATTCCGCTGGTTCGAGCATTTTATTTTGGTAATTGGCTATTTATCATTGCTTTTTACCACTGTAGCACTCGATTGGTTTGGCTCTGAAAACTTGTTCGTTATCATACTTGGATATGTAATGAGTGCCATTGTATTTGTGGTTACTGTCGATTTTGTAGGCAGCCGAATGAAGAAACAAAAAGAAGTAAGCAAGCATTCGCAACCGTCGGATATTTTCTTTGTAGTCTGGTTGTTTCTCATGGGTTTAACTGCTTTTATGGTTCGCTTGTTTATCGACTTGGAAATACTGGAAATGAATAAATGGCTGTATATTTTCCACCTTACAGTATTGGTTCAATGGGCTTTAATTATAGTTCCTTTCGGTAAATGGACACACTTTTTGTATCGTTCGTTTGCCATGTATTTTGCAAAATTGAAGAGTTGAACTGTATGCATTTTTATATTTAAAATTAAAGCCAGCTGAATTTCTGAGATGAAATTAGCTGGCTTTTGCGTATAAATCTATTTGCTAAGTTTATACCCAGTATTAATGCTAAAAAATGGATATAAAAACGAAGAAACTCGGCCTTTAAAAAACTTCCTATTTTTATTTGCGCTAATCCTCATCTAATTGGTGACACCTTAATCAATTTGAGAGTATTTAGATATAATGTTACTAAAACGGCTCATTAGTATTCTGGAAATAGATATTAGTTACTAAGAACTCAATTCCCAAAAAAAAAGTCTAGCTATTAAATAATTTAGCTAGACTTTCTTCTTAAGCAAATCAATCCGACCTTGTTACTTTGTCGTATTCTTTATTTTTATTTCTTCCACTATAGCATCGAGTACCGCAATGGCAGTCATATTAACAATGTCGCGTACGGAACTTTCCACATCCAAAATATGCACAGGCTTGTTCAATCCCATTTGTATTGGTCCAATCGACTCCGCCAATCCCATTTCTATCATCATTTTGTAGGCGGTATTGGCCGAACTTAAATTTGGGAAAATCAAAGTATTGACACTTCTGCCCGCTAACTTAGAAAAAGGGAATTTTTTGTCACGCAATTCTTTATCCAACGCAAAGGTAACTTGCATTTCTCCATCAACAATCATTTCGGGATAATCTTTATGCAGCGTATTAACCACATGATGTACGCTTGCTGGACTACCCACTTTATCCGATCCAAAATTAGAATAAGAAAGCATGGCCATAACTGGTTCGTGAGCAAAGAATTTAACCGTGTCGTGTGTCAATTTAGCAATGTCAATCAACGCTTCGGAAGTTGGATGACGGTTGAAAAGTGTATCCGTTAAAAAGAAGGTGCCCTTTTTTGTATTCATAATGTGCATAGCAGCAATATGATTCAATCCATCGCGTATTCCAATCACGTCTTTTGCTGCCTGTACTGTATCTGCGTATTTGGTATAAACACCAGTGATAAGTGCGTCGGCATCACCATTTTCCACCATCATCATACCAAAATAATTGCGCTCGTACATTTTCTCGTAAGCCTCATCGTAAGTCATTCCTTCGCGGCTTCTTTTATCGGCAAGAATTTGTGCATATTTAGCTCTTCGCTCTTCTTCTCTATCATGACGAAGATTTACGATTTCAATTCCCGTTAAATCAATATCATTTGCGGCAGCAATACTAGCAATTTTTTCTTCATTACCAAGCATTATAGGAAAACAAATTCCTTCCGCCAAAGCAGCTTCGGCCGCTTTTATCATGTTGATGTGATTTGACTCGGAAAAAACAACACGCTTAGGATTTTGACGAGCTGTATCGTAAAAACGACGCAACATTTTATTGTCGTTACCCATCAAATCGCTCAACTTTTCGTTATAAGCTTTCCAGTCCTTAATTTCAATTCTTGCCACACCCGATTCCATGGCCGCACGAGCCACCGCAGGAGCCACAATAGTCAACAATCTAGGATCTAATGGTTTGGGGATTATGTATTCGCGTCCAAAAGTAATGCGTTTTAAATCATAGGCGGCATTTACAACGTCGGGCACAGGCTGTTTTGTTAATTCGGCAATAGCTTTAACAGCTGCCAACTTCATTTCTTCGTTAATAGTTTTTGCCCGTACATCCAGCGCTCCACGGAAAATATATGGAAATCCCAATACATTATTAATTTGATTAGGATGGTCTGAACGGCCTGTTGCAAAAATAATATCAGGGCGTGCCGACATAGCATCTTCATACGAGATTTCAGGATTTGGATTGGCTAGTCCAAATACAATTGGATTTGCATTCATTGACTGTACCATCTCTTTTGTTAGCACGTTGGCAATTGATAAACCTAAAAACACATCCGAATCTTTTACCGCCTCGCCCAAAGTAGTGATGGTTCTATCGGTAGCAAATGGTTTTTTGCGCGAATTTAAGTCAGTTCGTTGTTTGTTAATAACGCCTTTAGAATCTACCATTACGATATTTTCCAATTTTGCCCCCAGCATTATGTAAAGTTGCGTACATGAATTGGCAGCTGCACCAGCCCCGTTCACCACAATTTTTACATCTTCAATCTTCTTTCCTACAAGTTCCAAAGCGTTAATAAGACCAGCCGACGACACGATGGCTGTACCATGCTGATCATCATGCATCAATGGAATATCCAATTCGGCTTTCAAGCGGTCTTCAATTTCAAAACATTCGGGCGCTTTAATGTCTTCCAAATTTATGCCACCAAAAGTAGGTGCAATTGCTTTCACAATTTGAATGAATTTCTCAGGGTCTTTTTCATCCACCTCAATATCAAATACATCAATACCAGCAAAAATTTTGAAAAGTAAGCCTTTTCCTTCCATAACAGGTTTTCCTGCCATTGCACCTATGTCGCCCAATCCTAGAACGGCTGTTCCGTTAGATATTACAGCTACCAAATTTCCTTTCGAAGTGTAATCATAAGCGGTATTTGGGTCTTTTTGAATTTCCAAACATGGCTCTGCAACTCCAGGCGAATAGGCGAGGGATAAATCACGTTGAGAACTGTACGGTTTTGTTGGAACAACCTCTATTTTGCCAGGCTTTCCTTGTGAGTGATAAAGAAGAGCATCTTCTCTTGTTGCTTTTGCCATAATGAATTAAAATAAATAATATGTATTATAAATGTCGTATATTTTTTAAATATGACGCAAAATTACAAATAAAAAAATCAATATGAAAGTAATTTCAAAAATAAAGCCTTAAAAAATCACTTTTCAAAATGATGATCATCGTTATTGCGGGTGAAATTACCGCCCCAACGGTAACCTAACTTTTTGAACTCTAAAACTACAAGATGTGAACTGTTAAAAGTGCCTGGAGTGTGGCTATTATAAGTTGCTCCGATGGGTTTATTTTTTCTGTTTTCGTAGCCTTTTTTCCAGCGCAATGGATTGAAAAACGGATTGATATCTATCGCCATGCCCCTAGCATGTTTTGAATAGCTGATATTACGATAGCAAAAACTGTAAGTGTTATTGGCCTGCATTGACAAATTATCATTCCAATTATACTTCACTACTGGAATTGCCTGGGCAATAGGAAAACGTTGCTGAAACATAAACTCAAAAAGATGAATTATTTCATGCGCTATTTTTTTGTTTGTCAGTATTTGTCCTTGATGTATTTTTTTATCAATAGAGTAATATTTTACAGTAATAAGTTCCAACTGATTTAAAATTTCCTTAGGAGCATTAGAGCCCGCAATTGCCTCATTGAAAGTATATTGACAGTCAATAATTAAATTTTCACTTAATGTAGGGTTGGGTAATAAATTCTCATTCTTTTTACTTTTCCTTTCATTGGAACAGGAAAAAAAAAATAAAATAATCCACAAAAATAGGCACAGGTAAAATTTTGTCATCAATAAAAAATTTCATTTTGCCACAAAGTTACAATTTATTAAGCAGAAGGAGTTCAGTAATAACTGTTTTTATCCTATAAAATCAGATGTTTAACGTTCCTGAAATAATAAAATAGCTGGTCAACTGTTTGAGCAAGTTGATAAAAATTGTAAATATGCACCACGAAAATAGAGAACATTACCGAAAAAATTTTCAATTTTTCCTAACCCAATTTAAAATGGATGATTATTGATGATATTGTAAATTATTTGATGAAATGGTTCCGATGAAGCAAAATGGTTAAGGTTGATGAAAACTACCTAGGTGTAATAAAAAGGCAATGTGAGTATCGGAAGAGGTTGTGAAACAAAGATGTTCTTATTTTGATATGACTTCTTTTTTCTCTATTTGAAATGACTTGTTATTTCTATTATGTTATATAATTGAATAATAGCAATATAGGTTAGGTGAATTTTCTTTAAAGAATCATGTTAAATGTCTTATTATTTCCATGAATTATATTTTGTCTGCTTTAAATTCAAAAAATAACGGATAAAAAAAACTTATTATTGTTATGCTGGTTGTTGTATTTCGCTGTTACGTTTCGCATAGTTTATTTCACAAATTCTTGATACGGATTGTGCTTGTGTTCACGGTCTTTTACTATCAAAGTAGTGGTTGGTACTTTCGATTTCATGTTAAACATAATATCGTGCCCCATGCAGAGTCCAAATGAAATGTTCAACTCGGTATTATTTTTTGCCAAAAAATCGGCCTGACCAGCTGGATTACAGGATGTACCGCGTACAGTTTCATCATTAAGCATTTCAGAACCAGGAATTTTTGCGTATTTACAGTCAACGGTAAAAACGTCAAATTTATCTGAAAGTTTTTCTTTCAGCTGCATAGCTTCCCGAGTCATTCCCACGCAATGAGCAATACCAATGCGATTAAAACCAGCATTTTCGGCAAATAATTTTAACTCTTCCACTCGGTTTTGTCCCTTCAACAATGCATCCTCGGCGGCACGCATCACTTTTATGTCAGTTTCGCTATAAAGTTCTTTTTGATTTTCCATGAAACTTAATGTAAAAGTAAAAGTTTGAAAAACTAATTATTCTTATCCCCCAAATTTATCACGTACTTTACGGTAGGGCGTAACGGGTCATTTCCGAACAGGTAATTTATTCCCTTGCCAGCCTGGAAATCCGTCCATCATTTGATAAACGTTTTTAAAACCACTTTGAATCATTTGTTTGGCAACCACTCCACTTCTTCTGTTTGTACGACAATAAACTATGTATTTTGCATTCTTATTCAATTTGTTAATCTTGATAAATACATCAGATTGATATACATCAAAATTAATAGCCTTATTTATATGCCCTTCATTAAATTCTTCTGGTGTTCTCACATCAAGCACTATTACTTTTGGGTCATTTTTTAGCATTGCACTTGCTTGCTTTGAACTAATTTCAATCTTGTTTTGAGCTTCAATTTCAATAAAAGAAAATAGCAACAAAATGGCTGCTAAAACGATTTTGATTTTCATAATTGAATAACTTGTTGTAATTGGATTAATCCGTAATTTCATTTCTTTTTCCAAGTATTGATTCCAAAAGGTAGATATAAAGGGCAAAAGCGGAACAAAGCAGTAACTGCAATTACTGCTGCCACTACAAGCAACGCAATACCTAATGCTCCAGAAACTGTATTTGTATAGAACATTACGATTAAAACTAAAGAGATAAACAATCTGATTGCTTTATCAATAGGACCTACATTTGATTTCATAAAGATGTTATAGTTCCCCAAAAAATAAATAAATATTTTGGCATTTTAGCAAAAACTATCCGTAGTAGTATAAAACCTAGTGCATGCTTACATTTCCAACGAAATACTCATTGCTGCTATGGTTCCATCTGCAACAGCAGTAGTTATTTGGCGATATTTTTTGCTAATAATATCCCCAATGGCATACACATCTGGAATGCTTGTTTTCATATCTTCGTCGGTAATAATACTTCCCCATTCATTCATTGCTGGTAAATTTATTCCTAAATCAGCAATGTTTGCTTCCAGTCCGATAAATACAAAAACACCGTCTGCAGTTAAAGTAGTTCTTTGTTTGGTTTGTAAATTTTCGAATTCAACCTCCATTTTACCGTTCTTTCTTTCAAATCCACGCGGCTCATAGAAGGGAATAAGTTCTATCTTATCATTTTTTGCCAGTATATTTAATGCACTTTCATTTGCTTTCAGTTTTTCGGAACGGAATACTATTTTTACTTTACTTGCAAATTTAGTGATATATAAAGCCTCTTCTACGGCCGAATTTCCACTTCCTATAACTATCACTTCTTGATCCACATAGTATTTTGCATCACATGTAGCACAGTAGGAAATGCCCTTCCCTTTCAATTCTTTTTCCCCTTTTGCATTCATGCTTTTGGGAGAAGTGCCTGTGGCAATGATTATTTTTTTTGCACGAATGGTTTCTAATTGATCTATTACAATCTCCTTTTTTGTTAAATTTACCGACGTAATATCTACAGCCACTCTTAAATCTATGCCGCTACTTTTTGCTTGTTCGCCCATATAATGAGCCAACATAAACCCTGGTTGTGCCTCTATAAACCCTGGATAATTAGATACTTGATGCGTAATACCCATATATCCACCGGGCAAAGCGGGGTCTATTAAAACTGTTTTTATTAAGGCTTGTCCAAGGTAAATTGCTGCAGCTAATCCAGCCGGACCGCCACCCAAAATAGCTACGTCATACTCTGACACAATTTGCTTTTGGTTCGATTTAATGGACAAAACCTCCTCAGCCGTAATCATATCATCGAGCTGTTTTTGAATTTCCGATTTTCTTATACCACCGCTCATGGTTATTGGAAGTTTTTTTCCATTGTCGAAAAACAAAAGAGTAGGAGAGGAGCTTACACCCAATTCCGTGGCCAGCTCTCGGTTTTGCTGACGAAAAACTTTTAGGAACTTAATTTTTTCGCCATAAAGTTCTGCCATGGCGTCAAACTTTGGTGCCAAAGCCTCGCACGGTGCACATTCCGAAGAATAAAAATCGACTACCACTTTGCCTCCTTGAAGCACTTCTTGTTCAAATTCTGCTGATGTTATTTCTTTCATAAAAGTCCCCTTTGTCCCCCGAAGGGGGATTTTGATTAGTGTGTTTATTAAAAAAATGTAAGATAAGTCTTTAAGTCCCCCTCCACGATAGCTATCGGGATCGGGGGATTTAGGGGGCTAAGTAATATGCTGCTCCCAAGCTCAATAACTCTTTCACTGGACGACAATCGGGTGAATTTGGATGTCCATTTTTGTTTTTTGCTACCGATGCACATCCACCTCCGCAAGCCAAAGCCACATCGCATGTTTTGCATTCTTCAATCGTTGTAATATCGCGGTTTTGCCAACTTTCTATGGCCGCTTCATTCTTTGAAATTGCTGGATAGAATGTCCCTAGTTCGTCGCCTTTATTTCCTACAGTGGCAGTGCACGAGTAAATAGTTCCAGTAAAGTCAAAAGCCCATTCCGTTTTGCAAGCCGGACAGGAATCGAACAACGCCATTGGTAATTCTTCATGCTCCGAAATATATTTGGCAATGGAAAAAGCTGGTTTGTAAAATTCAGCAATATATGGATGCACTTTCAGCAACTCGTATAAATGTTGGTACAGCGTGGCACGGTCGAAAAGTTTTTCTGGAGTGCTGTTGCAAAAATGTAATTCGTAATTCCTACCAATTTGTGTTTTGAAATATGGTGAAACAGTCCAGCCCTTATCAATGGCAAAACGTGAAAGTCCAGCCAGATTATCAATATTTTCCTTATCTATCACCATGCGCAAGTTTATGTTTATTTCCGCAGCCAGGCAAGCATCGATACCTTCGATTATACGGTCGAAAGTAGGTTGTTTTCCTTTCAAATAACGTCTTCCGTCGTGCACCTCCTGCGTTCCGTCAAGCGTAACTTGTATTTCACGAATGCTTGCCGTTTTTAGTAAATCAATATAACTAGCTAATGTATAGCCATTTGTTACAAAAGCCAAATCGAGTTTTGCCTCATTGGCTTTCGCAATAAAATAAGTTAACATATTGCGCTGATTGTCGCCTGGCAAAAGCGGTTCACCACCAAAAACGGTAATGTATTTTTTTCTTCCTGCAAATTCGGTCTTAATATAACTGAAAAAAGCATCAACCACATCATTATTTACCACTTTTTGAACTGGGTTATACCCCTCCTGATAACAATATGAACAAGCAAAGTTGCAGGAATAATTGGGCACAAAAAACAGTTGCGTTTCGTCGGCCTCCCGTTTTTCGGTAAAATCAAGGTACGCCATTTTGAAAGCGCGTTTCTCCTTTGCTTCGTCCACCAAATAGCCGTTTTTAGTGAAATCACCAGTTGGGTCAAGATTGTGCTTTAGCATCTTAACCTCATTAGCCGAAATAATGTCAGCCGATTTACTCAATGGATTAACAATTAAGAATTCCTCAGAATCGGCAATTGGAGTAATTATGTTGTGTTTGGATAGGCGATTTGCACCACTAAAAGAGCCCCTAACCCCTCCCGTAGAAAACGGGATAAATTGCGGGAAATTGAAGTTGGTATTGGTTTCAGTATTTTTCTCTTTTTTCATCTCTTTTTTTATATTTAAGCAAATATTAAAGTAAATCAATACTAATATTAGTTCCCCTTTAGATTCTAGTTTTTTTTTAATAAACCCCTAACCTGATAGAAAGAGTTTTCTTATTCCCTTTCTGGGGTTAGGGGCCGTTTTTTGTAGTTAGTCGTGACAACCAGCTACGATAATCGAAACTTTAGCACAACATTGCGCTACTTTCGATTCTTTGTTGTTGCTTGTACAGCAACTTTTTTTCACTACACTTTTCATTTTTATTTGATTTTAGTTTGTGAATAATCGGCTTAAAAAATCAAACCGTTTTTATGAACCACAATAGGCACAATAGCTTACATTTATCTATTGTGCCTATGTGGTTATTTTTTTTTATATCCTGATATTGTTAAACTCGCCACTTCAGCATTTCCTTTTGGGTATGGAGCTGATTCTTCGTAAATAATAATGTCATTAAACCCAGCATTTTCAAGCATGGTTAAGTATTCGTCTTTGGTCACTGCACCTGCCCAACATTCGGCCACTGCTGCGGGGTCATTTCTGTATTCGTCTGCAATGGGTTGTGTGGCATAAATATCGCTCACTACAAACCGGCCCGCAGTTTTCAAAATTCGAAATACTTCATTCCAAACTGCTTGTTTGTCAGCAGCATGATTGATGGTGCAATTGGAAATTACCAAATTCACGCTATCATTTTCAAAGGGTAATGCCTCTAGTTCGGCTTTCAGAATTTCAGCATTGGCAACTTCAAATTTTTCCAAATTGGCTATTGCTTTGGCTATCATTCCTTCCGAAATATCTATGCCATAAACAAATCCATTCTCACCAACTTCTTCTGCCAGCCGAATTACGTCATTGCCCCGTCCACTCCCTAAATCCACACATACCTCCCCAATTTGCGCTTTTGCATAATTGATGGCACCACCGCAAGATAAACAACAACTTGTTTCGCTCAATTGGGTGTAACGTGAGTTTATTGCTGATAACCCATTCTCCCCAAAAGAACCTCTATCCCCTCCCGTAGAAAACGGGATAAATTGCGGGGAATTGAAGTTAGTATTGGTTTCTATGTTTTTTTCCATATTTTTATTTTAAATAATTTAAGTATAAGTTCAAGTTTTACTAAACTAATTTAGTCCCTCGCAATTTATCCCCTCTTCAGCTGGAAGAGCTAGTGGTTTGTTCTCTTATTCCCATTTAGGGGTTAGGTTTGATTTCAGCTGCAAAGGTAAAACAATTTTTTCGTATTGCAATGGTATCACTAATAAATTATTATAGTATCACTAAATATTTTTTATTACCTTTGAAAAAATATTTTCTCAAATAAACTATAATATCTGATAACATGCTGTTTAAAAACGAAATATCAACCGAAATGGCCGAAAATTTTTCTCAAGATGCCGATAAAATGCTGAAATTCATTGCTGATATTAAATGGGGGAACGGTTTTGTCTGTCGTAAGTGCGGTCATACTAATTATTGCGAAGGAAAATCTCCATTTTCTCGTCGATACATCCGTTGCAAATGTGAGGAATCTGCTACTGCGCATAGCTTATTTCATATACGAGTGATGTACTAATTTAAAAAAATACATAATTATAATGTTGGTATAGGCGTTTAGAGCGCAGGATTTTATATTATTTGCCTCCTGCGCCATTTATTCCGATTTGTCGGAAGCTGGAGGTGAATAGGATT
>JAIFKQ010000096.1 GCA_020049515.1 Paludibacter sp. | reverse complement strand
CTAATGATACCTGTAATGCTACTTTCGGGAATGATATTTCCCATTGAAAATATGCCGTTACCACTTCAATGGTTTTCAAGTATCATTCCGGCAAGATGGTATATTGCGGCAGTGAAAGCAATAATGATTCAAGGGCTTGGAATTACGGCTGTATTAAAGGAAGTTGCCATTCTAAGTTTGATGAGTGTGGTATTGGTAGGCGTAAGTTTGAAGAAATTTAAGGTGAGGTTGGAATAAGATAGAGAACCCCTAGCCCCCAAAGGGGAACTATGCAAGTATTGATTTGTTTAAACTTTGATATAAAACATACTTTTAAATGGAAAATAAAGAAAATAATATTGAAACCAACACTAACCTCAATTCCCCTTTAGGGGTTAGGGGTAAATTAGAAAAAAACATAGAAACCAATACTAACTCAAATTCCCCTTTAGGGGCTAGGGGTTCTTTAGGGGCTAGGGGTTCTTCTGTACTAAAATATTTATTGCGCAAAGAATTCAAACAAATACTTCGGAATGCAGTGTTGCCGAAGATGATTTTTGTGTTTCCATTTATGGTTCTCATGGTTTTTCCGTGGGCGGCTAGCTATGAGATTAAAAACCTGAATTTGAGCGTGATTGACAACGACCACAGCACATATTCACAGCAACTAACTCAAAAAATCATTTCGTCCAATTATTTTAAACTCACTGATGTGTCGCCAAACTATACGCAAGCACTCAAAAGTATTGAACGAAAGGAATCGGATATTATCCTCGAAATTCCGGCTAATTTCGAGAAAGACCTTGTCAACCGACAAGGTGCTAAAGTAATGATTTCGGCCAATGCAGTGAATGGCATGAAAGGTGGAATTGGCATGACTTACCTATCGAGCATTTTAGCCGATTTTAATGTCGGAATTACACAACGACTATTACCCAACACTGTAGCTATCAATGCAGTGCCAACAATACAATTAGACACTCAATACCGTTTTAATCCGCATCTTAATTACCGTGTCTTCATGGTTCCAGCTTTAATGGTGATGATATTGACCTTACTTTGCGGTTTTTTGCCGGCGGTTTCTATTGTTTTTGAAAAAGAATTGGGAACAATGGAGCAAATTAACGTGAGCCCAGTACCAAAAGCCACCTTTATTCTTGCCAAACTTATTCCGTTCTGGCTCATCGGATTTATTGTCATCAGCATCGGTTTTATTATTGCGTGGGCAGTTTATGGATTAATTCCGGCAGGATATTTTTCCACAATCTATTTATTCGCTGCCATTTACATTCTTACAGTTTCGGGGCTGGGGTTGGTCATTTCCAATTATGCTCAAACTTTGCAGCAAGCCATGTTCGTGGTGTTTTTCTTTATGCTCGTATTTATTATGCTAAGTGGCTTATATACACCTATCGACAGCATGCCGGAATGGGCAAAATGGATAGCGGCTTTCAATCCGTTGAAACATTTTATGTTCGTTATGCGGTCGGTGTATCTCAAAGGTAGTAACCCAATCCAATTGCTCAATGAGCTGATAGCTTTGATTGGCTTTGCTTTATTTTTCAATACTTGGGCAGTATTAAGTTATCGGAAAAAGAACTAGCGTTGTTTTAATTTGAAGATTTGAAGTCCCGATAGCTATCGGGATGAAGATTTGAAGATTCTGTGCAACAATAATAATAACAATAATAATAATAATAAATTGACATTCAGCAATTAAACAGTTAATCAATACGTCATAAATTGCTTAATTCAATACTGGTTAGTTAATTTTATTTATTCCTAAACCCCAATTGTTGTTCAGCATCACTTTACCTTCTATTATTTTTGTTCCGCTGAACACATCATTGGTTATCAATAAATTGCCATCAAGGTCGGCATATTCCATTTGGGGCGACAACTGAGCTGCAGCAGCAATTCCACAGGAAGTTTCGGTCATGCAGCCTATCATTAGTTTTAGGTTGCAAGCGTTGGCCACGGTTATCATTTCGTGTGCTTCTCGCAGACCAGTACATTTCATGAGCTTGATATTGATACCATTAAATACACCTTTTAGGTAAGGAATGTCTGCTAAGCGTTGACACGATTCGTCGGCAAACGTGGGCAATGGGCTCTGCTCTGTTAGCCAAGCCATATCGTCAATATTGTGCTTTGGCATGGGCTGTTCCACCAATTCCACATTGCGTTCACTCAGCCATTCTATCATTTGCAACGCATACTGTTTGTCTTTCCAGCCCTGATTGGCATCAACTCTTATTGGTTTATCGGTAACTGAACGTACGGTGTTTATCAGCATTTTATCTGTAGTTTCATTTACGCCCAGCTTCACTTTTATCACTTTAAAGGGTTCAGTTTCCAATGCTTTTTTCCGCACCTCTTCTTCTGTATCTATCCCTATGGTAAACGACGTAACTGGCACTTTATCAGCATTATAGCCCCACAATGCATAACACGGTTGCTGCATCATTTTGCCCACCAAATCATGCAATGCTATATCCACCGAGGCTTTGGCAGCGGTATTATACATGGCAATGCTATCAACGTAAGTCAGAATATCATCAAGCTCAAACGGATTATTGAATTGCTGCAGATTTACTTTTTCCAAAAAAGCCATCACCGACGCTTGTGACTCGCCCAGGTAAGGTGGCATGGTCGCTTCGCCGTAACCTGTAATACCATCGTAAGTAATTTCTGTGAGCACAATGGGCGTGGAGGTGCGTGTAAAGCCCGAAACGGTGAAGGGATGTTTCAGCTGTGCATCAAAAGCACGGTAAGTAAGGTGCATACCAACTGTGCCACCCAACTTGGCAATTTTATCTTTTTGCGAAAGCTTCAAAACAGGACTAACAAGAGTACTTACAGACAACAACTTGTTGTTATTTAATAATTTAATCCTGGATTCATTTTTCATTTATACATTTAATTTAAAAAAGCATTGCTTTATAAAAGTAACGGAATAACCATTTAATTTTATTACTTTAAACTACTCAATTCTCTTATTCAAAGAGCTGCACTCAAAATTTACTCAATACAATTATTAATACAATAAGCCATTATTATCAAATGCCACTTCTAGCCATTTACCCTTAACTAAACGTTGCATGTTTCGAAAACCCGCCTTTTTTAATGCCGCAAAAGTAGGCTCATACCCATCTATAACATTCATTGGATAATGACAATCGGAATTTACCACAATCGGAATTTGCAACTCATTTATTAAGGGATAAAATTCTTGATGAGGATAAGTAAATCCTTTTTTGAAAAGCGATTTAGTGTTAATTTCAAGAATCAGCCCTTTCTCTTTTAATAATTGAAACACTTCTGCTACACGTTGCTTATACCATAAGGCATTAATGTCAAACTCTTTGTAGTGGATACCGTTTAGTGCAATTTTATCAAAATGACCTACAATATCAAAACCCCCTTTTTGAATCATCAACAAACTTACGTCATAAAAGCTGTTTATTGCAGCATTAATATCACCATCAAAAACGGTTTTAACTCCCTTATCAAACTCTTCAAAATCGCCATCTATACAAAAATACTGATTATCAATTATTTTATCGAGATAGTGAATGGATCCAATTAAATAGTCGAAACTTTTATCCTTAAAAAACTTACTGTCAATATCGGAGCAATTGGGAATAAAATCTACTTCCAAACCAAAATACAACTCAATTTCAGAGCCATACACCGTTTTTAACCTTTCGAATTCAGACAAATAGGCAGCGAAAGCCTCCTCTTTCATAGCCCATTTGGTGGAAAACGGTAGCGGTGCATGCGACGAAAATCCATAACTTATAATACCTTTGCAAATAGCTAGCTTTACAAATTCTTCCATTTCGCTCCTTCCATCGCAAAACGTAGAATGACTGTGATAATTGGTCCAATACATGATTTTTTTTTAGGCATACAAAAATATATAAAATAAAACATTAAACGAGAGAAAAAGGAAAGTTATTGAAACAAAAAACTTTCATAGCACTTTTTTGTTTGAAACGTGACACTAATACATGACAAAATAAACCATGAACAGCTTATACACCTACCCATTAAACAATAATAAAAAAGAACGATACCTAAACTACAACAAAGTTCTAAAAACCGAATTTACCGAACGAGTCCAGAAAATATCTATAAATGCCGGCTTTACTTGCCCCAACCGCGATGGTAGCAAGGGTGTTGGCGGATGTACTTATTGTAATAATCAGACCTTTAGCCCTGGATATTGCAAGCCTTCCAAAAGCGTAACTCAGCAGGTGGAGGAAGGAATTGCTTTTTTTCATCACAAGTATGCCACACAACAGTATCTGGCTTATTTTCAATCCTACACAAACACCTACGATGCCATCGACAAACTTAAAGCTATTTACGAAGAGGCCCTCTCCTACCCCAACGTGGTGGGAATTGTGGTGGGTACCCGCCCCGATTGCGTGAACGATGAATTGCTCGATTATTTTGCACAATTAAGTAAAAAGTACTATGTGATGATAGAATATGGCATTGAATCGACCAACGACGAAACACTGGCATTTATTAACCGTGGACACGATTTTGCCTGTGCCGAAATAGCCATCGCCGAAACGGCAAAAAGAGGTATAAGAACGGGTGCACACATCATTTTGGGACTGCCAAAAGAAGACAGGGAAATTATACTGTCGCATGCCAAAAATCTATCAAAACTGCCACTTACTGCACTCAAAATTCATCAGTTACAGCTAGTGAAAGGCACCAAAATGGCCAAACAATTTGTTGAAAACCCCGAATGGTTTAATTTATTTTCGGCTGCCGAATATGTAGATTTGGCTATAGACTTTATTGAACTTTTGAACCCCAAAATTGCAATAGAACGCTTTGTTTCTCAATCGCCAAAAAGCCTATTGCTAGCACCTGAATGGGGACTTAAAAACTTCGAATTTTTGGCTAAAATAGATAAAAGATTGGAAGAAAGAGATTCTTGGCATGGTAAGAAATACCTGAAACAATAGAATAAATTGTAACTACTCAGCACCCCAATAAATCAGTAATTATATGTTTATTTAATTGATTTAAAGCAAACTAAGTATCCTACCCAGAGGGGCTGACTGTGCATATCGAGTATTTCGAGATTCCGACTTGACGGAAACCCCCAGTGGTACCGATAGCTATCGGTATTGCGATC
>JAIFKQ010000068.1:716-8279 GCA_020049515.1 Paludibacter sp. | reverse complement strand
AAATTATAAAAATTCAAAGCACAATGTATCTTACGAGTTGGAAATATGGATTATTCGACTTTTTGAAATACTACTTTACGAGGATTAAAAAACTATTTAAATATGGAAACAGCAATAAGAATTAATCAAGCCACCCGCGACCAATTAAAAGACATTATGCTAGATATTTCGTGGGCAAAAGTATCGCAGCGTTATTTTGGAAAATCACCATCGTGGATATATCACAAGATGGACGCAATAAACGTTAACGGAAGCGATGGGGGATTTTCAGAAACCGAAAAAGAGCAATTCAAAAGTGCGCTTTTCGACCTTTCTGAACGCATTCGTAATTGTGCAAACGTCCTTTAACTATGTTTTAAATTACCTTCCATGCCTAAAGATTAGTTGTTAGTAGGCTGTACGAATTCACACTGTTTAGGTTCGGCTATGGCTTCGCTCACGATGCGACTAGAACGAAAGCCTCGTTGTGCGTAGCGTAATTTGTATGTCTTGGTTCGGCGAAGCGTCTTTCTTCCGATAGCTATCGGAATCGTCGTGTGGGAAGGAAAGCTCCGCTTTACATATTAAAGCTATTCGGCTGTATTTAGAGATTGAATATTAGCCGAATGTGTTTTCTAATAGAATTAATCCCGTCATTTTGCTATCAATATCGAAAGTTGTTAGTATATTTGCAGTACTAAATCCAAATAAAAAATATTATGGTACATATTGTTAGAATTAATGATAATAATCCTACTGGACAAAAATTGATAGAAGAGTTACATCGACATGAAAAAGCAGTAGAATTTATAATTCCAAGATTAGATTTAACTGTCCCAGAAGGATATATGACTAGTGATGAATTTCGAAAAAGTGTTAAGTCTAAAATCTACAATCATTATAAAGAAAATGGTTTATTATAGTAAATTGGCAGATGAAGATTTATCAAACATATTTATAGGGCTTACAATTTGGAAAAAACATCCATTAGAATTTAACCATGCAGCAAATTATGTAGATGATATTGTGGATTCTTGCGATAAATTAGACCAATCAAGCTATCATGAAAATTCTCAATTCCTTGAACATATTGAATTTGGCGAGAAGGTTTATAAATATATCAGAAATAAAAACACTACTTGGTACATAATTTATGATTTCGATGTAAATTCAAATACTGTTTATATTCAGCATATTACTTCAAATCACATTACAAAAGGTAAATAATACGTCAGTTTTAGTAGGCTGTAACAAAGTCGCACCTTTTAAGTTCGGCGTATGGCTACCGATAAAAATCGGTATGTATCATTCGCCTACGTTGTGGCTAGAATGAAAGCTACCGATATATTGGTATGTACCACCTGCTTTCCATATTACATTTAATCGGCTGATTTTCAGAAATTGAATTTCAGCCGATTGTGTTTTCTTAGACGTTAAATAGTTTGTTTCAAAATAAAAAAGCTGTAAATGTTGCGTAGTTACGCAACTTATATTGTATTTTTGCAGCATGGAAAGAGAAATTGTTACGTTTGGCTCATATTTTAATGATTTTTTGGATACACTTCCAGAAAAGGTAATTGAAAAAATTGATTATATTTCCTGCTTTTACGTACAGAAGAACGTATCACCCAAAAATTTGTAAAGCACATAACTCCCGTCCAACCGTTGCACTTGGGTGGGATTTATTTCTAATCCCACCCTTTGTATTCTTAGGATTTCTAATCCTTCTTACAGAAAACAGCCACTTTGTAGTGGCTATTTTTTTGCCCCCTCCAACCGGATATATAATCAATTAGATGTTCAAAAGTTTGGCGTTGCACGTGGGTGGGAAAGAAAGCGCACCAATAAATCGGCATGTTGCCATCTGCTTTCCATATTAATCTATTCAGCTGATATTCACGAATGAATATCAGCTGATTATGTTTTCATATCCAAGGAAACAGATAGTAACAAAATGTATTCACACAATAAAATTGAATTATTAGCCTGAAAGTTTCGTTATATGTAAACTATCAATTATCTTTGTAGTCTAAAATCATGAATAAATGACCAAATGACCGAAAACATTACGAGAAAATACTTTACAACATTCGCAAATCACAGACAGAGAACAATCCAGAACTTTTCAAAAAAATAGATGATGATGTTTGGGAATTCAGAACGCTCTATCAGGGCTTGCAATACCGATTACTTGCATTTTGGGATAAAACAGACAAATCAAAAAGCTTGGTAATATCTACACACGGCTTTATAAAAAAAAGAAGTAAAGTCCCAGACTCCGAAATACAAAAAACAATTCAAATTAGAATCAAATATTTTAACGAAAAATTAATATGAAAACATACACTTTAGACGAGGTGCAAGACAAACTGATTGGAACAATTGGAACACCTGACCGTGACCGATTTGAATATGAATTACAATTAGAAATGATTGGTGCGGCCATTAAACAAACCCGAAAAGAAAGACATTTAACCCAAGAAGAACTTGGCTTACTTATTGGTGTTAAAAAGGCTCAGATTTCACGTATCGAAAACAATGCCAGCAATGTAACTTTCGATACCATGTTTCGTGTTTTTACGGCATTAAAAGCAAAAGTGACTTTTCAAGTTGAATTACCAAACATAAATATCAGTCTGGGAAAGTAGTAATAAGCATAATCCAAAAATACGCACTCAGGTTGTTCGTAGGCTGTAATGAAGTCACACTGTTTAGGTTCGGCGTATGGCTACCGATAAAAATCGGTATGTATCATCCGCTTTTCATATTAAAGCTATTCGGCTGGCTTTCAGAAATTGAATTTCAGCCGATTGTGCTTTCTAAAAGATTGAATTTAAATTGCATAGATAAGAGAAGTGGAAGTCGCACATTAATCTGTTCTCTGTTTTAAGTTCTAAAAATATCTACAATTGTTTTAAATCATAAAACATCAGTCGTGTATCTGATTCTTTATCAGTATTTGTCAAAAATGCGAATCCGTTTTTCTCATAAAAATGCAACGAATCTCTATACGCATCTACTGTTATAAATCTACATCCAGTTTTAATTTTGACAGCACCAACTCGTACGAATGCCGAATTAATTCACACAAAAATTGTTGCGTTATCATTGGATTAATAACAACTGTATTCCAATGTTTTTTATTAAAATGCCAAGCTGGAACTATGGCAGTGTATTGTTCGCGCAAAGCAATGGCGCGTTCTGGGTCGCATTTGAGCGTTATTTGCGTTTCGGCATTATCCAGCGGAATAAGGGCAAACATTTTGCCTTGAACCTTGATTACCAAGGCAGAATCGCCAAAAGGAAGGCTTTCTGTAGCGCCTTTTAAGTTCAAACAGTATTCGCGAAGTTCTTCTATATTCATTTGATTTTTTTTAAACAGTTAATCTATAATTATTTTAAACCTAAATGATTCATATTAAAGCATTTTCATATTAACACAAGAGTATTTGCGTGGTACAGCCCAATTCGCCTTTAAGAAATTGTCAAAAAAAAACGCAACATCAAACTACAGTTTATACATTAAATATACACTTTTATAACAAATTATTCATTGGAACAAAAAACTATACGATTATCGTGGAATATGCAAAATTACCCCATTGGAGTCGCGTGGCAATTCTCCCACAATTTCTATTTCAATGTGGTACAAACCGCCCTCCAACAAGATGTCAAGAGGCAATAATACCTCCCACTCGGGCATGCGCGAAGAAATAAATATCGGCTTTTCATTCATCTTTTCAAAAAGCAGACTTGCTTTTTTATACAGTGCTATTCGTTTAATTCCCAATTTTTCGCCACCATACAAATATTTAAACAACAGCACATTATGATTCGATTGAGTATTATAGTTAATTGTTGCGGCTAACTTTAAAGTTTGACTATTTACGCTCAAAATTGAATTATTCCAAACTGCAACAGTATCAAATGCCAACGAAACAGATGGACTAAAAAGCGAGTCGCGAAAGCAGTTACGAAATTGAAGTTTTTCTACATTCCGAATTAAGTCATTGGAAATAATCAAATTACTAAATAAATCCGAACTATTAGTTGGCAGTGAACCATCTGTTGTATAATACACCGTTCCATGATTGAGTTTACCTTGATCAATTAGTTTCCCATTCTGAATTTTAACCACTGGCGGTGGCACTCTAAAATGTATTCCCATATAGAACATTCTATCGTAATGCTTTGAATTTAAACGGTTTTGGAAATGCTGAAAACTCATGCTATTTCCGCTCCAAGCCAAATCTGCCAAGGCGCAAAGTCGAGGATAGGATTGATATTCTGTTTGATATGTAGGTTTATCCAAGTATTCTGCCCACAAATTAGCTTGAATGCCTTTCACAAACTTTCTTGACAAAGAATCGGTAGGGATTTGAAAAGAATAGAGTCTTTCTAGTGGCAAAAATGTTGCCCACTTGTGTCCTCTTTCACCATTTCCCTGCGCCATATCTAGGTAGAAATAACTTGCTGGCGTTAATATCACATCGTACTGTTTATGAACAGCTTCCATGCCTGCCGCCACCGATGTCCAAGCCATTATGCCCGTATTTTTTAACAAAGAGGAGTCATGTAGAATCTCATTCCAGCCCATCATTTTTTTGCCGTGCTTTTCTAGCATTTTTTGTACGCGGGCGATAAAATAATTTTGTATTTGACTGGATTTTGAATAAGCATTTTTTTGCATCAAATTTGTACAAAATGGGCAATGCTCCCATGATTTATGATTCACCTCATCGCCCCCAATGTGAATATATTCCATTGGAAAAATGGCTGCTACCTCCGCAATTATTTTATCCAACATTTCAAAATTAGCTTCGCTACCAGCGCACCACACATTATTTTTTACACCCTGAACACTTGCTGAGCTATCACTTCCTGCACATAAAATTTCGGGATAAGCTGCTGCCACTGACTTTGAATGGCCTGGCACATCAATTTCCGGCAAAATTTGGATATTTCTTTCGGCTGCATATTTCACCAAATCTTTCAATTCATCCTGCGTATAAAATCCGCCATATCGTTTATCGCCCGAACCATGTGCAGGTGGTAAAGCTTCGTCTGGACCACGCCACGCGCCTATTTCAGTGAGTTTAGGTAAGGCTTTTATTTCTATTCGCCAGCCTTCGTCGTCGGTCAAGTGCAAATGAAATACATTGAGCTTATGTGCTGCCAACCAATTGATGTACTTTTTCAGATAGTCAATGTGGTAAAACTGACGTGAAACATCCAACATACTTCCGCGCCACGACAGCAATGGCTGGTCTTTTATGATAACCCCATCTATTTCCCATACTGCTTTTTCTACTATCGCATGGCTGTAAATTTCTGCTGGCATTAACTGAAGTAAGGTTTGAAAAGCATAGAAAAATCCAGCAGAATGACTGGCTGTAATCTCAATTTTACCTGTTTTCACATTCAATAAATATCCCTCTTGCCCAATACTGTCCATTTCAGAAGCCTCGATCAATAATATTATTGACTTCGATTTTGAGTTATCATGCTGTAATTGAAATCCCATTGCAGGTTTCAACATCCGTTTTAGGATTTCTGCGTCCGAAATAAAAGACGCATTAGAATAATGAATAACCGTATTTTTACCAAACACAAACTTTCCATTTATAGCATGAATGCTTTTGGGCATGGGAATTATATTAACCTGTGAAACACAATGAAGTGCCATCAGCAACATTGCAAAAAAAAGCGCTTTACGTTTCATACTTCTCAACAAGTTTAGATAATTCTACTTTACTAAAATAAAAACTCGAAAATTTTTAAACCATCCCAGCTTGTTCCGATATTTCGGGAATAGCTATCGGGAAAGCAATAGTTCACAATAGAAAAAATGCTTTCAGCATAATTTTAGTGTATTAAGTCTTAAAAATACAGAACGAAGATTCCGATTTGTCGGAATAGATATTTGTCTATTGTGACCTTTTTTCTTTGATTTATATTTTCTATTGAGCCTATTGAAGAATCCGACTTTTCGGATCGTGGTTAATTCTTTAATTTGGTAAAGTAGAAATAATTTGAGCGTGCTAAAGTAATCATTTAATTTGAAATAGAATCTTTTTAAATCACCCCGTAAAACCGGATATATAATCAATTAGATGTTCAAAAGTTGGGCGATGCGATGTTGGGATTTGTTTCAATCCCAACTTTTGTATTCTTCGGATTTTAAATCCGTTTTAAGAAATCTTCGGCGAATGAGCTTACGTCGCGGTAGGAAGGAAAACTTACCGATAAATATCGGCATGTACCATCCGCTTTCCATATTAAAGCTTATCGGCTGATATTCAGAGATGAATTTCATCCGATTGTGTTTTCTAAAAGAACTTTAAAGTGGTTTTGTTTTTGTTTGAAAAATATCTATCTTTGTATAGTTTTATCAACAGAAGTAAAATAGCTTTATGCCCAAAATATTTGAATACTTCGGATTAATATTTTACTTTTTTTCTAATGAACATGAACCAATACATGTACATGTTGCTTTAGGCGATTGTGAAACAATTTACGAATTGATAATGGAAAACGGCGAACTCAAGGAAATTCGACGAAGAGCAAAAAAAGGTGTTAGTCCGCTTCGTGAAAAGGATGCCAAAACTGCCGAAGAATTTATTCGTAAGTACGAAACCAATATCATTGAAAAATGGATTAATTTCTTTGTTTTAAGGAAACAAATTAGATGTACCAACATCAAAAAGAAAATCTAAACTAATTATGGCACGTCAACTATTTATTCAGCAAGCAGTTTATGTTTCCGACCTATCGGTGGAACTTAAATTTAATGATGGAACTGTGCGAAAAGTTGATTTTAGCGCATTTCTACATAATCACCCACATCCTCAATACAATAAATACCTTAAACCCTCAAATTTTAAGAAATTCTATATTGATCATGGTAACATTGTTTGGGGCAAGAACTGGGATTTGATTTTTCCAATAGAAAAACTCTATACAGGCGATTTTTCATAGTTATGGTTAATCTAAAACCTAGGTTGTTCTTAGGCTGTAACGAATTCCCACTTTTTAGGTTTGGCGTTTGGCTTCAGATACTTCGTTGGGTAGAATGAAAGCTCAGTTGTTCGTAGGCTCGGCGTATGGCTTCGCTTACGTCGCGGCTAGACTGAGACCTCCGCTTTCCAAGAAAACACCTTGATAATTGCAAGTTTAAAGGTAATAATTCAGCAGCCAATACTCAAAAATAGGATCTTGAAACTCAATTATATTTCCTGGAAATATATCGATAATATCCTTCTCCAAGGCTGCTTTCCGCAAATTTTTTATATTGGCCGATGTTCCTAAATTATATTCCTTAAGCACTTCTTTTGACGAAAAATTAGTCACTTTTTTTGCAACAGCCACCAAAAAACTAATTTGTTTGGCTGTAAGCGTATCAATAATATTGCTAAAAAGTAAGCTTAATTGATTTACTAACGATTCAAATGCTTCCAATACAATTTCGGAATTGCAACTGTCCGAAGTGCGCAACCAAGTTTGCTGACTAAGCTGCTGCGCATAATAAGGGTGATTTTTTACTAAATCTGCAATCATGCCACATAACTCATTATCAATGGTTTT
>JAIFKQ010000068.1:0-706 GCA_020049515.1 Paludibacter sp. | reverse complement strand
ATTTTTTGTAAAAAAAGGATGTCTCCGAATTTATAAAATGGCATTTTGTAATCGTTAAATATATGCAACAGCATGTGTCGTTTACTGCCAAATAAGCAATAACAAACCTTGTTTTGCAATTGCCAATGTGCACGCAATTTCTGTTGAAATCCTAGTGAGTCGGGATAATCATTTATATTCTGAAATTCATCGATACATACTATTACATTCTTATTCTTTTCAGCAGCAATAGTTTGCGGCAAATCCAGAATTTCATCAAAGGAGAGTTTTCTATCGGTAAAATCAAT
Organism: Paludibacter sp.; assembly: GCA_020049515.1. Lineage (GTDB taxonomy): Bacteria > Bacteroidota > Bacteroidia > Bacteroidales > Paludibacteraceae > Paludibacter. Next base: position 419 of record JAIFKQ010000068.1, on the reverse strand, counting down.
TCCGAATGACAGCTCATAGTTTTGCATGGCATCGGTAAGCGCAATTTTGGGCAACATCCGCGACAAGTAGTTTTTTGAACCTGCAACAAAATCTTCCCAAACAGAAAAAGAAGCTTTTAATACTGAATTGGCAAAGACTGTATAAAACTGCTCCTCTGTTCTGCAATTAAAAATATCAATTTTACATACAATATAATCGCTATTTGGAGAAAATGAATCAGCAACTTTGTTCACAAGTGAAGTTTTCCCCCACCGACGAGGCGAAATAATAATACTGTTTATCAGCCCTTTAAAATTATTAGACAGATAAATAAAGTCCTTTTCTCTATTAGTAAAATTCTCATTGCTAGCTGTTTTGCCGTAAATAAATGGTGTCGAATTCATAGGTCTTTTTGTAAAATGGTTTTGACGCTACAAAT
>JAIFKQ010000066.1 GCA_020049515.1 Paludibacter sp. | reverse complement strand
GATTGAGCTGGTTTTCTTTAAAAACAACTTCTCTCTTTTCTGTTACTTCCAACCAACGAAATTTATTAAATACCCCATCCGAATTCCATAACGGAAATTCTAAAAATTCTCTAAGTGTCTCTTCCATTTTAGCTTTTGTTTTTCAATTTGATTATGAATACAAAGGTAGAGCAAAGATAAATAGATATAAATGTAAAAACGATATATTTTTATTACAGCAATCTATCTGAAAACTGTATAACAAACCTACTGTTCAAAGCGTTGTAAATGCTCAATATCAAGAAGTTGTTTCACAGTTTCTAAGGTGTGTTTCCACTCAGAGAAAACTAAATACTCAGACCTACTGTTATCGTGAAGCTTAGGCCAATGATCATTGTGGTAGCCAATACTGAAATTAACACCGCAGATTTTAGTACATAGTCTATTGATGTCAGTTGTGCCAGGTTCATCTTCATCGTTTGGTAGTCGAATAAACGTTGTTGTATTAATTATAAAGTCAATAAATTTTTTGGTCCCCAATATATAAGTTCTAAATTGGTTATCTCCTCTTCTGTCCAATTGGATCATAAACTGGTGTTCGTTTAATTCCGTTAGTATTTTATCGTTTGATTCAACTAGCCATTTACTTCCGCCTTTACTACTTTTCTCTTCCCCATCGGTTATTAAAATAGAATGACCTAAATTGCGTAATAACCATATAATAGCACATCCTGCTCTATCATCGGCACCTATTCCACAATCATTTTTGGTGCCTGTGAATTTGTCATCGTTAAAATTTACCTCTTGTTCGTACCGCGGATTAACGTAATTTTCATCCCACACCGTATCAGCATGAGCTACCAACACAACTTTATTTTCCCGTGCTCCTTCTATATAAAGGAATCGTTCTTTCTTATAACTATTACTTTCATAGACAAATCTTCTACCACTGTTTTCTGCATACTTCAGAAATTTTTCAAATACTTGTTCTGTTTCCCACAAGGGGAATGATAAAAATTCTTTTAACACTTCTAATTCTTTTTCGTTCATTTTGTTGTTTTTTTTAATTAGTATATTTTTGGTTCTGTGATTTTTAAAGTATAATAATTAGATTGACCATCATCCTCCGTAAATTTATCCGATTGTGCATTTAATACTTTATACACATCATTAACGTAGCTCACTTTATGATAACTCGCATACGGTTCACCTAGTTTATTTTTGATTTCTAGATTTATTTCAGATATCCGCTTAGAAAGATGGTCACCTTGTCCCAATTGATAAATGGTATCACGCAAATTAACAGCATCGTGGTCATTCGCAATTTTAGAGTAAATGGCATAGAATTTTCCAAGTTTTGATTGTAGGTTATATCTTAAGGAAAGATATTTTTCAAAATCCATTTTTAGTCGGCGTATCTCTTTAGCTTTATTTTTAAGTGCTTTTGGTTTGATGTTAGTTTGACCAGAACTGGATAAGTAGTCATCCAAAAGTATATCTTCTTGCTGAGTCGCATCAACATTAAATCGAATATTAAAAACACAAAAATCAAAAGTTCTTATTCCCTCGGGATAAATTATTAGATATGCATAAAGAGATTTTAATAAAGGTGCCAATGATAAATTCAGTAGAACTTCACCTATTTTAAAATTAAAATCATTTCTTTTTACGGTTAATATTATTGGTGGTATATCTTTTATAGCTATTGTGTGAGCTATCTCTATTTGATTTCTCGTTTTGTTGCCAATATCTGCAATTTGAGCTATCACTGCTGTTGACATACCTTGAGATACAGCATATTGCTTACATTTATCACAAATATATCCTGTTAGAAATTTAAGTTTTATATCTTCAAATTTACCACAGTAATCGTTCACGCATCCCACAGGGTGCATGTGTATCACGTTGGCTCGGTGCTCATCGTTATCAAAGTCTATTTTCATTTCGCTTTGTAACGTGTTGTAAGCTATTTGATATACAAAAAATAATTTTTCAGGAATGGTCTTTTCACCAATCTTCAATTTGTGAGCAATGATGCAGATATTACCCAATTGATCATACTTACTAAACCAACCATCATATTGTGGCATCGTAGTAAGTAAGACCACTTTATCGGTACTGCTAATATTTGCTACTTTACGGAAGTTATTGCAATGCGTGTATGCCTCTTCGAAATCATAATCGCGTGACAGTGTGAGAACTAGGGTATTAGTGGCTTTCACAAAACAAATAGGCAATTTGTATACACTCAGAAATGAAATGATTTCCTCATAAAGTGTATCACTAAATTCAGAAGTTTTGAGAAGGTGTATAGTCATGTTTACAACTTTTAAATTCGCATTAATTTCAATTTTACATTTTCATTCTTAACTAAATCTCGATTTTATTTTTCCAAATTGTCACTTCACCGGTAGCACCGTAGTAATATTTAATCGTAACTTCTTTGACATATCCCAGCCAATTAAAATCATTATAATTATTTCCTTGACCACCATAATACACAATTTCTGGTTTACCGGAAGGATTAAGGTTGACTACTTGCCCTAATTCTCTCCTTTCATCGCGAAAGTCAGTCCAGTTAAGCCCATAACCAGTTCCAGGTTGAATAATTGCCATTGCTTTAGCTGATGTTTTATTTGCCCAATATAATGCTTTATATGTTGAAACACCTTCTCCACCTATATACAAAATAGAAAATACTTTGGGACCATGTTTCTCGTTTTTTGATTCATCTCTTTTATAAATTGACCATTTTATAAATGGTTTCCAGAATTCTCTGTATTTGCCACAATTTAAATCTTGATTATAAAATGCCTCCCAACCAGTTGGAGAAAGCTCGTTTGGTGAAACACTTCTACTGCCCAAAATGTGATAACCAAAAAATGTATTTTGCTCGTTAATAAAAGCCTCTTCGCCAGTTGCATAATCACAATAAATAAAACTTCTAATGTTCAATTCTTGTCTACGTGTATTACAATCTTCAACAACTCCACCATCAAAACCACATGCAGGGTAAAAAAACGAGTTTTGTAACAATTGCTGTAATGGAAGGATACCATATTCAATACTTTCTTTTGTTAAATCATCTAAGTAGCTCATAGTGTTCATTTTGATATTTTAAAAAGTTAAATTTTGACTGTATATTATATTGTAGACTAAATAGTTTAATCTAACATAACTGCAACAATAAATTGTCAATTAAATTGCTAGTTTAAGTAAGTCTCGGCACATAAAGAGTAATCTTTTCTATGCTTTCACACCATTTAATATCATTGGTACAGCCTTCATTATCTGAATACTAGGCCTGCCTGTCTGTCTGTTGGTGAATATTTACAATACTCATTAAGATGTGGATGACGGTCATCCACACTTTTTGAGCAATGTCTGCATTTGTAAATACCACTCATTATAATTTGATTTTGTGTTTTTCAGTTTCAAAAAGTATAACCTAAACCATTTAAATATGCGATAATAATCCTATCCATTATATGTTTCCACCTATCTGGATGAGATACTAAGGCGAGTTTCATGTTAGCATCGTGTTCTAATAGATATTTAACAACATCTAAATTCCCTTGTTTAGGATTTACTCCCTCTACTAGCCTATTGTTTGAATGACAGGTGGCTGCATAAGTTAAAGCCCATTCATTATTTGCATGAATATCTGCGCCATGTTCTACAAGTAATTTGATTACTTCTAATTGTCCATGATAGGCAGCTTGTCTAAGTGCTTCATTATTATCTGCACGAATGTTTAAATTTAGTTGGATAAGTAGATTTATAGTTTCTAAATCTCCGGTTTCTGATGCTTTTATTAAAACAACTTTTTTTTCAGCTGTTGTCATAGCAATTAATTCTTCTTGTGTTGGCATAATAATTCTTTTTGTTGTTAATAATATGTTATTTAAATACTCTTGAATTCCAGTATCTCTAATATTTCTCCATTCAAAAGGATGGTTACTCTTTGAGATTTCAATGTCAGCACTATTTTCAAGCAAATACTTTACCACCTCCAAATGACCTTTATTGGTATGGCATGATACTGCAAAAGCCAATGCATGCTCATTCTTAATATGAATATCGCAGCCATTTTCGTGTAATAATTTAACTACTTGAAGTTGTCCATGATAAGCTGCTTCACGCAAGGCTTCATCCTTTCTATTGCGAATGTTTACACCTTGAACTATTAGCTCCTCTATTTGAGCTAAATCACCTTTTTTTTGCAGCTTTTATTAAGCTGTTGAATTTCTCTAAATTTGGCATGGTTGTATATTTATTAAATTAGTTTTGTCTTTTTTAGTTTGTAAAATTCTAAATACTTTTTTATTCTTTTATCTCTAATATTTCTCCATTCAATAGAATGGTTATTCACTGAAAGTTGAACATTAGCACCATTTGCAAGTAGATATTTAATCACGTCTAAATGACCTTTATTTGTATGGCATGATACTGCAAAAGCCAATGCTTGCTCATTCTTAATATGAATATCACAGCCATTTTCTTGTAACAATTTAATTACTTCAAGTTGTCCATGATAGGCTGCTTCACGCATTGCTTCATCCTTTCTATTATGGATGTTTACACCATTTTTCATTAACAAGTTGAGTATTGGTATATATCCTGATTTTGAAACTATGATTAAAGCATCAAACTTAGTTTTACTACTTACACCAAAATTTAATGCAGCCTCTGCAAGAATTAAATGAGATTCTTTACATGCTAGAAGCAATAATTTATCGGGATGGCCAGCGTAGACAGCTAATACTTCTTCTACTGTTGGTCCAACCATTAAATCTCTAAGTGTTGGTTCTCTATGTGGTAGTTCTTGAAGTGGCATAATTTCAAAGTTTTAAATTGTTTGTAAAAAAGATATTGTCTGTGATACTGTTACTATTATTATCATTTATTTAAAATGCAAAGATACTTGTAAATACATCTCCATAAAAAGAAAAAAGAACTCCTTTTAATATGCAATCAAATTTTTCTGGCTCTCAAATTTTGGTAAACACCCTTCAATCTTCCCACAACCGCCTTATCACCCTCAGTAAGTTCATTCCTGTATTTGTTATAATCTTGTTCGGCGTATTTGTTGAATTTCAGGTCGGCTTTGTTCCAATCATCTGGGGTGTACGAGTGGTAATGTTCTTTTACGTCCGTGATGAACGTACTAAATGAGGTGATATAATTGTCTTTACTCGGTATAAAGCTACAGCTGGAACAAAACAGTACCGCTATAAAGACCATACACATTAGGCTGTGGGTAGAGAAGCGAGATGAAGGGTGTAAACCAGAAATTGTAAACATAAAAAATGTCGGTTAAAAATAAATGTCCAGAGAAAAACACTTAAGACCTTGTCCCCAATGGTTTTGGGGTGAGGGAGCGGTCTTTCAAATCAGCTGGG
>JAIFKQ010000141.1 GCA_020049515.1 Paludibacter sp. | reverse complement strand
TGAAGGGTCACTTCATATACGCCCGCAGTGGTAAAAGTATAATCGAAGCCATTACTCACTTCCGTAGCCAAATTCGAAGGGGCACCTTGCACCTTCACCACCCAGTCGAAACCGAGCACAAAGTCATCGGGATCGGGATCGGTGCTGGAGCGTCCATCAAAACTTACTTTGTAGGGCGCATAACCTGCGTTGCCCGGACTGTACTTCAGCACGGCCACGGGAGGATTATTGAGCTGGGTAACGGTCACCACACAGTTCGCAGTAAATAAACCGTTCGCCGAAATAGCAGAGATAGTAGCCGTTCCCTTTTTTACTGCCGTCACCACACCCGAAGCATTAACCGTGGCAATGGTATTATCGGAACTTTTCCAGCTAACCGTTTTATTGGTGGCACCAGCTGGTGCAATGGTGGCCGTGAGGGTTTCGGTGATTGTTTTTAATATGCTGGTGGTCGATTTATTTAGCGTAATTCCAGTCACAGGAGTTCCTGTATTCACTACGGTTACCGCACAAACCGCTTGTTTTCCGCCATCGGCAGTCGTTACGGTGATATTGGCTGTTCCCACGGCATTGGCAGTGACCACGCCATTCACCACACTGGCTACTCCGGCATTTGAACTTAACCACGTTACCGCTTTATTGGCAGCATTTGATGGGGTGAAAATAGGACTAAGAGTAGCCGTTTTAGTGGTATTCAATTCAACCGCACTTGCATTCAAAGCTACAGACAGCACGGGTGCCGGCCCAAAATAGCTGATGCCGGTATAGGTCGATTTGGCGATAATCACATCTTTGATGGTCTGTTGAATTTGAGTCAAGGCTCCGGCAGGAATGGTTCCAAAATCGCCCGGAACGGCTAAACCAACAGGATCATCGTGGTACATCAAGGCATAGTTGACACTCGCAGAGATGTACTCAGCAACCAAACCGAGGTGAATGCCGTCGATATAAAGACCCCAGATAGAGCTGATTCCCATGGCGGAGAGAAAAGTAGCATTGTTGTTGAGCGAATACATCACCTCCCCAATAGGAGCCATGATAATATTGTCAGCCGTAGCAGGATAATCAGCGCGGACAGCAAGAACCAAATCCTCATAGTATTTACGGGCTTCGTTTTCTGAAGTAGAAAGCCAAGTGTCATTATACTCCGCTTGCGTACAAAGGGTATAATCTTTATTATTCGGAGTGCGGGGCCAGTGGGCATAAATGGAGACCTTGCAGTCGGGACTCTTGGCTTTGATCAAGTTGTAATAATTGCTTACCATCACGCGATCTCCGTCAACCCCTTCGATGGAGCGGTCAAAAGGCTGTAAAGAGAGGTAATCCCAAGAGTAAACAGAGAAGGCATTTTCTGGGAAACCATAGGGTTCGTGAGTAAAATTACCCAACAGATTTTCCCACAAGAAACTTAAAGGTGCTCCCGGGATACGTTGTGAGCCTAAAACACTGGTGTTTCCGCGTGTGGTGATAAGGGCCGTAAAACCTTCAAACTTGATGTTGTCGGTCAAACTATTGCCGATTAAATACATGCGCTGATTTTGCTGCGCTGGCAGGGTAAAGAGAAGGCAGCAAAGCGCTACTGCTAAAAGGTTGAGTTTTTTGTTCATGGTATTGTTTTTTAAGTAATTGATTTTTTGTTGTGTGGCGAAAAAGAACATATATAACAGAAAGCATTGAAAAGAAAAAAAAGAAATACAAAAATGATGCTTTTCTTCAAAGGTTATTTATTTTAAACCTTCAGCCAGCTAATTAACTTTAACTTCTTATCTTTTCAATTGTTTCCATCTTTAGCTGGAGGAAAAAAGAAATTATCTCCAGCTGCAGTCGAATAAAAATTCCCAATCCTCCAAAACTGTTAAAGGATTGGGTATTAAAAATTATAACTTCACAAATCTGCTGTTCATTATTTTCCATTACTTAGCACTTTCACAAAATAGATACCACCATTGAGGTTGGCTACATTTACTATTTCTATTTGTTTGCCGTAATTTCCAAAACGCTGTGCCCTTGTAAATCGAGTATGCTAATGGGGGCATTTTCCATTATTTTGCGTTTACATTTATTGGTCTTGAATTAATTTGCAAATATAAGGTGTGAGAACTCAGAATATGAATATATTTTTATCAAAACATGATATTATTTCGACAATATGTGATTTCAAAAGATTCGATGAAGGCTAAACGACATTACTATGGATATTTATATTTAAAAAAAATACATGACTGGATTTAGAATAAAGACTTACAAAACAGTTACACACCAAAATAAAAAAGACCTACACTTTCGCATAAGTCTTTGATATTCATTAGTCGGGATGACAAGATTCGAACTTGCGACCTCGCGCCCCCCAGACGCGCACTCTAAACCGGGCTGAGCTACATCCCGCTCATTAATTTTGGGGACTGCAAAAGTAGGTAATTTTTTTGTTGTAAAGAAATTCACAACGACATTTTTGCTAAATACTTTCAGATTTTACATCAAGGGACTAAACAGCCGCGCAAATGATTCTTTTAGTTTTTGTCTCCTTTTTCGATTTGTCCAGACCTCAAGCGTTAGTTCTTCGCAGTTTTCAATGTCTTTCATAAAAAGCTTTTTGAGTTTCAATGCCGTTTTCTTTTCATAAATGAAGGCATTGGCCTCAAAATTTTGCGAAAAGCTGCGTTCATCAATGTTGCATGAGCCCACAATGGAAATAAAATCGTCGATAACTATGGCTTTGCTGTGTAAAAACCCATTTTGATAGCGAAAAATACGCACTCCTGCCTCCAGTGCCTGTCCCAGAAAACTGCTTGTGCTGGCATACGAAAATTTGGAATCGGATTTTATGGGAATCATTAACCGAACGTCAACACCACTCAGAGCCGCCATTTCTATGCAGGTTGATAACACATCGGTGGGCATATAATAGGGCGAATGAATATACACGTACTTTGTGGCGGACATAATGGCGGAAGCAATGCCCTGCATGATGGCTTCCCAGTCGGAATCGGGTCCGCTACTTACAATCTGCACCAAGTTGTCGTCAAACTTTTCCGGCTCTGGGAAATACCTGGGATTGTCTAAAATTTTGCGCTCCACGAAATACCAATCAACCAAAAATAACAACTGAAGTCCGTGTACTGCAGCACCTTGTATGCTAATAAACGTATCGCGCCATCGCCCCAAGGTATCACCGTAAATATATCTATCGGCTACATTTAGTCCTCCAGTAAAGCCTATATTACCATCAATAATGACTAGTTTTCTATGATTTCGGTAGTTAATTTTGCTGCTCGAAAAATGAATCCGAAAGCGAAAAGGCAAGAAAGATTGAACGTGCACTCCTGCATCGCGCAAAGATTTAAGATATCGCTTAGATAAATCAAAGCTTCCCCAATAATCATAAATCATTCTCACTTCCACACCTTCGTTGGATTTTAAAATGAGTAATTCCCTCAATTGATTGGAGATTTTATCATCGGCAAAAATAAAAAACTCAATATGTATGTGGTCTTTTGCATTTCTAATGGCCTCAAAAACGGCATCAAAAGTGCTTTCTCCGTTCGATAAAATTTCAATTTTATTAAAAGCATATCCAGCCGCTTCACTGTTTTTGTAAAGCATTTTTATTAAATTCAGTTGGTTGTTGTCTATCAGCGATGGATTTAACTTACTAATATCAAAAGAGGCTACAGGGCGGTTGGTTAATCGACGAATGCTTTTTTTTGATATTAACTTCTTCTTTCTTAAATTCTGCCCAAAAACAAGATAGAAAAATAACCCAATTATGGGTATAAAAAGCAATACCAAAACCCAGGAGAGAGACTTCGCGGGGTTGCGGTTTTCGAGCAATAAGACCGATATGATACTTACTAAAGTGTAAACATAGATAGCTATCAGCAATAAAACTATAAAATTTGTCATAGTGAGGTGAAAATAATGTAAGTTGTTACGCTATGTTAATGCATTTGTAAATAACTGATTGAAATATATTTAAGTTTTCAATTTGATTCAGAACGTAATTAATAAGGGTATTATAAAATGAACGAGTTCGATAGATTAGTACCTTTTGATGTAAAAAGAAACAGTGTAAAAAAACATTTCTATCAAAGATAATAATACGAATTTTAGAATAAAAATTGATTGCAATATTGTTGGAGATGTTAAGGTTCAAAGTCATTTTCTACTAAAGATTCAGATTAAAAAAGAACGAAAATTTAATCTTAAACTACTACTGGTTTTAAATTCTGATAAAACATCCATTCGTGGTTGTCAAAAACCCGCCGCAAAATGGGCTGAAATGGAAAAATGGGTACTGCGATGCCTTCAGAAATTAACTGCGGAGAAACTTCAATATTGGCTTCATCCCACAGTCCAGCCTGAATAAAACTGGTTAGCAACTTTGCACCACCTTCTACCAATAGTGAGTTAATATTTCGCTCATATAATACTTTCAAGATGGTGGATAAGCAATTATCATCAAATGCGATGTTGATAAATTCCAAATTTTTATGTTTTTGGGATTTGTTTTCTGTAAAAATGAGGGTTGCCATACTACCGTCTAACAAATTATAATGCGCCGGAATTCGTCCCACCCTATCAATAGCAATGCGAATGGGTGATTTGCCCGACCAATTTCGGACAGTAAGTGTTGGGTTATCCAACAATACTGTATTAGTGCTCACCATAATAGCTTGATTTTCCGATCGCATTTTATGTGTGAGTTGTTTCGTAATTTCATTCGATATTATCAACGGCGGTTCATTCACATCCATTCTTTTTCTGTCCATAAAACCATCCTGTGTTTGCGCCCATTTAAGTAAAATATAGGGTCTTTTCTGCTCCTGAAAAATAAAAAATCGCTTGTTTATATTGCGACATTCATTTTCCAGCACTCCCACAAAAACATCCACGCCAGCTTTACGGAGAATTTCCACCCCTTTTCCTGCCACTTTAGGATTTGGGTCGAGCGTTCCAATTACCACCCGAGGAATGCCACTTTTTACTATTAAGTCGGCGCAAGGTGGCGTTTTTCCATAATGAGAACAGGGCTCCAGACTCACAAAAAGAGTAGCATTGCATAGCAAACCCTTGTCAGTTACCGAATTAATAGCATTAGGCTCGGCATGTGGTTGTCCATACCGCTGGTGATAACCTTCGCCAATAATTATTTCGTCACTCACAAGAACAGCTCCTACCATTGGATTTGGGGCTACATAACTTTCTCCATGTTGAGCCAATTGGAGACAACGATGCATGTAAGGTTCCAATTGCTCCATTGTGGGTAGGAACGTGATGTTATCTTTCAATTCATTTATCATAATTCAGTATTTTTTTTATTTTCCCTACCACATTTCCATGGCTTTTATTATCTTTGCAGCATGCAAACGGCCATTCAACACATTCAATCACAGCTACAAGGATTTTATCCAGCTACAGAAATTAAAAGCTTCACCTATTTAATCATCGAAAAACTGACAGGGTTTTCGAGAATAGAAATAATAGTTAACAAAAATACGCTTTTTTCTACTAAACAACAGCATGAAATAGAAAGTTTTATTGAAAAACTTAAAAAATTTGTTCCCATTCAGTACATCTTAGGCGAGACAGAGTTTTACAGTCTTAATTTTATCGTTAATGAATCGGTGTTGATACCTCGACCAGAAACCGAGGAGTTGGTTAATTGGATAGAAAAAGATACCGACAAAAATGCAATTTTAAACATACTCGACATAGGTACTGGCAGTGGTTGCATAGCCATTTCACTCAAAAAAGTATTGCCAAAAGCAACGGTTGAAGCTTTTGATATTTCCGAAAAAGCCTTGGAAACAGCCCTATTAAATGCAAAAAGAAATAATGTAGAAGTCAGCTTTTCAATAGTTGACATCTTAAATCCGCCTGAAATTTCCAAAAAGTGGGATATAATTGTGAGCAATCCACCTTACATACCAGAGTCAGAAAAGAATGAAATTCATGCCAATGTCTTGGAATACGAACCTCATTTGGCACTGTTTGTGCCCAACCATGACCCGCTCCGGTTTTATCGGCAGATTGGAATTTTTGCTCAACAGCATTTAAATCCGAACGGAAGAATTTACTTCGAAATTCATAGAAATGCTGGTCAAACGGGTATCGAATTATTGAATGAACTTGGATTTTTGGATGTAGAATTAAAAAAAGATATTTCGGGAAATAACAGAATGCTGAAAGGGACGTTTTAAATAGTTGATATTTTGAATAGTTTTATTCTACTTTGCCAAATCAATGAGCTAAGCATCCCAGCTTGTTCCTACATTTCGTGAATAGATGTTGGGAGCACAATAGTGCACAATTCAAATACTGTTTTCGGCATTTAAAAAGTATTTTATTTCTTAAAACATCGAACAATATTTATCTATTGTGTTCTGATATTTGTTTTTTTCTTTGTTTTCTATTGTGGTTATTATTTTCAAGTTTTATTTTAGGAAAGTAGAAGTAAGTAATTCCAAAAAGTATAAGCCAAATTTAAAATAGAAGGAACTAAAATATACAGTCTGCTGCTAAAGTACATAAGCATGGCAAATTGAATTTCCCGACACAAAAATAAATCAAGAAATTCAATTTCGACCATCATATTTTGTTATGGCAGTATGCTGACGATTTCTTTTCGATACTTGATTTTTTTGTTGGGCATATCATAAATTTCCATTACTGGACCAAGCTCACTAAGTCTATTTTGCTTCAAATATTTACTCATTGCCGGATATACTTTCATTATTCCAAACATAATGGACATCACACTTTTATGTGGAAATTCTGTGGTTAAATAATAGGCAATAGGACAAATTTTCACTTTGTATTTTTTTTTCAAATCAAGCATTTTTAAGCTATCAATTCCCTCAACAATACAACCTACCTCAGACCTCAATTTATCTTTATCTACCTTTTTAGGGTCATCGTAATAAATGCCAAATCCTTTGGTCGTTTTTATCTTTTCTATGTTTAACAATTTAGTATAAACACTATCCATCACCTCCCCTGTTTTGCCGTAATCGCCCACAACATCTTCGTAAACAAGCACTTCGCCCCCTTCGGTGGCAGTGGTAAACGTAATTTGCCTAAAACCACCATAGTATGCCACAAATAACAAGGCTAATAGAATTACAATAACAATTGAAATAGATAATGCTTTCATAACGGTTTGTTTTTTTTAATGTGTATGGTCTTTAATGGAAGCGGATAATTTCTAATTCATAACTAAATCATGGAAGCTATTCTTTTTAAAAATGATATGCAAAATTAGCTCAAATACCAATGCCATTTAAAAGTAAAAACCCTAAAATTAAATAAGGTAAAGCCTATAAAACTTTCAGGGTTTTGTACTATTTAGTTTTACTTTTCCGCAAATGTCAACCCATTTTCATCGGTATCTACCACAATGGTTTCGTCGTTATGTACTTTGCCTGCAATCAATTGCTTAGATAAGTCATTGAGCAAGTATTTTTGAATGGCTCGCTTTACAGGCCGTGCTCCAAATTGTGGGTCGAAACTTAAATCGGCAATAAATCGCAGTGCTTTGGGCTTCACTTCCAATTGAATGCCATTTTGTACCAGCATGCGTTGAACACCTTCAATTTGCATGCGTACAATTTCTTCAATTTGCAGCACATTAAGTGGCGCAAACATCACCAATTCATCAATACGATTTAAAAATTCAGGCCGAATAGTTTGTTTCAGTAACTCAAAAACTTCTTTTTTCGTTTTTTCAACAATCTCATCTTGATTTTTTGTGGTTAAATGTTCAAAATTATCTCTTATCAATGTTGACCCAATATTAGAAGTCATGATAATAATTGTATTTTTAAAATTAACCAATCGCCCTTTATTATCTGTCAATCGTCCATCGTCCAGCACTTGTAGCAACACATTGAAAACGTCGGGATGCGCCTTTTCTATTTCATCAAAAAGTACGACCGAGTAAGGTTTCCTGCGGATTGCTTCCGTCAACTGACCGCCCTCGTCGTAGCCCACGTAGCCTGGAGGTGAGCCTATTAAGCGAGTTACCGAAAATTTCTCCTGGTATTCGCTCATGTCAATTCGCGTCATCATATTTTCGTCGTCGAACAGAAATTCTGCCAGCGCTTTGGCCAATTCTGTTTTTCCAACTCCCGTAGTTCCTAAAAAAATAAAGGAACCAATCGGTCTTTTTGGATCTTGCAAACCAGCTCTACTTCGCCTCACAGCATCCGAAACTGCCTGAATGGCCTCATCTTGCCCCACAACCCGTTGATGCAGTTCATCTTCCAAATTCAGCAATTTATCTTTTTCGCTCTGAAGCATTTTATTTACCGGAATTCCAGTCCAACGGCTCACAATATCGGCAATATCTTCGCTGTCAACCTCCTCTTTTATCAGCGCGTGAATACCTTGCATGGTGGCTAGCTTGGTCTGAAAATCAACAATCTGTTGTTCGGCCACTTTTATTTTGCCATAACGAATTTCGGCCACCAATCCGTAATCGCCTTCACGTTCGGCTTTCTCTGCTTGAAATTTAAGGTCTTCAATCTCAATTTTTGTTTGTTGAATGCTGTCAATCAATTGTTTTTCGGACGACCATTTAGCACGCAATTCTTTGCTATCTTCCTTCAAATTAGCAATTTCTTCGTTCAACTGTTCCAATTTTCGAGTATCATTTTCACGTTTTATAGCTTCACGTTCTATTTCCAATTGCTTAATATTACGGTCTATTTTATCCAGCTCTTCGGGCACAGAATCTACTTCCAAACGCAATTTTGCAGCCGCTTCGTCCATTAAATCAATGGCTTTATCAGGCAAAAAACGGTTGGTAATATAACGGCTCGAAAGTTCCACAGCCGCAATAATGGCGTCATCTTTAATACGTACTTTGTGGTGGTTTTCATAGCGTTCCTTCAATCCACGCAAAATGGAAATGGTACTCGGAATGTCTGGCTCGTCCACTTGCACAATTTGAAATCGACGTTCCAACGCTTTGTCCTTTTCAAAGTATTTCTGATATTCGTCCAAAGTGGTGGCTCCAATAGCCCGCAATTCTCCCCGTGCCAATGCAGGTTTCAGGATATTGGCCGCATCCATGGCGCCATCACTTTTTCCGGCACCTACAAGTGTATGAATTTCGTCGATAAACAAAATTACTTCACCATCAGCCTTTATTACTTCATTTACTACCGATTTTAGTCGCTCCTCAAACTCTCCTTTGTATTTAGCGCCCGCAATTAATGCCCCCATGTCCAATGAGAATATTTGTTTCGATTTCAGATTTTCGGGCACATCACCACGCACTATTCTATGCGCTAGGCCTTCGGCAATGGCCGTTTTTCCAGTGCCAGGTTCCCCAATTAGGATAGGATTATTCTTGGTGCGCCGACTCAAAATCTGCAACACACGTCGTATTTCTTCATCGCGCCCAATGACAGGGTCCAGTTTTCCTGCACGGGCTTGTTCGTTCAAATTTATGGCGTATTTATTCAAAGCATTGTAGCTTTCTTCGGCCGATGCAGAATCCGCTTTTGCACCTTTACGCAGCTCAATAATAGCAGCTTGCAATTCCTTTTCAGTAACTCCAGCATCTTTCAGTACTTTCGAAATGCTGTTTTTTTCTGCCACCAATGCCAACAGAATGTATTCCAACGAAACAAACTGGTCGCCCGCTTTAGACGAAAGTTCGGTAGCTTTTTGCAAAACTGCATTGGTTTCACGTCCCAAATATGGCTCACCGCCCGAAACACGAGGGAAGCTGCCGATTAAACTGTCGGTAATAGATTGCAGCACAGCAATATTCACACCCAATTTCCCAAACAAGAATTGAGTTAAATCTTCGCCTTTCAACAACAGCGCTTTAAATAAATGAGGCGTTTCTACAGCTTGTTGTCCATTAGTTTGCACCAAATCAATAGCCTGCTGAATGGCTTCTTGCGATTTGATGGTAAAATTATTAAAGTTCATAAGTATTTGGTTTTGAGTTTATTTGTTATTTTACATTGTTATACTGTTAAAGCAGATTAAAAAAATAAATAATTGCTCTTTGAATGCATTCACAAATTCCTATCCAAAATAAAAATACTGAAATACTGACAGTCGTAAATTATAAATGTATGATATATAAGACATTATTGCAGTTAAAATGGGATTTGAATTTCAATTTTATTCAACATAAACTGCCAAAACTGCCAAATGATAAATTTCAATTAATGAATGGAAAGCGTGAAAGATTAAAAATGTGAATAATTTACTGCTGTGATAAATAGGATAAGCGTTATTTTCAAAATGTTTTTTTCTAACTCGTATTGACCTTTGAAATAAAGTGCTGTAAAAACGGATACATTTTACTTTCATCTGTCTTCAATTTTCCCACTTTATCTTTCCAGTTATTTTTTGTAATTTTGCACCTCAATTTTATATAGCTAGCAAGTTCGTACAAATGAAAAAGTTTAAAGAGTATTCCAATCTGAATTTATCGAACATCAATAAAGAAATGCTTGAGCGCTGGAGCGAACAGGATATTTTTCATAAAAGTATTGAAATCCGTGAAGGTAAGCCATCGTTCGTATTTTACGAGGGGCCGCCTTCTGCCAATGGATTGCCTGGTATTCACCACGTTATGGCACGTACCATCAAAGATGTTTTTTGTCGGTATAAAACCATGCAGGGCTTTCAGGTAAAACGAAAAGCAGGCTGGGATACACACGGTTTGCCGGTAGAACTTGGGGTAGAAAAAGCATTGGGAATAACCAAAGAAGACATTGGTAAAACCATCAGCGTGGACGATTATAACGCGGCTTGTAGGCACGATGTGTTGAAATATACCAAAGAATGGGAAGATTTAACGACTCAAATGGGCTATTGGGTGGATATGAACGACCCTTATATTACTTACGATAATCGTTACATTGAAACGCTTTGGTGGTTACTTAAAGAGCTATACAACAAAAACTTACTATACAAAGGATATTCTATTCAGCCATTTTCGCCAGCTGCGGGAACTGGGCTAAGTACCCACGAACTGAACCAACCGGGTTGCTATCGCGATGTGAAAGACACCACTTGTGTGGCACAGTTTAAACTCAAAAACGAAGAAAACACATATTTTTTGGCTTGGACTACCACGCCTTGGACTTTGCCGTCAAATACTGCTTTGTGCGTTGGTCCAAATATCGATTATGTAAAAATTAAAACAGTAAACCCATATACCAAACAAGCTTGCAATCTGATATTGGCCGAAAATTTACTCCAAATTCAACTGGGCAAATCCGAGTATGAAATTTTGGAACGCAAAAAAGGTTCCGAACTGGCAGGCATTGAATATGAGCAACTTATTCCGTGGGTAAATCCTGGAGAAGGAGCTTTTCGTGTAATTACGGGCGACTTTGTAACTACCGAGGATGGAACCGGAATTGTGCATATTGCGCCCACTTTTGGTGCGGATGATGATCGAGTGGCCAAACAAAATAATGTGCCACCACTTTTGTTGATTGATAAAGATGGGAACCGCCAACCAATGGTGGATAGAACGGGTAAATTCTTCAAAATTGAAGATTTGAATGCTGAATTTGTTTCTACAAATGTAAATGTAGATTTATATACTCCTTACGCAGGTTGTTTTGTGAAAAATGCCTACGATGATAAATTGAAAGACGAAGATGCTACGCTTGATATTGATATTTGCGTGATGTTAAAACAGCAAGGGCTGGCTTTTAAAATCGAAAAACATACACACAGTTATCCGCATTGTTGGCGAACCGATAAACCTGTATTATACTATCCATTAGATAGTTGGTTTGTAAAAACAACTGCTTGTCGTGAGGAAATGATGGCTTTGAATGATACCATCAATTGGAAACCACAATCTACAGGATCTGGTCGTTTTGGTAAATGGTTGGAAAATTTGCAAGATTGGAATTTGAGTCGTAGCCGCTATTGGGGAACGCCACTTCCTATCTGGCGCAGCGAAGATGGTGCGGAGGAAATATGCATTGGGTCGGTTGAAGAGTTGATTTCGGAAATTGAAAAGTCTATTTTGGCTGGTTTTATGACTGAAAATCCGTACAAAAATTTCAAAGTTGGCGAAAATACAGTTGAAAATTACTCGGTAAAAAACATCGATTTACACCGTCCGTATGTCGATAACATTATTCTGGTTTCAAAAAGTGGCAAACCAATGAAACGCGAACTGGACTTGATAGATGTGTGGTTCGATTCGGGTGCAATGCCTTATGCACAATTGCATTATCCGTTTGAGAATGCATCGCTAATTGATAACGCAGGCTCTTTCCCTGCCGATTTTATCTCGGAAGGTGTTGACCAAACGCGTGGTTGGTTTTTTACACTTCATGCTATCAGTACGATGATAAAAGGAAGTGTGGCATTTAAAAACGTAATTTCCAACGGATTGGTATTGGATAAAAAAGGCAATAAAATGTCCAAGCGTTTGGGCAATGGCGTTGATCCATTTTCTACCATCGAAAAATACGGTTCCGATCCGTTGCGTTGGTACATGATGACCAATGCGTCGCCATGGGACAATTTGAAATTTGATGAAGAGGGTATTGACGAAGTGCGTCGTAAGTTTTTTGGCACGCTTTACAATACGTATTCGTTCTTTTCGCTTTACGCCAATGTGGACAATTTTACCAATAGCGAAGCGCAAGTACCTATGGAAAAACGTCCGGAAATAGACCGCTGGATTATTTCATTGCTCAATACCTTGGTAAAAGAGGTAACAGAATACTACGAAACCTACGAGCCAACACGTGCCGGGCGTGCCATTTCAGATTTTGTGGGCGAGAACCTAAGTAATTGGTATGTAAGGCTTAACCGAAAGAGATATTGGGGTGGGGAGTATGATGAAGATAAATTGTCGGCCTACCAAACGCTATATACTTGCTTGGAAACTGTGTCGCGTTTAATGGCACCCATTGCACCATTTTTTGCCGATAGAATATTCTTAGATTTGAATGCAGCTACCAATCAGGACATGAGCGAATCTGTTCATTTGGCCGATTTCCCTGAATGCAACGAAAACTTGATAGATGCAAATCTTGAGGTGTGTATGCAATTGGCGCAGCAAACTTCGTCGCTGATACTTGCATTGCGCCGCAAAGCCGATAAAAAAGTGCGCCAACCACTTTCAAAAGCCATTGTGCCTGCTTCCGATGAAACTATTTATAAACAATTGATGTACATTGCCGATTTGGTGAAAGCCGAAGTAAATATTAAAGAATTGGAAATAATTCCTGCCGATGCAAATTTGGAAAGTTTGATCAAAAAAATCAAGCCTAATTTTAAAACACTCGGCAAAAAATATGGCAAACAAATGAAAGAAATTGCGCAAGCCATGATTTCTTTTGGAAATGTAGAAATTGCAGAAATTGAGCTCAACGGAAATTATGTACTTGCATTGCCTTCGGGAAATGTGGAGCTGCAGCTGGAAGATGTAGAAATTGTAACCGAAGATATGCCAGGCTGGTTGGTGGCCAATGAAGGAAAACTGACTGTGGCATTGGATATTACGCTCACCGAAGCATTGGTTCGCGAGGGTATTGCACGTGAATTGGTCAATCGGATTCAAAATATTCGTAAATCCAACGGATATGAAATTGTAGATAAAATTACGGTAGAAATTGAAAGTAAACCCGAAATTGCAGAAGCTGTAACAGAATTTGCAACTTTTATTGCAACCCAAACATTGGCTCATTCAGTAAAGTTGGTCACAAAATTGGAAGATTCAACAGAATTAGAATTTGACGATTATAGCGTTAATATATTTGTAAGTAAAATTTAATAATCCTCATTTATTAAGTAAGAGTTATAATATAATGTGACGTTTGAGATGAAAAAAGTTTTTTTATAATCTTACATTATATCGTGTCTATTACTTAGGTATCATTATAAACTTTATAAATTTCAAATCAAGCATTTTTTGCTGAGTTGCAAGCTGGAAATTTCAATTTGTAGTGTTTTTTTGAATGAAGATTTTCATTATTATAAAATATAATTGCCAAAATAATTGTTTACATCAAACAATTTACCTATTTTCGCAGGCAAATTGAAAAGCCTAAAAAAAGAGCTGAATTTATTCTGTAAAATTACATTAAACCCATTTAATAAAAAAAAATACCATGGCCGAGAAAACAAGATACACTGATGCCGAACTAGATGAATTTCGTGAACTTATAAAAGAAAAACTCGAAAAAGCAAAAATTGAATATGAATTGCTACGCAATGGTATTACCAATTTAGATGGAAACGATGTAATGGATACTTCCCCCACTTTTAAGGTATTGGAAGAAGGTGCGGCTACGCTCTCAAAAGAAGAGGCTGGCAGAATGGCGCAACGTCAAATGAAGTTTATTCAACATTTGCAAACTGCATTGATTCGTATCGAAAACAAAACCTACGGAATTTGTCGCGAAACAGGTAAACTTATTCCTAAAGAACGTTTACGCGCTGTGCCTCACGCTACGTTAAGTATTGAGGCAAAAAACGATAAAAAATAATTCTCTTTCATACATTTAATTCGGCAACAGGGCACAATTTTGTCTGTTGTCGAATTTGTGTTTAAATGAATTTGCAGCTTCGTGCTATTCAAGCATTTAAATAGGGTTTGTAAATTATTGTAGTTTTAATATTTGTATAATTCCAAAAAGTAAATTGAAATCCATGTCCACAACACAGAAATCTATCCTGCTGATATTTATAGTTTTATTAATCGATCAGGTATCCAAAGTTTACATAAAACTAAACTTTGCCTTGGGCGACTACATAGAAGTTTTTAGTTGGTTTAAAATTTATTTTATCGAAAACAATGGCATGGCTTTCGGCTTGGAAATAATAGGAAAACTCTTTCTAACCCTCTTCCGCATTGTGGCAGTAGGTGCTTTGGCCTATTACATTCACACTTTGATAAAAAAAGAAGTGCGCACGGGCTACATTCTAACTATTGCGTTGGTGCTGGCGGGAGCAGCTGGTAATATTCTTGACTCGGTTTTTTACGGTGTTTTTTTTAGCGATAGTTACGGCCAGGTTGCTACATTCTTACCGCATGGTGGTGGTTATGCGGGCTTGTTTTACGGAAAAGTTGTTGACATGCTTTATTTTCCACTCATAAAAAACAGTGCTGGCGAAACGCTCTTTTTTAGTCCCATTTTTAATGTAGCAGACTCAGCTATCAGTGTGTCAGTAGCAATAATACTCATTTTCTTTCGCAAGGAATTGAACGAAAGTCTTGAATCAAAAAAAGAAATTGATGCTCCAACTACAAAATAAATTGATGCAAAAGCTAGTTGTTTCAATGATGCTTTTGATGGCTTTGGTGGCTTGCAACAATAGACCATCTGGGGTAATAGACGAAAGCGATATGACTGACATCCTCACCGAAATGCACACCTTGGATGGTGTATTGGTGGCTAAAGGTTTACAATATGGCAATAATGACGCAAAGCAACAGTACTACGATTATATTTTAAAGAAATACGATGTTAGCCGCGCCGAATTTGATACTTCGCTGGTGTGGTACACCAAAAATCCTAAGAAATTTGTGTTCATTTACGATGACGTTTTGGAACGATTATCAACATTAGAAAATGAGGTTAGGAGCAATAAATACCACCCAATTGATTCAATAGAACTAGCCAAGAGAAATGATGATGTCTGGAATAAAGACAGAAAATACCACTTTAGCGAAGATTCTGTGCGTACTCGTCTAAATTTTGAAATTAAGAATCCTACCTTTTTATTGGGCGATGTATATGAATTAAAGTTCCTGCAACGTATTGCGCCAGCCGATTCCAGCAAAAATCCGCAGGTGGTGCTTCGTATAAATTACGCTAACGGAAAAAAAGATAGTGTATATGCTATTTCCCACAATGATAGCTTATTAAGACGGTTCACGTTGCGGCTACCAGCGCTTAGAAGACTCAAAATCAAATCAATATCCGGAGATTTGCTAGGCAGTAAAGTCTATAAAGGCAAATTTAATGCTGAGCTAGATAGCATAGTTTTATTGCGACATTACAACACCCGATATCAGGATAGTTTGAAAAAAGTGGTTGAAAAGCACGACAGTAAGAAGTATTTAATTCCTGCGAAAGAAAAAAAAGACAGCATAAATAAACTTGAATTGTCGGTAAAAGAAAAATTACTAAACGGCAAATAATAAAATAGACCCAAAAACATTGATTTTGCAAATGCTTAAATAATTCGTCTCAGACTAAACTCAAATATTTATGCATCGTTTTATTGCTAGCCAATATGTATTTTGTTCGCCTTTTCAAATTCTGAAACGGATGGCTGTGGAACTTGATGAAGAGCATACAGTTTGCCAACTTTTTAGTTTGGATGCTGGGAATGTAGAATCGGCGCAAACCTTATTTTTTGATGGCGTATTGTCAATAGGAATACTGTCGATAACGAAAAATAACCCATCTGCTAATTTAATTCAACTGGCTGAAAACTATAATTATATAAACGTTACTACCCTTCAGCCTAATCGACAAATTCAAGCAACCGATAAACCACTTTTGCTTGATTTCGGATCCGAAAATACTGCTGAAATAAATCAAATCTTACCATTATTGACAAGTGCGCTGGTTGATTTTTCGGTTTTCGACATTATTGCTGCTTGCACTTATTATCCCGCCCTATTTTTGGTTACTTCCTCTACACTCGCTGTAAATTATAAGTCTAAAATTCTACTTTGGGAAAACATCGACTTGATTACTAAAAAAACAACTAGACATACGCGTATTCGTCAATTTTAATTTATATTTCGTCCAAACAAAAATTGAATTTGATTGTTTGTTTTATTAATCAATAAGAAACAAACTATTTTTAAACGAAATATATGAGCTCAGACAAATGGACAATTAAAGACATACCAAACCTAAATGGTAAAATTATCATTGTTACTGGTGGTAATAGTGGTTTAGGATATGAAGCGGTAAAGGCTTTTGCAAGAAAAAATGCGACTGTAATAATGGCCTGCCGCTCGGTAGAAAAAGGAGAGGCTGCAAAAAAACTAATTTTAGATATTACTTCAAAATCACATATCGAAGTAATGGGTCTGGATTTGACAGACTTAGATTCAATCCGCAGTTTTGTTGCCAAATTCAAATTAAATTACACGAAACTGGATATTTTATTAAATAATGCCGGTATAATGATGGTGCCTTATGGACTAACCAAAAATGGTTTCGAAAAGCAAATAGGAACTAATCACTTGGGGCATTACGCATTAACTGGCTTGCTGCTAGACGTGTTAAAAGTCACACCAGCTTCACGCGTTGTAAATGTGAGTAGCATTGCCCACAAGCAAGGAGTAATGGATTACGATAATTTACTTTACAACAATGGCATAGGTTATACTCCCATGAAAGCTTACGGACGCTCGAAATTATCTAATTTACTCTTTAGTTATGAGCTACAAAGGTATTTTGAAACTCATAAAATTGACTGTATATCTGTAGCCGCTCATCCTGGTGTATCGGATACCAATTTATTTGTTCATGCTGCAAGTAAATGGGTAATGGCTTTGCTAAAACCATTGTTTTCGTTTATGATACAACCGGCATCCATGGGTGCTTTGCCCGAAATACGTGCCTGTGTTGACAAAACCGTAAAAGGTGGCGAGTATTACGGTCCGGATGGTAAGCG
>JAIFKQ010000158.1 GCA_020049515.1 Paludibacter sp. | reverse complement strand
ACGGCTGCAATTTGGCTTTCCACATTCACATCCATTTTTACGTGAATCAACACCCCTATTCCATTTTCGGCTTTTTTATTAGCTCCACCACGACGAGAGGCTGCATAAACAGTGTTGCCTAAATTCATTAATTGAACGGCTGCTGCAAGGCCAATCCCTGCGCTTGCTCCTGTAATCAAAACTACTTTTGTTTCCATGTAAATAAGGTAAATAAAATCTTAGGTTTTGAAATTGACTGCAAAGATAAACAATATTGAAATATATATTTTTAAAAATGAAATAATTTCATGGAAAGAATACCTACATTTGTACAATTTAATAATATTGAAATGAAAGTATTAGTTACAGGTTCAAACGGTTTTTTGGGTCATCAAGTGATTTTCGAGTTGTTAAGTCGGAAAATGGATGTCTGCATTATTGTTCGTAGCACTCAAAATATTCATTTCAATTTAGAGCTTGTGGAGGTTTTCGAAGGTAATTTTTGGGATTACAATACTTTAAAAACGGCTGCTCATGATTGCGATGCCATTGTTCATATTGCGGCTACAACAAGCACAAATTTATTGCATTATTCCGATTACAGTAAAATAAATGTAGAAGGAACTGCTCAGGTAATAAAAGTGGCTGATGACCTAAATATTAATAGGTTAGTGTTTGTTAGTACTGCCAATACCATTGGTTTTGGAACTGAACAAGCACTTGCCATTGAACGTTTTAATATTGAATTTCCTTTCACAAAATCGTTTTATGCTCAAAGTAAATTAGAGGCTGAAAAGCTAATTATTCAAGCCTCAAAAAAAGCGAATCGTCATTTTCTAATTGTTAATCCCAGTTTTATGATTGGTGCGTATGACACCAAACCCAGCTCTGGCAAGTTATTGATTATGGGTTATAAACAACGATTGATGTTTGTGCCAAAAGGCGGTAAAAATTTTGTGGCGGTAAGCGATGTTGCTGTTGCTATTTGTAATGCCATGACGCGGGGAATAAATGGAGAGCGCTATTTGGCATCGGGCGTAAATCTTTCATTCAAAGAATATTATACTTTGCAAAAACAAGTTGGAAAATACAAACAATACATTATAGAGTTACCCAATTTTCTATTCACTATCATAGGAAAGATGGGTGATGGAATAAGAAAACTAGGAGTGAAAACTGAAATTTGTAGCATGAATTTAAATCAATTGAAAATTAAAGAGTATTATTCCAATAAAAAATCAAAAACTGAGTTATTACTACCAGAAACAAATTTGGAAATAGTTATTAATGAAGCTATTGAATGGTTTAAAGCCATTAGAATGTTGTGAGAAAAACCGATAATTTTATTAATTATTGAAGTAATGAAATTCAAACAACTCAATTTTTGTATGCTACATGCTATTGCCGATAAATCAATTTTTTATGGCATCATTAGACATTCCTTTTGCAGGAAGTGGGGTGTTTTTATCTTTGCTTTTTCATTTATCTTTAATATTTCTGCCAATACAAAAGGCAAAAAAATTGGTTCTATACCTTTCGAAAGTGTTGGATCTTATATAATTGTAAAAGTTAGGATAAACGAATCTTCTGCTTTAAATTTTATTTTGGATACTGGAGTACGCAATATTGTAATTACCGAATTGATGCCCGAAGACAGCATTGCGCTTAATTATATTGGGGAAACAAATTTGCATGGGCTAGGTACTGGAAACGAGTTAAATGCTTTTTCAAGTAAAAATAACCGTATCACAATGGGTAAAGTGAAACTTGAAAACATAAATGTATATGTTTTGAAGGAAGATATTTTTAATTTGTCGAAACATACTGGAGTAAAAATAAATGGGTTGATTGGAATTGATTTTTTTGAAGATTATCTTGTCGAAATTAACTATTCGCGTCATCGAATACGGTTTTTTGAGAATGAAGCTTTTAAAATGCCTAAAGGTTACGGAATGATGCCCATTAGTGTGGAAATGCGCAAAATGTACATTCAATTATCAGTTTTGGAGACCGACAGTACAAGCAGAAACATAAAAATGCTTATAGACACTGGTGCTGAGCTCAATGCGTGGTTTCAAACCATGACCAACGAATCGGTACAATTGCCCGATAATGGCGTTCAGGGTAGGATAGGGCATGGGTTAAATGGCGAAGTTACGGGGCTATTCGCACGCATTCCGCAAATTTGTATCGGTAAGTATTGCCTGAAAAATCCAATTGTGGCTTTTCCGGATTCTGCTGCCATTTCTGATATTATTTTTGGCTCCGACCGCGATGGAACAATTGGAAGTCAGATTCTCAGCCGCTTTAATTTGTTTATCGATTATAAAAATAAGCGGTTTTATTATAAACCCAATGAAAATTTCAATAAGCAATTTACCTATAATATTGCGGGTATTGAAATTGGTCAAACCGTTCCACTTTTTCCACAAACGGAAATACTGAATGTATGGAAAAATTCTCCAGCCGAAATAGCGGGTGTGCAAGTGGGCGACCAACTAGTGGAAGTAAATGATACTAAGGCGTTTCAAATGAAATTATCTGAAATTAAAATGCTTTTTGAAACCCCTTCAAAGTATCCCTTAATCTTAAAATTAAACCGTGAGGGTGTGGAAATAAAGTTGAAAATAGAGATGAAGAATAAACTATAATTTGTTTAACGAAGATATAATTACCTACAAATAGCGGTTGATCAGTTGAATAAGAGGTACTTTTTTCATAAGTATATTTCCAACAATAAGTTATTTTCTAAAGAAAAAGTTATCAACAGTTTGCAGTCTCGAAAAAAACATCTATTTTTGCAGTCCAAAACCCCGAATTGTAAAAATAACAACATAAACACACAGAGCAATGAAAAGGACGTTTCAACCTTCAGTAAGAAAAAGAAAAAACAAACACGGATTTCGTGAAAGAATGGCAACAGCAAACGGACGCAGAGTATTAGCAAGCCGTCGTGCCAAAGGCAGAGCAAAACTTACCGTTGCCGACGAACCTCGTCACAAAATCTAAGGATTCTGCAAAAACAGTATAAAGAAAGTAAAGACTTCAATAGAGTTTTTACTTTTTTTGTTTTTAGCCCCTTTGGTAGCAATAAAATGATTATTTTTGACATCTGAAATATTTGAGTTCGGTTTCTGTTGTATTGACTATAAATCAACTACTTATAACTCATAACTTTTTTCTTGTAAATAAATTTATGGATATTAAAAGATTTTGGAAGGAAACTTTCGGTGGTTTTGTATTGAAAAATATATTAATTGCCATTGCTATTTTTGTAGCGCTCGCATGGATTGCACTTTTTGCCATGGATTATTACACCAATCATGGCGATTACGAAGTTGTACCCGATTTGAGGGGTTCTTATGTAGAAGAGGCCGAAAATATTCTAGCCAAACAAGGATTGTTTGTGCAAGTGATTGATAGTGTGTATGTTCGCAATAAGAAACTGGGCACTATTATAGATCAAATTCCTGCACCAAATTCTAACGTAAAAAATAATCGCGCTATTTATTTAATTATAAATTCTCGCCAAGTTCGTCAAGTAACTTTGCCCGATGTGAGTGATGTGTCTTACCGTCAAGCAGATGCCATGCTGCAATCTATTGGTTTGGTTATTGGCAGCGTAAAATATGCACCTTCCGATTATAAAGATTTGGTGTTGGAAGTAAAATATAATGATAGAGTTATGCTTGCAGGTTCGCGCCTTCCCGAAGGTAGCACCGTGGTGTTGGTTGTAGGAAATGGTTTGGGCGCTACACAGGTGGATGTTCCAGCATTAAAAGGACTAGCCCTGGAAGTTGCTAGCGAGGAGATTCTTTCTGCCCAGCTTGTGGTGGGAACAATTGAGTATGATACTCCGCCATCGGACGACGAAGCGGATTATTTTATTTATCGCCAACGCCCTGGTGCAAGAAATACTGTGAATACTGGTACATCAATTGATATTTTTCTAACCAAAGATAAATTGCGGTTAAATGAAATTTTTGAAGAAGATGTAAAAGCTGTTGATAAAGAAGAGGTCTTTTTCTAAACCTCAAATAAATAGTTAACCTTTGATAGTGATAGAAGATTTTTTAGACGAACCAGCTTTCGACGAAATTGTAGATTTGGGTGGAGTAGGAGAAGAGCAGGAGCTTTTTGAGCATTTCCGCTTTTTAGTGGACAAAGGTCAAGCTTCTTGCCGAATAGATAAGTACCTGGTAAACTGCATGTCCAACACGTCGCGCAACCGAATTCAGGATGCTGCCACGGCTGGAAATATTTTGGTGAACGGCAAATCAGTAAAGTCCAATTATAAAACCAAGGCACTAGATATTATCACTATTGTGATGGCTTATCCACCGTCGCAATTTGAAATTATTCCGCAGGATATTCCCATCAATATTGTGTACGAAGATGACGACATTTTGCTCGTCAATAAGCAACCGAATTTGGTTGTACATCCTGGTTTCGGTAATTTTGATGGTACGCTTCTCAATGCTATAGCTTTTCACCTAAAAGATACTCCCGGTTTCGATGCCAACGATTCACGTATAGGATTGGTACACCGTATCGACAAGGATACTTCGGGTTTATTGCTTATTGCTAAAACCGAAATGGCAAAAACAAATCTTGGCAAGCAATTTTTTGATAAAACTACTCAACGTCGTTATCAGGCACTTGTTTGGGGCAATGTAAAAGAGGATGAAGGCACTATTATCGGTGCTTTGGCACGCGACCCACGAGATAGAATGCAGTTTACTGTTTTCCCCGAAGGTGAAAATCCAGCAGCCAAACATGCCATAACGCACTACAAAGTGTTGGAACGATTGGGTTACGTCACTTTGGTGGAATGCAGATTAGAAACAGGCCGCACGCACCAAATTAGGGTACACATGAAGCACATAGGTCATACTATTTTCAACGACGAGCGGTATGGTGGCCACGACATTTTGAAAGGAACTACTGCTGCCAAGTACAAACAGTTTGTAAAAAACTGCTTCGAAATATGTCCACGACAAGCTCTACACGCCAAAACGCTTGGTTTTGTGCATCCGCGAACAGGCGAATTTATGCATTTCGAAAGTGAATTGCTGGACGATATGCAAGGACTAATAGGATGGAATAAGAACCCCTAACCCCTAAAGGGGAATGAGGCAAGTTTTGGTTGCTTACGTGTCATGTGATATGCTTTTTTTTATATTGCGCTGCGGATATCGCAAGACCCAATATGAAAATTCCAAATTAATTATTTAGATGAATATCTATTGAAATGTCATAAAATAGTTCTATTTTTGCAAATTAAATAATAGTTATTATGGAAACTAAAAATCAAATTATCAACAAATTGAGAGAGCTGAAACCTATATTATTTTCCGAATATTCGGTAAAGGAAATTGGTATTTTTGGTTCTTATGCAAATGAAACAAATACTGAAGAAAGTGATATTGATATACTAGTAGAGTTTGATAAACCGATTGGTTGGAAATTTTTTTCATTGGAGTTATATTTGGAAAAAATATTTGGAAAGAAGGTGGATTTAGTAACAAAAAATGCACTTAAAGATCAAATTAAAAGTCACATTTTGAATCAATTAGTGTATATTTGATGAAAAAGGAAGACAGAACATACAGAATGTATCTCGATGATATTCTATTAGCAATAAATAGAATATCCGAATATACTGAAGGTTATACTTTTACAACATTTAAAAAGGACTACAAAACAGTAGATGCAGTAATTCGTAATTTTGAAATAATTGGAGAAGCATCCAAAAACTTATCTTCTGAAATCAAATCAAGGTATCAGAATATTCCTTGGAGTGAGATGTATTTATTGAGAAATAAAGTATCACACGAGTATTTTGGAATTGATTATGAGATAATTTGGGATATTGCTAAAAACGATCTACCAGAAAATAAAATTCAGATTGAAGAAATTTTAAATGAAATAATATGATACTTCAATACTGCAAAATAAATAATTGATTGGCTGAATTTCAATAAAGAAGTTCAGCCGATTTTATATAATAATATTTTTAAAATCAAACCAATAGTATTTCAAACTAAAGTGCTAGGGGTCATCTTTATTTATGAAAAAAAACATAGCCATTGTTGCCGGCGGCGATTCGTCGGAAGTAGTTGTTTCGCTCAAAAGTGCAGCGGGACTGTATTCGTTCATTGACAAAGAGCGTTATAATTTGTTCATTGTTACCATTGTAGGCCAGAAATGGCAGGTAGAATGGTCGGACACAGAAAAGTTAACTATCGACAAAAACGATTTCAGCTTTATCCGAAATACTGTAAAAACCAACTTCGATTTTGCATACATCACCATTCACGGTACACCCGGAGAAAACGGTATATTGCAGGGATATTTTGAGTTGATTGGTTTGCCCTATTCTTGTTGTGGAGTGCTGGCAGCAGCCATTACTTTCAATAAATTTACTTGCAATCAATACCTGAAGGGTTTTGGCGTAAAAGTGGCCGAGTCGATGGTTTTGCGTGCCAGTCAAACGGTTACTGACGAAGAGGTGGCCGATAAAATTGGTTTCCCCTGCTTTGTAAAACCCAACGTGGGCGGTAGCAGTTTTGGGGTGACTAAAGTAAAAACGTTGGAACAAGTGCAACCTGCTATAAATCATGCTTTTGCAGAAGGAAGCGAAGTTATGATTGAGGCTTTTTTGGCTGGAACGGAAATTACCTGCGGTGTGTATAAAACCAAAACCAAATCGCAGGTTTTGCCTGTAACGGAAGTGGTGAGCGAAAATGAATTTTTCGATTTCGATGCCAAGTATAAAGGTCAGGTTCAGGAGATTACTCCGGCGCGCATAAGTGATGCATTAACCGAACGCGTTCAAAAACTGACTTCCGCCATTTATGATATTTTGGGCTGCAAAGGCATTGTACGCATCGATTATATTATTTCCGAAGGTGAAATCATCAACTTGCTGGAAGTAAATACCACGCCAGGAATGACTACCACCAGCTTTATTCCACAACAAATAGCTGCTGCGGGACTGGATATTAAGGACGTGATGACGGAAATTATTGAAAATGAA
>JAIFKQ010000181.1:3167-8374 GCA_020049515.1 Paludibacter sp. | reverse complement strand
GATAATCAGGATATCGTCCCTGTAGCTGATATTTCATCAGAATGCCAAGAAAAATTTCATCCTCTTCAGCAAATGATAGTTTTGCCATACCTGCTAAATACAAAAGATTATGTGATCGAGGAGCTATTTCTTCTGTTTGCTTTACAACAATTGCTTTTATTGCTTTTTCGATAACTAAATGGCAAAAGAATAGCCCGTGCAAAAATCGATTATTTGATATCAATAATTTTGCTGATTCAAAATCGTCATTAGCACATGTAAACCAATACGCTACTTGTTTTTCGATGTTAATCATTGCTTTGTTTATATTTTGAAAATATCTAAATCTCTTAGGTTTCGGAATTGCGAACAATAGCAAAATGCTATTTATAAAATGTTGAAAAAATGGTTTTCATGTAGAGACGTTGCATGCATCGTCTCTACCGTACGCCAGATATCATTGCATCGATTTGTTGTCGATAGTGTATTTTGTTTATTTGATTTGCAAATGTACGAAAAGGATTTGTTTTCACAATCTAATTATTAAAATATATTTTTACACTTCATTATTTTATCCATTCATCATCCCATATCGTTCTCCAACAAAAAAAAAAACGGGATTAAAACTTTCGTTCCAATCCCGTTTTCATATTGAGCGTTTGAATTATTTCTATTCAAACATATTTCTGAAATGTGCAAAGAAATTGCGAGAAGCCGATGCATTGGGTTTCACATTATCAGATTTAGCCAATTTCTCTATAATAGATTTTTCTTCTCTATTCAGATTTTCTGGAATATAAACGCCGATGTTCACCAACAAATCACCTGTACCGTAACGGTTTACACTTGGCAAACCCTTACCTCTAAGCCTTAGCACTTTGCCAGGCTGAGTTCCTGGTGCAATGGTAACTTTTACTTTCCCTTCTACGGTTGGCACTTCTACCGAACCACCCAATGTGGCCATGGGTACGGTAAGTAACAAGTTATATATCAAGTCGTTTTCATCACGTATGAGTTCTGGATGTGCTTCTTCTTCCACTAGTACCAATAAATCACCGTTTGCTCCTCCCCTAGGCGCTGCATTTCCTTTTCCGCTAACGGAAAGTTGCATGCCTTCCATAACGCCGGCAGGTATATTGATGGTAATTACTTCATCTTCACGCACTACACCTTCGCCGCTACAATGCGAACATTTATCCTTGATAATTTTACCATCTCCGTTACATGTTGGGCATTCTACAGCCGTTTGCATCTGGCCAAGAATTGTGTTTTGTACCCGAGTAACTCGTCCTTGACCATTACAGGTGTGACAAGTGGTAGTAGCCGACCCATGTGCTGCTCCCGTGCCGTTGCAATGCGAACATAATACTTGTTTTTTTACCTTGATTTTCTTTTCTACGCCAACGGCTATCTCGGCCAAGGTAAGCTTTACTTTCACGCGCAAATCGGAACCACGACGAACTCGCTGTCCGCCACCTCTTTGTTGTCCACCAAAGCCGCTGAAACCGCCACCACCAAAATGACCACCAAAAATATCGCCGAAATGAGTGAAAATATCATCCATGTTCATTCCGCCGCCACCATAGCCACCATTTCCAGATGCACCACCAACTCCGGCATGCCCATATTGGTCATAACGCTGACGTTTTTGTGGGTCGCTCAGCACTTCATAAGCTTCTGCAGCTTCCTTGAATTTTTCTTCGGATTGCTTGTCACCCGGATTTTTGTCAGGATGATATTGCAAGGCCTTTTTCCGATAAGCCTTTTTTATATCGTCTGCAGAAGCAGATTTAGATACTTCTAATATTTCGTAAAAATCTCTTTTGGACATAATTTTATTTTGTGATTAGGGATTAGTTGATAGTTATCAGTTGATAGTTGATAGTTCACAATTAATAGTGATTATTGATACCACAAGGGCTGAATGTCAACCACTCCATTAGTGAAAAGATAACTTTCAACTGATAACTGTCAACTGATAACTGCCAACTATCAACTGTCAACTGTCAACTAAATCTACTCTCCTACTACTACTTTAGAAAAACGTATAACCTTTTCATTCAACGTGTAACCTTTTGAGGCGCAATCAATAATTTTTCCTTTTAGTTCTTCACTAGGAGCTGGAAAAGTAGTTATTGCTTCATGAAATTCGGTATCAAAGGTTTCATTTTTATCTGGAATAGCTTTTACGCCATTTTGAAGCAGGAATGCAATAAATTTAGAATAAATCAACTCTACGCCATCTTTTACAGCTTGTACATCTTCAGAAGTCTCCATAGCTTTCATGGCGCGTTCAAAATCGTCCACCAAGGGAAGCATATTTACCAACACACCTTCGCTGGCAGTTTTCAGCAAATCCATACGTTCTTTGAGTGTACGTTTGCGATAATTGTCAAACTCAGCCATCAAACGCAAATTTTTATCGTTCAGCTCAACACATTTTTGTGTTATTTGCCCCAATTCATCTTCTATCTGGTCGGCAGCTTGCTCAGTAGTTTGTGTTGACTCTTTAGTTTCTGTGGTTTCTGTGGTTTCTGCCGACTCAGCAGCTTGCACATCTTCATTGTTCATTACGGGTTCAATTACTTCAGATTGTTCTTCGTTATGTTTTTGTTTTTTCATATTTAATTTTTGTGTAAATAACGCCCTAAACCAAAAGGGAGTTAGAAAAATACGTTTATAAATTATTTTATATATTTCTGACGGAGTAAATTGTTGTAGTTTCACACTTTAGTGTTGTTTTCGTGAAAAAAAATCTTTTTAAAACAATCAATAATTTTGCCAAAACACCCGAACTCCTATTTTGGCAGAATTCGGGTGGCATAATG
Organism: Paludibacter sp.; assembly: GCA_020049515.1. Lineage (GTDB taxonomy): Bacteria > Bacteroidota > Bacteroidia > Bacteroidales > Paludibacteraceae > Paludibacter. The sequence continues at coordinate 5,567 of JAIFKQ010000181.1, read as the reverse complement.
GCAGAATTGTAGTGAACATTCTTTATAAAACAAGACAAAATGTACTAAACTCAAAATAAGATTGAACGGACATCATTCACAAATGTGATTTTCATTGACCAAAAAACATTTTATTTATTTTCCAACCAGTTTATAAAGTTCACCGGATTTTCGTCGAAGGTAAACGGTTTATTCAATGGATTTCCTTGATTATCAAGCATTACATAAAATGGCTGTGCGTTGGCACCAAATTTCACCCGTTGCAAATAACTCCATTTATCTCCAACCGTTGTAATTTTGCGTGTCCTACCATTTTCCTGTACTTCAAAAGGCGCTGGAAGTTCAGTTTTATCATCAACATACAAGGAGATAAGGACGTAGTTTTTGTTAAGTAATTCTTTTACAGTAGGATCGGTCCAAACAGAAGCTTCCATTTTTCTACAATTTACGCATCCAAATCCCGTAAAATCAACCACTACTGGCAGATTTTTTTGTGCCGCAAAAGCCATTCCCAAATCAAAATCGGTAAAAGCAGGATGCACTTCATCTTCGTACATACTAAAATCTTGCGTATAAAGTGGTGGTGCAAAAGCACTTATTGCTTTTAGTGGCGCGCCCCACAGTCCAGGAATCATATAAAGTGAGAAAGCAAACGAAATCATTGCCAAAAATACACCTGTTACCGAAGTGTGATTTTTGGTATCGTCGTGCGAAAAGCGCAATTTGCCCAATAAATACATTCCCAAAAGTGCAAAAATAACGATCCAAAGTGATAGAAAAACTTCCCGGTCGAGCAGGCGCCATCCATAAGCCAAATCGGCTACAGAAAGGAATTTGAGTGCCAAGGCAAGCTCTAAAAATGCCAACACTACTTTCACCGAATTGAGCCATCCACCCGAGCGTGGCAACGTTTTGAGCCACGAAGGGAAAAGGGCAAATAGGCTGAAAGGTATGGACAAAGCCACAGCAAAACCAAGCATACCGATAGCAGGAGCCAATATTGAACCGCTACCTGACACTTGTACCAATAAAGTTCCAATGATGGGTCCGGTACAAGAAAAAGAGACGAGCACCAATGTGAATGCCATAAATAATATACTTACAAAACCAGCGGTTGAGTCGGCTTTGGCATCCATTTTTGTTGTCCACGAGGCGGGTAAAGTTATTTCAAATGCCCCAAAAAATGATACAGCAAATACGACAAGTAAAGCAAAGAATATCAGGTTGAAAATGGCATTGGTGGATAAACTATTCAACGCACTGGCTCCAAAAATCAAGGTAATGAGAATGCCCAGAATAACATAGATAAATATTATGGCCAAACCATACAAAATGGCATCGCGGCGTCCTCGTGATTTGTTTTCGGAGCGTTTGAGAAAAAAGCTGACCGTCATTGGAATAATTGGCCAAACACAAGGCGTAAATAATGCCAAAAATCCGCCTAGCAAACCAGCTAGAAAAATCAACCAAAGCGAAGTGGAAGCAGCTGAACTTGCTGCAGAGCCACCAAAACTATTTAATTCCTTAATAACAGGCGCCCAATAATCGGCTACTTCATTGGAGTCAACCAATGAGGTTGCAACTGGAGTTTCTACTACTGGAGCTTGAGCGGTAAGTGCCAGACTGAATGGCTCTTGCGAAGGAGGCAAACAACTTTCATCGTTGCAGGCCATAAATTCTACATAGCCCTTTAGTTTCACTTTAGAAGCATCTGTGTAGGTAATTTTTTGAATAAAAACGGCTTCATCGGCATACCAATTAAGTTCCATATCGAAATTGGCATCGAAAGCTTTAATGAGCTTTGAAGGAGATTGTAAATCACCTATTTTCTTTGCATCGCCCATTGATTCAAAAACAATAGAGGTGGCTCGAGGACCATTTTTGGGAAGGTTTAATCCATATAAATGCCAGCCTTCATCAATGGTAGCTTTTATTAAAACATTGGCAGTACCTTCACCTGTAATTTTTATTTCTTGCTTCCATTTTATTGGTTCTAAAATTTGACCAATCGAGACCAATGCTACTAATATAAAAGCAATGGACAGAGTTAATTTCCTTATCATATTATGCGTTTTTATTTGATGTAACAAAGATATATGTTTAATTGTTCATTTGTTCATTTGTATGCTTTCAAATTATAAACAAAAACACATTTATTGCTAAATGTGTATTTTTCTCTTATTAATACCCACAGGTTTAAATGTGATTAGCCTTATGTAGAAACATAAAAATGGTAATAGAACATTGAGATCCAAGCATCCCGACAAAAACGGGAAGATTAATTGTAAAGCGCATTGTTATCCAAACGTAATTGAATTATTAATTATTAGTTTGGTATAGGCGCTTAGAGCGCACTGATTTTATATTATTTGCCTCCTGTGCCATTTATTCCGATTTGTCGGAAGCTGGAGGTGAATAGGA